>NZ_JBIVAX010000068.1:0-30111 GCF_044745805.1 Kitasatospora sp. NPDC086801
CTGGAGACGTCGTCATCAAGCCCGTTCCCAGGCCAGTCACTACAGACGCCAAGCCGCGACCCAAGCATGATCGTGATCTACAGCTGGAGTACTAGCCAGAACGGCGGACAGCAGATCGCCCTCGTACATGTCGCCCTCGGCCATCGGGTCGTCCCGAAGCACTTCCACCGCGATTCGTGATCTCGCCGTTGCACGTGCTGATCGAGGGGCTGCTGTTCGAGTACTGCCCCGTGCAGCCGCAGGCCCGGGAGTTGAGCGCGCGGCTTCGAATGCGACATCGCCCGCCGCGCCCGGACCATGTCCCGGCAGGGCCTCGCGGACGTCTTCCCCGGCCTCGACCCGCGCATCGGCTGGCACGGGGACCACCTGCGTATCGACGTCCCGTTCGACGTCGACGTGCCGGAAGCCGACATGCTGATCCTGGTGCCATCGGTCTTCAACGGCTCGCTGTCGGTGGCCATCGACCCGCTCCCCGGAGCCGGCCCGCAGCAGGTGGTGATCTCCTACCCCGCGTACCCTGCGGCCGACGGCGGCGACGGCGGCGACGGCGGCAGGCCGGCGGGCAGACTCGCCGCCGACCAGATGGCAGGCACCCGAGGTCGCATCCTGCGTGACCTGGCCACCCCGCGCACCACCACCGAACTGGCTCACCGTCACTGGCTCACCCCCGGCGCGGTCTCCCACCACCTCACCGCCTTGCACCGGGCCGGCTTCGTCCTGGAGTCCCGGGAGCAGCACCGGGTCTACTACCAACTGAGCGAGCGCGGCCGCGACCTGGCCGCCGTGTACGGCTGAGCGCGTTGGCACGGGGGGAGCCTCCGCGGCCCGCTCCATGCCGGTGGCGTTGACTCCCCGGCTCGCGAACAGGTGGGCGGCGGCCGGGATGCGCTCCCGCCCGCCACGCCCCCGCCCTTGAGGTGTCGTGGGTCGTCGCACTCGTGCGGTGGATGCGCCGCCGGCGCGAGGCCGACAACCTGGTGTGGGGAGGGTGGGGGCCGGCGAGCGCGGGTGAGGGCCTGCCCATGGTTGGCGGGCGGGTCCGGATGGTGGACGGTGAGTCAGATCGCGTCCGAACGGCCCGGGCCGTTCAAGGCGGTGTGACCAGGCAGGGCGTGCCGTTCCCAGAGGCTGTCCAGGTGCGCGTGCAGGACGTCCTGCGCTTCCTGCGGGGTGAGGCGGCCGATGAGGACGTGGGTGGTGAGGCCGTCGGCGAGGGCGAGGAGGGCGCGGGCCTCGCGCTGCGGGTCGAGGGGTGCGGTGCTCGCGGCGCTCTCGCCGGCTTCCCGGATGAGCTGGGTGAACGCCTCGTGCAGGGCCGTGTAGTTGGTTTTCAGCGTGTCGGCGAGCGGCTCGCTGACCACGGCTTGCGCGACGAAGGCGAGCCAGACCCGTGCCTCGGCGCGGTGCTCCTCCCGGAGCAGCGCGATTTCGGTGGCCGCGTGGCCCAGGGCGGTGGCGGCCGACTGGGCCGGGCTCTGGAGCAGTCGGGCCCGGACGCGTGCGGTGATCCGTTCGCCGATGTTCTCGAGAGCGGACACGAGCATCTCTTCCTTGCTGCGGAAGCAGCGCTGCACGGCGCCCATCGACACCTGTGCGCGGGCGGCGACGTCGCGCAGGGTCACGCCCTCCAGCCCGTCCTCGCCGGCGATGAGGCAGACGGCCTCGGCGATGCGGCGGCGCCGGTCCTCGTGGTCAACCTGTCTGGGCATGCCCGGTCGCCTCCGTTGGTCGATGCGTTACTTCGATGCGTTATTCGATGCGCTCGTATCGGTTCCCAGGCTACAGTTCCGATGCAAGCGCATCGGAACGTGGATGGGGAGGATGAGAGTCATGGGGGATGCCCTGTGGAAGCTGCCGGCAGCCGCGCAGGCGAAGGCGGTGCGTGACGGGGAGGTCTGCGCCGTCGAGCTGGTGGAGAGCCATCTGGAGCGCATCGCCGAGGTCGACCCGCAGGTGAACGCGGTCACCCGGCTCCTGGCGGAGCGCGCCCGTGAGGCCGCCGAGCGGACGGACCGGCGCCGGGCCGCAGGCGAGGAGCTGGGGCCGCTCGCGGGGGTGCCGTTCACGGTGAAGGAGTCCACGGCCATCGCGGGGGTGCCGACCACGTTCGGCACCCCGCGCTTTCGTGATCTGGTGGCGCCGGCGGACGCGCCCCCGGTGGCCCGGCTGCGTGCGGCCGGGGCGATCCCGATCGGGCACAGCAACATGCCCACCCTGATCCTGGCCGGGATGCACACGCGCAGCAAGTTGTTCGGGGACACGGTCAATCCCTGGGACCGCGGCCGGACTCCCGGCGGAACGAGCGGTGGCGACGCGGTGGCCGTGGCCACCGGCATGGCCGCGCTCGGGCTCGGCAACGACTCCGGCGGATCGGTGCGAATCCCGGCCCAGTTCTGCGGTGTGGCCGGGCTGAAGCCGACCACCGGCCGCTTCCCCGCGGACCATCGGATCCTCGGTCCGGACGACCCCGGACCGGCGTCCCAACTGCTGGTCACCGACGGCCCGTTCGCCCGGAGCGTGGGAGATCTGCGGCTGGCGTACGAGGTGCTGGCGGGCACCGATCCGCGGGACCCGCGAGCCGTACCGGTGCCCGCGTACGGCGAGCCGCTGCCCGGGCCGGTGAAGGTCGCGGTCGTGGCCGACCCCGGCGGGCACGGCGTCCACCCCACGGTGCGCGCGAGCATCGCGACCGCGGCCGACGCGCTGCGGGACGCCGGGTACGACGTGCGCGAAGTGCCGGACGTGCCCCGGCTGGACGAAGCACTCGACGCCTACGGCCGGATCACCGTGACCGAGTTCGCCCCGACCTGGCCGGTGGTGCGGGGGCTGCTCGGCGAGGGCGGGGACCGCTACATCGGGATGATGATGGAGCGGACCCCGCCCGCGACCGCGGACGAATTCATGAAGCTCATGGGCACCTGGCTGAACATCCGCCGCTCCTGGGCCGAATTCCTCCACGAGTACCCGCTCCTGCTCGGCCCCTCGTTCACCGAACCGCCCGTCGAACCGGGGCTGGAGTCGCGCGACCGGGCCGGGTGGGACCGCGTCGGGTCGGGAATGCGCCTGTGCACGGTGACCAGCTTCGTGGGTGTGCCCGGGGTGGCCGTGCCGACCGGGACGGCCGACGGGCTGCCGTCCGGAGTGCAGATCGTCGGGCGCGCGTTCCGCGAGGACCTGTGTCTGGCAGCGGCCCAGGCCATTGAGGACCGGCTCGGAGTTCTCACACCGGTCGACCCGCGCTGATCGACCCGCGCTGAGGAGTTCGGGCCGGTTGACCCCCCTGGGCCACAGCGGCCGCGTGGTCCGGGCCGGCTGTCGGGCGCTGGCCGCGCGCAAAGCCGGGGTCGCCCCAGGGGCACACGACAGGTGAGGAGACCGGCTGAGCAAGGTCCGGCCGACCTCGGAGCACCACGTGGGGAGATCCGGAGAGCGTCATCAGCTCCGCCTGCTCGGCCTGCTCCGTCTGCTCCGCCTGCTCCGTTTCTGGGGTGGTGGGAGCCTGGTGATCACTCGTTCTTGAAGTCGTCGGCGACGCGGCGGGCCGTTCCGTCCCCCGTACGGAACGGCCCGCCGACGGCTCCCGCTACTTGCCGACGGCTCCCGCTACTTGAGGAGGAAGTCGTACACCGCCTGCCGGCCGGCCGGGTTCGCCGCCCGGTTCTGCACCGAGTGCGCCGCCCCGGGCACGATCACGATCTGCGGGTCGTGTGCCAACTCGGCCTGTTCATGCAGCAGTTCATACGGCGTGGCCAGATCCCGGTCGCCGCCGAGCAGCAGCACCGGCACGTTCGGCAGCTTGCGGTGGTCCGACGGCGTCGGCGGCACCTGCTCGCGCGGCCAGTCGAGGCAGACCAGGAGGCTGCCGAGCCCGGTCGCGGTCGCCGGGTCGTACGGCCAGGTCTGTTCGGCGGTCAGCCGCTGCCGGGTGCGCTCCAGCGCCGCCGCGCGGCCCGCGACGGGGGTGTCGGTGGTGCCCCACGGGAAGTGCGAGTCGGCGCACAGGGCGGCGGAGTGCAGCCCCTGGCTGAGCTCCTCGGCCGAGGCGGCGTCGACCTGCTGGCGGACGAGCTCGAAGAAGTCCTGGAGCTTCGCGGGCTGCCCGGCGGCGGCCTCGTGCAGGATTTCCGGGACCCCGCCGTAGTTCGGGTCGATGAACTCGTAGCCGGTGAGCGCACTCAGGATCTGCGCCCCGTTGCCGTACCGCCGAACGGTGGCGGCGAGGTCGGCGGCCGGGTCGGTGGTGCAGCCGGTGGCCTGGCAGGCGGCCCGCAGGACCCGGGCGCTCGCGGGCAGCGCGGCCAGGTCGAGGGGGTCGAGACCCTGTCGCGGTGCCACCGAGTCGAGCACCAGCCGGGCCACGTGCGCCGGGTGGGCGAGCGCGTACCGCTCGGCGACGAAGCTGCCGTACGAGACGCTGTCCACGGTCAGGCGCCGGTCGCCGAGCGCGCGGCGCAGCTGGTCGATGTCGGCGACGGTGTCCGCCGTGCTGTAGCGGCGGGCGTTCGGGCCGAGGGCGGCGGCGCAGTCGGCGATCGACTGCTTGCGCGGCACGGCGAGGTCGGAGGAGCCCATGTCCTCCTGGAGGCCCGGGCACTGGAGCGCGCCCCGGCCGGTGCCGCGCTGGTCGTACATCACCAGGCGGTAGTCCTTGAGGACGGGCTCCAGTTTGCTCGCCGTCCGCTTCATCGCCGGGACGCCGGGCTGGCCGGGACCGCCGGTGAGGAACAGCAGGTCGCCCTTGGGCGCCGTGGTGTTGCCGGTGACGGCCACCGCGAGGTCGAGGGTGCCGGGGGCGGCACCGCTGTGGTCGAACGGGACGGTGAGGGTCCCGCAGATGAACTCGGGTGCGTCCGGGCAGGGCGCCTGCCCGGTGATCCCGCCGCCGCGGGCCGCTCCGGCCGTGGCGGCGAAGCCGACTGCGGGGGTGGCCAGGGTGGTGCCGGCGACCACCGCGACGGCGCCCAGCAGGGCGGCGATGCGGCCGCGCGTGCTCGTCATGTTCGTCCCTCCGGTCGCGCCGCGTCCGTGCTGACGCGGCAACGGAAGTAGCCTGCGCCCCGGGGCACTTCGATGGCGAGCGTTCCGGCGGGATCCGACCAGGAACGAACCGTCAAGACCCGAATGGCCCCGGAAGGCGGACTGGTGGTGCGACCTCGGGTACCACGCCATCGAGGACGGCGACCTGGACAGGGCCGGGCGGCACTTCGCCCGGGCCAATGAACTCGGTTCCCCGCACGTGCGCGAGCGGGTCGCTTACCTCGCGCTCCTGCGGGTGGAGGAGGACACCGACCGGGCCCGGGTGCGCGAGGCCCTCATGACCGTCCGCGAAGTGCACCCGTCCCTGAATCCGGAACAGCTGTTCTACCTGTGCTGCCGGGCCGTTCTCGCGGGCCTGGAACCGGACGTGCCGGACGGGCGGACCCTGGCGGGGTTGCCGGTGGACCGGCCGGACCTGCTCCAGCCGTGGCTGGCCCAGCCCGCGCTGCGCGCCGGGGCGCGCACCGAGGCCCGCGGCAGGCTGCGCGCGTGCGTGCGCAAGGCCAGCAGGCTGGCCAAGCTCCCGTCCTGGCCATCGGTCGCCGGGTGGGCCGGTGACCCGTCGGCCTCCGACGTCCGCGCACTGGCCGGTGCCCAACTGTCCCGGCTGAAGGGGGAACCCGTGCCCCGGCGCCGCGGCCACGAGTCCGACGATCCGGACGCGCGCTTCCTGCCGTCCGTGCTCCGGCTGGACCGGGGCCGGCTGCACGAGGCGCAGCCGAACCCGTAGCGCCCCAGCGCCTTCCCGGCGGCCTCGGCGGCGGCGATGCCTCTGAGGGCGTTCGGCCGGCGGCGATCCGGCGATCCGGCGATCCGGCGAAGTGCGACGCGGGCGAGGCGGTGGAGGCCGCTTCCTCCCGCGCGCGGCGTGCTCTGACTGTTGCCGGGCCGGCCACGGCGGCATCCGGGCCGTCCTGGCCCCGTGGGGCGACGGCGACTACCGGACCGTCATCGACTACCGGGCCGTCACCGCCGGTGACCTCGACGTCCTGGGGATCGGTTGCCGTCCTCGGGTCGCGCGCTGCCTCGGGGGTGTTAACTTAGGCGAGCCTAACCGAGAAGTGCGATCACACAGCCCAGGGGGGCACCATGGCAGACCAACCGACCCGCCGGACACCGCAGGCCCGTGAAGCGCAGGTGCTGCGCACCGAGCGGATCACACCGCACATGGTGCGTCTGGTCCTCGGCGGTGCGGGGGTGGACGACTTCGACGCCACCGAGTTCACCGACCACTACATCAAGGTGCTCTTCACACCCGAGGGCGTGAGCTACCCGGAGCCCTTCGACATGGCGCGGATCCGCGAGGAGTTCCCGCCCGAGCAGCGGCCGGTCACCCGGACGTACACCGTGCGGACCTGGGACCCGGTACTGCGCGAGCTGACCGTCGACTTCGTGGTGCACGGTGACGAGGGCCTGGCCGGGCCGTGGGCGGCCCGCGCACAGCCCGGCGAGACGGTGCGCTTCCTGGGCCCCGGCGGCGGCTACGCCCCCGACCCGAGCGCCGACTGGCACCTGCTGGCGGGCGACGAGAGCGCGCTTCCCGCGATCGCCGCAGCGCTGGAACGGATGCCGGCCGATGCCGTGGTGCACGTCTTCGTCGAGGTCGCGGACGCCGCGGAGGAGCAGAAGATCGTCTCACCCGCCGGGGCCGAGATCAGCTGGCTGCACCGCGGCGCGCGCCCAGTGGGCGAGGCGCTGGTCGAGGCGGTGGGCGCGCTGGAATTCCCCGCCGGCACGGCATCCGCGTTCGTGCACGGTGAGGCGGGCTTCGTGAAGGAACTGCGGCGCCTGCTGCGCGTGGAGCGGGGCATCCCGCGTGAGCGGCTGTCGGTCTCGGGCTACTGGCGGCTCGGTCAGAGTGACGAGGCCTGGCGGGCGGCCAAGCGCGAGTGGAACGCCAGGGTGGAGGCCGAGCAGGAGCAGGCCGGCTGATCCGCGCCGCCGCCCACGCCGGTGTCGCCCCGCCCCGCTTCTTGCGCTAGCGGGGCGGGTGGGTGGGTGAGTGGGCGGGATGCGGCGACCGAGGAATGCTGCTACATGGTCGAGGGCCAGCGCGCGCTCGGGTGCGGGCTGCGCTGAGGCGATGGATCCGCCGGCGGTGCGGGGCAGACCGTCGTAGATCTCCCGGACGACCGGCAGGGCGGCGCGCGCGATGTCGGGCTCCAGGTCACGGTCGTGGCCGAGCGCGGCCGCAAGGTCCCAGCCGTGTACGAGCAGCTCGACGAGGAACTGCTCGACGACGCGACGGCCGGGGGCCGGGCCGCGTGTGAACGCGTCCAGGACACCGCCCGGCCAGGGGTCGGTGTCGTCTGTGTAGAGGGCTTCGAGTCGGGCGTCGCGCGCCGGGTGCGGGGTTGGCCAGCAGGGCGGTGGTGAGCCACTGTCCTGCCTCGGCGATCCCTGCCGGTGCGGGGCGGCCACCGAGGACGTGCAGCAGTTGCCAGAAGCGCTCGACGGCGGGTTCGGCGGCGGCGGTGAGCTGCTCGTGCAGGAGCCCGCGTGCCATGGCACCGTCGGAGGTCACGGCGGGGGCGGTGTTCGCGCGGCTGGGCAGCCAGGCGGCGACGATGTCCGCGATGCCCGAGGCCCCGTCAACACCGCCGAGACCGGAGATTCTTCGGCGCGTTCCCGTACGGGCAACCCCTCAAAGCCGTCCGAGGCAGGAAGATTTCCCGTCCACGCGCCGATGCCGTTATCACAGGGGGCGTCTGCGCCGAAGGCCGGTGGCGGTTTCATCCGTGACTCAACGCGCGACGCGGCGCCGCAGCGTCTGCCCCCGGTTGGCGCACTTCAAGCAGCAGCGTTTGTCTGCCTGTTTGGTCAGCAGTTACTGACTTCGGCTCGTCAGGGTGAACCTTCGCGAAGTCCCTGATGGGTCTGGAGCAGGGGCCGGCTGCCCATGGCTGGTGGAGGACCAGGTGTGGACGGCTACGCGGGTGGCCACACTGATCGGCCGGAAGTTCCACGTCTCCTGCAGCGTCTCGGGCGCCACGAGGCAGGATTCACCCGCCGTCCGCCCAGAGGACGAACCCGGGGCCGGCGGGGCCGCACCCCGGTTGTGACGGTCAGTGGCCGGCGCTCGGGATGCCTTCCTCGGTGTCCCTGCCACCGCCAGCCGGGCCTGCGCGATCCGCGAGCCCGTCCTGGAGACGCCGGCCCCCGTCGTCGCCGACGCCCTCGGCTCCCACCAGGTCACCACCGCCAGGCTGGCCTCCCAAGCCGGCGGCACCTGGAGCCGGTACGCCGCCGGGGACCACCTACGGTCACCATCCGGCTGGACACCACGGCGAACTGACGACAGCCGAATAAGCGGGCTCAACCAGTCTCGACCCCCGACACGCGATCCACACCCCGCGCTGGGGAGTCGGCCTGGACGGCTGTGCGGTCCGTGCGGCAGGTGCGGAGTTCGTCTCGGCAAAGTCCCGTAAAAGTCCCAGCAAATGGAATGATGTCCGAAAATCGTCACATCAGGTTGCGGCCTGAACACCTCTTGTTAGTGTCCCTTCAGTTCGACTCGTATGCCCCACCTCATATACCAGGGAGTCTGCGTCATGCTGAAGCGACGAATCGCCGTGGCCGCGGGGGTCGCCATGATGGCTCTGGCCGTCGGCACCGTGCCCGCCCACGCGACCAACGAGGTCAACTTCGCCGAATGCCTTTTCGTCGGCGACTACTTCACCATCGGCATCACCAACGACAACGGCACCGGTTTCAGGAGGTGCTTCGCGAACGCCGGTGACATCTGGATCGACCAGAGGTCGGTCACGAGTTTCAGCAGCGGCAACAACGCCGGGTACTTCGAGTACGAGCCCGGCGACGGTTCCCTCTACCGCCACAGCTTCGGCAAGAACCAGGCCATCACCAAGAACTACGGCACCATCACGACGCTCCACATCAACTGAGCCCACCGGCCGGTCACAGGGAGCCGTACCCCTGTGACCGGCCCCCGCGGGGAGCCGTCCCCCGACGGAGCCGGCGCCGGGCGGGCCCTGCGGCACGCGGTCGACGGGGCCCGGGACGAGGGGCGTGCGGACGCGCTGGGTGGGATTGATGAACTCGTCGTTGTCGTCGTCGTCCGAGTTCACCGAGGCGGTGACCGACCCCGTCGCCCAGGAGGCCAGGCCAGGCCAGGCCAGGCCGAGGAGGAGGAAGGGGACGGGCAGACCGCGCCCGGCGCCGCCGAGGACCAGCGGACGGGTGGCCGACGCCAGGCCGTCCGGTTCGCTGCCCGGCTCCTCGCCCAACAGGTGCTTGCGGTAGGCCGACGAAAGCATTGTCAGGTAGGCGGTGTAGTGCATCCGGTAGCGCAGGACCGCGACCGTCGCCTCGCACAGCGACTGCGGCATTCCGCCGAGGGCCACGAGATCCGCGGCAGGGCGTGGCCCGCTCGCCCCCGCTCAAGCACCGCGACCTGAACCTCTATCTGGACACTTCCAAGAACCTCGGGGCAGACCGAAGCGGTCGAAGTTCTCCCGATCCAGCTGCTTGGACGGGCCGTCGAGCTATCGCATGTGTTCCCGGAGTCCGGCTGCTGCTCCTCGCCCTGTGGCGCTGCCCGGCCTGCGCTGCCCGGCCTCGCCCGTGGCCGGGCCTCCGTCTCACCTCAGGCTTCCGTCCCGTCCGCCCGTACCGGGTCCGGGATCGGGTGGTGGTGCCGGGGGCTGTTCTCGGTTGCCGGGTACAGTGGCCGCTGACATGGCCTGGGGGGGATCAATGTGAAGCGTTGGCAGCGGGGTGCGGTGGGTGTGTGGGCGGTGTTGGTGGTCGGTGGTTGTGCGCTGACGCTCTCTCTGGAGGAGGGGGCCGATGGTCCGCCGCCGACGGGTCGGCCGAGCGTTCACCCCTCGCCTGATCCGCGCGATTCCTGCCAGGGCCCCAACGTCATCTGTAGCGCGGACATCGTCCCGGGTCCTTGAGTACCCGTACCGCGGATCGCGGTGCCGCCCGCCTCGTGCTGCCCGCCCGTCCCACCCAGTCTCCTGGGCGCCGCCAGGCCCTGGCTCCCGCCGCTCCTGGGCGTTGAGGTCGGCTCGGGAACTGTCGGGTTCAGCCGTCCTGGCGTGTGCGGCCGGGCCGGGCTGGGGGCCGTAGATGGTGCAGCAGTCGCAGGTGGTGAGGGAGTTGGCCTGGCAGTGGGGGGTGGGTCAGTACCGGGAGGTGCAGGGGCCGGGGTCGACTGGGGTGTCGTTGTCGGGCAGGGTACGCCGGCACCAGTCGCACCAGTCGCACCAGTCGCACCAGTCGCACCGGATCGAGGCGGGTACGCCGGCCTGGCGCAGCCAAGGCGTGATTGGTAAGTGGTCGAGCTGTGGCCGTTCGTCGGCGTGGCGGTGATCGTGAGCATGCATCGCGGGAAAGTCCGGTGCATGGATGAACTGCCAGCCCCTAACATGCATGGGTGAACCTTTCGCATCTCGGCACGCCGATCAGGCCGATGATCCGCGTCCACGGCGGGTTCGCCAACCGGATGTACCGGCTCGACACCGACCAAGGGTCGTTCGCGGTGAAGGAGTTGAACCTCGTCGACCGCCGCTGGACCTACCACGTCGAGGACGTGTTCAGGTTCGAGCGGGCGGCCTTCGCCGCCGGCATCCCGATGCCAGAGCCGATCTCGGCCAGCCACCACACGCTCGTCCACCGATGGGTCGAGGGAGAAACGGTGCCCGAAGCACCGGTGTCGGCGGCGTACGCGTTCGATATCGGTGAGATCCTCGCGCGCATCCACGCGCTCGACGTCGCGTGGACCCACGTGGCGATCGAGGATCCGACGTCACGGGACTGGCCCGAGCTCGCCGAGCGGGCGGCGGCGACCGGACAGCCGTGGGCCGACGAACTCGCCTCCCACGTCGAGACGTTCCTCGCGATTGCCCACCTCGTCGACACCTGCGAACGGCCGGGCCCCGTCGTGCTGACCCATAAGGACATCCAACCGTGGAACCTGCTCGCTCGAGAGGGTCGGCCGGTGCTGCTTGACTGGGAGCTCTCGGGGATGCTCGACCTGGCCGGTGAGCTCGGCTCGACCGCGCTGAGCCTCGCGAAGGGACCTGGCTTCAACGACATCAAGCCCGCCATCTTCCGCTCGGTCCTCGACGGTTATGTCGCGGGGGGCGGAGCGCTGCCGCCGTCAGGTCCAAGCTGGTTTGTGTTCATGATCGGCGGCTGGCTGGGGCACACGAGGTGGAACGTCCTCCGGTGCCTCGCCGGCGTCGAGGCGAGCACCGGCCCTGACCTCGCGCTGTCGCACGAGTCCGTGCGCAACGGCGTGCGCGGTCTCCCCGACCTGTTCGGCCGACTTCCGGAGCTCGAGGCGTTGCTCGTGTGACAGCACTGCCGACCTCGCACCGCCGCGACCTGCGGGATCTGCGGGCGATCGGCACCCTGCGAGATCTCCTCCGCCACCGGCGAACCGTGGTGCGACCGGTGCCAACCCTGGTGGGCTGACGTCAGCCGACGCCAGCCGGCGATCAACCGACGCACCATCGCCTATCACCTCACCTGCATCTCGATAGCAGGGAACCGGCATGAACAGCGACAACGCCTGGGTGGCCTCGGCCAGCGGACCTCTGATCCTCATCCCGCAGTCCGTCTGTCACCAGTGGGGCGGAGCCCCGCGCACCTACCCCGCCGATGAAGGGGATCACGGACGTGCCTGCGTCGGCGACTTTGCTTCCTCGCGCCTTCAGCGGCTGCATCGGGAGGATTCCGTGGCCCTGCCAGGCATGACGAGACGTAGTTGTGAGCCGCGTTGGCGAAGGCGGGCAAGCAGCACTACGATTGGCAAACTGAATCACAACAAAGAAAAAGTCAGTCAATTCTAACACAGGGGTCCAACTTGTCAAGCGAAGAGGCAGCTCGTCGGGAACAGGCGTACGTCTTGATGCTCTACGAGCGTCTCGACGAGTCCCGGGAGCGGATCTCGGCTCAAGTGAACGCCCTGCTCCAGAACCACAGCGGTACCCATCAAGGCAGGATCGAGCGCGACGCCGCGCACACGATGTACTCGGGGAAACTCGCCCGACTCATTGCGGCCGAGAACGGACTGTGTTTCGGAAGGCTCGACCTTCGCGAGGACGACGAGCCGCGGTACATCGGCCGCCTCGGTGTTTTCAGCGATGCGGAGGACCACAAGCCGCTCCTGATCGACTGGCGGGCGCCGTCCGCGCGGCCGTTCTATCTGGCCACGGTCATCTCGCCGCATGGCGTCAGGCGGCGGCGCCACATCAGAACGAGCCACCGGAAAGTGACGGAGGTCCACGACGAGGTCCTCGACCTCGATGCGGCGGACAGCTTCCGGAACGAGGGCGTAACGGGTGAGGCGGCACTCCTCGCTGCCCTCAACGCAAGCCGCACTGGCCGGATGACGGACATCGTCGAGACCATCCAGACTGAACAGGACCGGATCATCCGTTCCTCGCACAACGGAGTGCTCGTCGTGCAGGGCGGCCCCGGCACCGGGAAGACCGCGGTGGCACTGCACCGCGCGGCATTCCTGCTCTACACGCACCGCGAACAGCTGGCCAGGCGGGTGGTGCTGATCATCGGGCCCAACCCCACATTCCTGCGCTATATCGGGCAGGTACTGCCCTCCCTGGGTGAAAGCGGAGTTCTGCTGTCCACGGTCGGCGAGCTCTACCCGGGAGTCACCGCCGACCTCGTCGAGTCGCCCGACACGTCCGAGATCAAGGGCCGGATCACCATGGCTGACGTGATCGCCACAGCGGTGCGCGACAGGCAGTGGGTGCCTGACGATGTTGTGCTGGTCGAGTACGAGCGCGAGACGCTTCGGCTTGACCGGCAGACCTGCGAGCGGGCGCGTGAGCGGGCGCGCGACTCGGGTCTGCTCCACAACCAGGCTCGGCCAATCGTGGTCCAGCAGATCAGCGAGGTGCTCGCCCAACAGTACGGCGACCGGATCGGCGCCGATCCGTACGGCGGTCCCAATCTGCTGGATGACGCCCAGATCGAGGACATCCGTCAGGAACTGCTTCAGGATCCTGCGGTACACGCAGCGCTGGACATGCTGTGGCCCGTCCTGGCTCCCCAACAGCTGCTGACCGACCTGTTCGCCTCCCCGGAGCGGATTGCGTCTGCGGCGCCCCAACTCACCGCGGAGGAACGGCGGTTGTTGCTGCGTGAGCCGCACAGGGGCTGGGCGTCCTCGGACGTGCCGTTGCTGGACGACGCCACAGAGCTCCTTGGGGAGGACGAACAGGAGGCCCGGGCACTCGCTGAACGAGAGCGCCGGGCACGCATCGCCTACGCCAAAGGCGTGCTGGACGTCGCGCACGGCTCCCGCTCCACCGACCTGGAGGACGACCAGGAGGCGGAGATCCTTTCCGCCTTCGACCTGGTGGACGCCGAGTACCTGGCCGAACGGCACGAGGAGCCGGACTACCGGACCGCGGCGGAGCGGGCGGCCGCCGACCGGACTTGGGCCTTCGGACACGTCATCGTGGACGAGGCCCAGGAACTGTCGGAGATGGCGTGGCGGCTGCTGATGCGGAGGTGCCCGGTCCGCTCGATGACCATCGTCGGCGACGTGGCGCAAACCGGTGAGCCGGCCGGCACCAACTCCTGGGATCAGGTCCTCGGCCCCTACTCGGACAAGCGATGGCGGCTCGAGCAACTCTCCGTCAACTACCGCATGCCGGCCGAGATCATGGCGGTTGCCGCCGACGTGCTGGCCGAGATCGACCCGGCGCTGCAGGTGCCGCAGTCCGTACGCGAGACCGGCGTGGAGCCCTGGCGACAGGAAGTCCCGCAGACGGAACTGGCCGAGCGCCTGACCGAGATGGTCGCGCGCGAGACCGCGGAGCTGGGCGACCGGCGGCTCGCGGTGATCGTGCCAGGGGCACGCGTCCGAGAACTGGGCAAGGCCGTTACCCGTTCGGTCCCCTCCGCGACGATCGGAGAGGATCCCCAGCCGGAGGCCCGGGTCGCCGTGCTCGACACCCGGCAGGCCAAGGGACTTGAGTTCGATGTGGTCCTGGTCGTCGAACCGGGAGAAATCGTGACCGAGTCACGCCGGGGTCTGAACGACCTTTATGTGGCGCTGACCCGCGCCACCCAGAGACTCGGGGTCGTGCACACTGGTGAGCTGCCCACCGCCCTGAGCCGACTACGGCCCGTCAACGCGCCCCGCCAGACTCCTGTTGATCCATGATGAGCGGACCGGCGCCCGTCCAAAGCCGCTTGGGGATACCGACTTGAGCCTGAGTGGTGCACACAACTCCGTCCTTCGTGGAGCACTCGGATCAGTACGGGGACACGCGTGCCGTACGGGCCCGCACGATCGCCGCGAACGCGAGGGCCATGCGAACCATCGGACTCCTCACCCCGTCTCCCTCGCTCTTCCCCGGCGGCCAGCCCGGCCGACCGATCAGCACCACACCGCTCATCCACCGGCCGAATCAACTCGGAATCCGCCCCAACCAGGCCCGCAGCACCGCACTCTTCCAGCTCGCCGCCGAGATCCCCGCCGCGATCCTCGCCCGCACCCTGGGCATCCCCACTGACGTCACCGTCGCCTGGCAACGTCTCTCCGCCGGCGACTGGGCCGACTACGCCGCCGAAGTCGGCCGACGCACCGCGACGTCCTGACTCCGCGGAGGATGTCAGACCCTTCTGGCATCCTCCGCCCATGCCGAACGACTCCGCCCTTCACCTGGTCCAGATAGCCAACCCGCACGACATCGTTCCTGAACTGCGGAAAGAGTTGATCGACTGCTGGATCGCGGTCACCAACGCCGGCGGCGCCGCCGGATTCCCGTTCCCTCCGGTCGGCCAGGACGACGTCGTGCCGGTCGCGGACAAGCTCCTCAGTCGTCTCGACCCGCAGCAGAGCCGACTCCTCGCCGCCCAGGTCGACGGCGTCCTTGCCGGATGGGTCATCCTCAACCGCGATCCCTGCCGACTCGTCGGGCACTGGGGCACCATCCACCACCTCCAGACCCACCCCGCTCTCCGCGGCCGCGGCATCGGATCCGCTCTCGTCCACGAGCTTCGGAAGATCGCCCGCGACGAGCTGGGCCTTGAACAGCTCCATCTGGCAGCCCGGGGCGGCGAGGGCCTGGAGGACTTCTACGGGCGGCTCGGATGGCGTGAGATCGGTCGCTGGCCCGAAGCCCTCCGGCTCGCGTCCCACGACACCCGCGACGAGGTCCTCATGATCCTCGCCCCACTGTGATCACAGAGGCACGCGGACGGTTCCCATACCCGACGTCATCAGTAGACCGCCGGGGAGGGGCACGGGCTAAGTTCCTCGCGGAGGTCAACGCCGAGGAGACCGAGCGCAACCAGGACCTCCTCCACGCCGAGTCCCGGCACTACCAGGAAGGCAGACCGCCCTCGGGCCCCGGTGCCCGGGACCTGCTCGCCCGCACCATGACCCGTGCAGACCAGCACCCCTGCGGGCCGGTCGGCAGTGTGGTGCGGGGGCGGGTACGACGCCTGGCGGGTACCTGACATTCCTTGGCTGTTCATCCGTCATCCCCACTGCCTAGAAGCTCCGGGGGGAAGGCCACAGGTGGTCCGGTGCGGTGACATCCCGCACGCGCACCGGCGCGACGGAGAGGGTAGGGCTGATGTCCGGAATGACCCGACGGAGGCTGCTGGGATCGGCGGCCGGTGTGATGGGAGCGGCAGCGGCGATGAACCTGCTGCCACCGAGTGTCCAGCGGGCGGTAGCCGCGGGGGTGCCGAAGGCCGGTTCGCTGCGGGACGTCGAGCACGTGGTCCTGCTGATGCAGGAGAACCGGTCCTTCGACCACTACTTCGGCACGCTGGCCGGTGTCCGCGGCTTCGCGGACCCGAACGCGCTGCGGCTGGACAACGGGCGCTCGGTGTTCCACCAGCCCGACAGCGTCAACCCGGACGGCTACCTGCTGCCGTTCCACCTGGACACCCACACCACGAGCGCGCAGGCGATCCCGTCCACCAGCCACGCCTGGTCGGTGCAGCACCAGGCCTGGAACGGCGGGAAGATGGACCGGTGGCTGCCCGCGCACCGGTCCGCCGACGGCGTCAACGGCCCGTACGTGATGGGGTACTACACCCGGGAGGACATCCCCTTCCAGTTCGCCCTGGCCGACTCGTTCACCATCTGCGACAACTACTTCTGCTCGGTCCAGGGACCGACCTGGCCCAACCGGCTGTACTGGATGACGGGTTCGATCGGAGCCGGCGGCGGCCAGGGCGGCCCGATCATCGAGAACTCGGCGTCCAAGCCGCTGACCTGGAAGACCTACCCCGAACAGCTGGAGGCGGCCGGCGTCAGCTGGCAGGTGTACCAGGAAGCCGACAACTACGGCACCAACATGCTCTCGCTCTTCAAGAGCTTCCAGCAGGCCGCGCCCGGCAGCGCACTGCACCGCAAGGGCATGACGGCGCGGCCGGCCGGCACCTTCGAGGACGACGCGCGCAACGACCGGCTGCCCGCCGTCTCCTGGATCCTGCCGACCAGCTACCAGTCCGAGCACCCGGACTACCTGCCCGCCGCCGGTGCCGACTACGTCGCCTCCAAGATCGAGGCGATCGCATCGAACCCCGAGGTCTGGGCGAAGACGGTGTTCATCCTCAACTACGACGAGAACGACGGCCTGTTCGACCACGTGCCGCCACCGGTGCCTCCGGCCGCGACGCCTGGCGAGTTCGTCGGCGGTCTGCCGATCGGCGGCGGCTTCCGGGTGCCGTGCATCATCATCTCGCCCTGGACGGTGGGCGGCTGGGTCGCCGGCGAGGCCTTCGACCACACCTCGGTGCTGCAGTTCCTGGAACGGTTCACCGGCGTCCGGTCGGCCACCGTCACCGACTGGCGCCGCAACGCCTTCGGGAACCTGACCTCGGCCTTCCAGTTCGACAGCGGCGTGTGCAGGGCCCCGGCGCTGCCCCCGACCGCCGAGCAGCTCGAACTGGCCAAGTACGAGGTGGCGAACTACCCGGCCCCCGCCCTCCCGGGCACCGGCCAGCAGTTCCCCACCCAGGAGCCCGGCGACCGGCCGCACCGGCCCCGATAGCGCTCAGCAGCACTCGGCGGCCTCCGGAACCGGGCTGCCCGCCTACCGTCCCTGAGCCCGGATCTGAGTACCCGTGCTCAGGCCTGCCGGGCCCGCCCTCCCGTAGCCTCGCGATCAAGGCCGGCAGGAGATCGGCGCCGACACGGGGGACGATGCACATGCAGACCAGCGACCGCACCACGGACCGTCGGCGGCTGGTCGTCCTCGGCGTGGTGCTCCTCCTTCTCCTGGTCGGCACGGTCTCGACCGGGGCGTGGCTCTTCGCCCACGGCCACGGACCGATCGCCCGGCACGACAAGTCCGGGACGGACGCCGGGAAGGCCCGGGACGGCATCCAGAGCGCCCTCGACGGCGCCGCCGGAGCCATCACCCCGCACGTCGCACACTCCGACGGCTGGTACTACGTGGTCCGCGACCCGAACCACTGGGACGGCGAGCCGCGGCCGACCTCCACCGTCTACCGCACCTGGTCGCTCCAGGCCCGGGTCGACCAGTCGAAGTACGAAGCCCTCGCCGGCCAACTCGCCCAGTACTGGAAAGCGCACGGATACCACGTGGGCACCTTCCAGAACTTCGCCGGCGCCAACACCGACACCCACCTGACCGACGAACGCCAGATCTCCGCCACCTCGCCCGAGGGCGTCCTCGTCACCCTGGAGATGGACGCCCCGGGTGTGAGCCTCCAGGCCTCCCTGGGCGGCGTCCAGTACGCGGGCACCGAGGTGTACGGCAAGGACTCCGCCCAGCCGGGCCGCCGGTTGGACACCTACCCGCACCAACTGCGCGTGACGCCACCGACCGTGGAGGACCCGTACTGGTCGCATCGCTGACGGCCGGCCCGACCTCCAGGGCCGGCCGAGGCGGGGATCCGGCCGACGGGACGCTGACGGAGGTCGGCAAGGACCTCGAGCCGGCCTCCGACGCGTCCTACTCCACCCGGGACGAGTGCGTGCAGGTCCTCTACGACTACCTCCGGCTCATCCACGACCCGGCCAACACCCACTCCCAGCGCGCCCACGCGGAGATGAGCGCCCGCCTCGCCGCCAACGGCAACCCTCAGTAGCTAGCGCCAGGCCCCGCACGCGCCTGACCTCACTCGCGCCAGGCCCCGCACGCGCCTGACCTCACTCGCGCCCGCGGTTCCACTCGGCGGCGGACATCCGCCCACTTGTGCACTTAGCTTAGCCTTACCTAATCTACCGGTCGTCAGTTCCCCTTCGCCGAAGGAGCTTCGATGACCACCTCCGCTGCGCTCGCCGGTCGGGCCCGGCCCCATGTGCTGGCCGCCTTCCGGATCGTCGTGGGCTTCTTCTTCGCCTGCCACGGCGCCGCCTCGTTGTTCGGCGTCTTCGGTGGTGCCGTCGGCGCCCCCGGTGAGGCCGTCCCCGTCGGCGCGTGGCCTTCCTGGTACGCGGCCGTGATCCAGTTCGGCGGCGGCCTCCTGGTCCTGCTCGGCCTGTTCACCCGCGCCGCCTCGCTGGTCGCGTCCGGCTCGATGGCCTACGCGTACTTCGTCGTCCACCAGCCCTCGGCGCTGCTGCCGCTGCAGAACGGTGGCGAACCCTCCGCCCTGTACTGCTGGGCCTTCCTGCTGCTCGCCGTCACCGGCCCGGGCACCTTCGCCCTCGACCGCATGGTGGCCCGCCGTACCGTCCGGCGGAGTGCCGTTCCGCCCGTGCCCCGGGCTGTCCCGGCGGACGGCCCCGACACCGAGCCGAGCCCGGCCTGACGCATCGCCACGAGCCCACCGGCGTCGGAGGGCCGCCCGCCCGGGCCGCGTCAGGTCCTGCCTGTCTCGGGTGCCCGTCCGTGGCCCGTGGTCGTGGTCCGCGGTCGTGGTCGCGGTCGACCTGATTCGGTAGGCCGCGCACATCGGTAGGCCGCGCACAGCGGTGCCCCGGCAGAATCGGCGCGGATCGGGTGAGGCGGTCGGTCAGTGCGGGGACCGGTCGGCCCTGTGCGGTGGGGGAGCGAAGGGGCCGTCCAGGGCGGCCCATTGCAGGAGCAGGATGGTCTTGCCGTCGGTGATGCGTCCGTCGTGGATCATGGCGAGGCCGGTGCGGCCGCGGTGGTCGGGGGAGTCGATGCCGGGGCGGGTGGTCACGTGGTCTCCTGCGGGACGCGGCGCGGGATCTCGCTGACGTCGTGGTAGACGGGCAGGCCGCGGCGGCGGGCGGTGGCGACGTCCTGGTCGGCTCCGGCGGAGTCGCCGGGGAGCCGGAGCACGGCGTCGCAGTGGGCGAGCAGGCGCTCGGCGGTCGGGTAGAGAACCTGGTCGGCGAGGGGGTCGGTGGGGCCCGCGCCGGCCGAGCGCAGGACGGGCAGGGCGATCCACTCCCCGATCACGGGGACGTGGCCGGCGGTGAACACCGGCCAGGCCGCCGCTTCGAGGCGGGCGAGGTTCGCGGCCATGGCCTGTGGGTCGCCGCCGGTGCCGGAGCGGTAGGGGCCGGCGATCAGGACGAGCATCGGCTTGTCGGTCATGGCGCGCTACGATACACACAGAAACGTGCAAGAACAGGAGAGAACGCGAATGCTAGCTGCCGAGCGGCGCGACCACCTGCTGGGCCTGCTGGCCCGGGAGGGCAAGATCGTCGCCAAGGGCGTCGCCGCCGAACTGGGCCTTTCCGAGGACAGCGTGCGCCGCGACCTGCGCGACCTGGCCGCCGAAGGGCTCTGCCAGCGGGTCTACGGGGGAGCGCTGCCGGTCTCCCCGGCCGTGGCGGACTACACCGCCCGGCAGACCGTCACCCCCGACGGCAAACGGCAGGTCGCCGAGACCGCGGCCGCGCTGGTGCGGCCCGACAGTGCCCTGATCCTCGACGGGGGCACCACCGCCCTCGCCGTGGCCGGGGCCCTCCCGCCGGACCTCGCCTGCACCGTGATCACCCACAGCCCGACGATCGCGGTCGCCCTGCTCGACCACCCCCGGGCCGAGGTCTTCCTGCTCGGCGGCCGCCTCTTCAAGCACTCGGCGGTCGCCTGCGGAGCGGCCGCGGTGGAGGCCGCCCAGAACGTCTCGGCCGACCTCTGCCTGATCGGCGTCACCGGCGTCCACCCCGAGGCCGGGCTGACCACCGGCGACGCCGAAGAGGCCGCGATGAAACGCGCCCTGGCCGCACGGGCCGCGGAGACGTACGTCCTCGCCTCGTCCGAGAAGATCGGCACGGCCTCCCGGTTCCGGGTGCTGCCCTGGGAGGACATCAGCGGCCTGATCACGGACGCCGGCCCCGGCCACCCGGTCATCGGGCAACTCGCGGCACAGGGCGTGGAGGTGCTGGCCGCCGGCTGACGGTTGCGGGCAATGTGTGAGAGTTGACTCTCACGTATTATGAGAGGACACTCTCATGACATGGAGCGTGGGAATCGCCTGGGCGATATCGAGATCACTGACCCGAAGGCCATGCGCGCGTTGGCACATCCCGTACGGCTTGCGATCCTCGAGCGTTTGCAACGGCACGGACCGGCGACGGCGACGCAGTTGTCACCGGAGGTCGGAGCCACCCCGTCCGTGACCAGCTGGCACCTGCGCCACCTGGCGGGCTTCGGGCTGGTCCGCGACGCCGAGGCCGGAACGGATCGCCGGGAACGGCGATGGGAGGCCGTGGCACGGGGATTCCGATTCGGGGCGCCGGATGACGAAGCGGGCCAGTCCGCCGCCCGGGTGCTGTCGCGGGAGATGTTCGCCCGCTCCGCCGACCTCCCGCAGCGGTGGGTGACCGAGACCGAACCCGAACTCGATCCCGTGTGGCGCAAGCCCGCGGGGTTGGCGAACACCCGCGTCGTGGTGTCCCCCGAGGAACTCGCGGCCATCGAGGACGCGATCGAAGCCGTCCTCGCGCCCTACGTGACGCGCGACCCGGCGCGGCGGCCGGCCGACAGCCGTGGCGTCCGACTGCTGCGCTACGTCCTGCCGGAGGCCGCCGAGGAGCGGACGGGAGACCTGGCATGAACTCCTCTCAGGACACGGCCCTCTCGTTATCACTGTGGCGGGACCGGCGCTTCATCCGCTTCTGGGCCGGGCAGTCGGTGTCGCAGTTCGGTGACCGGATCTCCGAACTGGCGTTACCCCTGATCGCCGTGGTGGCCCTGCACGCCTCGGCCGGCCAGGTCGCATGGTTGACCGCACTCGCCTGGGCCCCGAACCTCCTCGCGATCGTGCTCGGCGCCTGGGTCGACCACCGCGTCCACAAGCGCCGCCTGATGATCCTCGCCGACCTGCTCCGCGCGTGCGTGCTGCTCACCCTTCCCGCCGCCTACCTGTTAGGCATCGTGACGCTCCTGCAGTTGTACGCCGTGGCGCTGCTGACCGGTGCCGCGGCGGTGCTGTTCAACACCGCCTACCCGCCCTTCTTCGCCCACCTCGTGCCGCGCTCGTCCTACGTCGACGCGAACAGCAAGCTCAGCGCCAGCCGCTCCGTGTCCTTCGTCGTCGGCCCTGCCGTGGGCGGCGCCCTCGTCCAGGCCCTGACCGCGCCCGTCGCCGTGATGGCCGACGCCCTGTCCTTCCTGGCCTCGGCCGTCCTGCTCCGGCCGATCCGGGTCGAGGAACCGGCCGTCGCCGCCGACCCGGCAGGACCTCCGTTGCTGCGGCGGGCCAAGGAGGGACTGGTCTTCGTCATCCGGCACCCGGTACTGCGGGCGAGCCTCGGCTGCGCGACGACCCTCAACTTCTTCACCTTCATGTCGGGCACCGGCCTGACCGTCCTGTTCGCCGTCCAGGTGCTCGGCCTCTCCGCAGGGACCATCGGGCTGGCCTTCGGCATCTCATCAACCGGAGCTCTCGCGGGCGCGGTGATCGCCCCGAAGCTCTCACGACGGATCGGCGTGGGACGCAGCACCGCGGCAGGCGCCGTCCTCTTCCCGGCCCCCATCGCCATCGCCGCCACCGCGAGCGGCCCCACCTGGGCCCGCGCAGGGGCCCTGGGCGCTGCGCAGTTCCTCTCCGGAATCGGCGTGATGCTGTTCGACGTCAACCTCAACTCCCTGCAAACCGCGGTCATACCGGACGGCATGCGCAGCCGCGTGGCCGGCGCCTACAGCACGGTCAACTACGGCATACGCCCCATCGGCGCCCTCGTCGGTGGCGTGCTCGCCACCCACTTCGGACTCAGGACCACCCTGATCACGGCCGCGGTCGGAGGAACACTGTCACTGCTCTGGCTGCTCCCCTCAGCGATACCGCGCATCCGCTCCCTGACTCCGGACGATCTGATCGCCGCGGACGGTGACACAGTAGTAGAGGGCGAGGCCCCATCGGCTGGCGGTGCCGCTGTAGCGCAGGCGCATCAGTTTGACCCGTTCGCCGTCGGGCAGTTCGCCTTCCACGTAGGCGAACTGCCCGCGGTGGCGGATGTGCAGGTCCGTCAGTTGCGGCTAGGCGGTGCGGGCGTGTTCGGTCAGCCGCTGGGCGAGTGACAACTGGGTGCACTCCGGCGTCGTGGGCATGGCCGCCATCCTGCCGGATCGCCCCGGCAGCGGATGCGGCAGGCTGCGACACGTCTGATCCACTTCTCCCGATCGGCCCGCCCGCCATGCCCGTTGCCCCGGCCCGCCCGATATTCCCGACCGCTGCCGAGCGCGAGCGGTTGAAGAAGATGGCCTACGGCCACAAGACCGAGTACCGGCTGCGGATGCGCGCGCAGGTCGTCCTGCGCGCGGCGCGGGGGCGCTCCAACGCGCGGATCGCCCGCGAGACGGGCCTGCACCTGGACACGGTCCGTGCCTGGCGCGGCCGGTTCGCCGACGGCGGGCTGTCGACCGCCTGGCCAGCAGGTTTCCGAACGCCGTCATGGCCCACACCCCCGTGCACGCCTCCTGGTTAAACCAGATCGAGATCTACTTCTCCGTCGTCCAGCGCAAGGTCGTCCAACCCAACGACTTCACCGACCTGCTCCAGGTCAGGGACCGGCTCCGGGCATTCGAAGACCGCTACAACGCCACGGCACAGCCGTTCCAGTGGAGGTTCACCACCTCCGACCTGGACGATCTGCTGGCCCGGCTCGACCGACACACACCCGCCGACCGACAAGAAGAATTCTCCGTCGCCCTGGCTGCCTGATCAACCCCCGAAGGGCCTCCGGAACCGACCACTTAGGGCTGGTGCTCTCGCGCTTGGCAGTCAGGATGGCTGGACTCGGTCGAAGTGGGCGAGGGCTTCGGCGGGGTCCGGGCTCACGAGGCGTTCCAGACCGGCCGTCGTGATCTTCGCCCACCTGCCGGCCCGTGCCCACATTCGTTCCTCGAAGGCGCGGACGGCCTCGTCCAGATCTCCAGAGCAGGTGGCGATGGACTCGGCGAGTTCGGCGCCTTCCAGCATGGCGAGGTTCGCGCCCGCCCCCAACGGGGGCATCAGATGGGCGGCGTCGCCCAGGAGCGTCACCCCGGGGACGTGGGTCCAGGTGTGGGACACGGGCAGGACGTAGAAGGGGCGGTGGACGAAAGCGGTGCCGTGGCGGAGAAGGTCGAGGACGGGAGCGGCCCAGCCGTCGAACAGGGCCAGCAGACTCGATCGCACGGCCTCGACGTCGGTCAGGTCCAGGTCCGTGTGCCAGTCCAGCGGCGCGCGGAACTTGGCGTACACCTTGACGTGGCCGCCGCTGTTGCGCTGGGCGACGAGGGAGCGGTTCACGCCGTACGCAGCCACGGAACCGTCGCCGATCAACCGGGCGAGGTCGGGGTGGCGGGTGTCGACATCGTCGAGGGAGGTCTCGACCGAGGTGACGCCGGTGTAGTGCGGCGTCACCGACGAGACTGCCGGGCGGATCCGGGACCAGGCGCCGTCCGCGCCGACCACGAGGTCGAAGGTCTCCTGTCGCCCGTCCGCGAAATGGACCCGTGCGCCATCCCGGGTCCCCGGCACCACCTGCGTCACGCTCCGGCCCCACTGGACGTCGAGAGGGCCGAGCAGCAGGTCACGGAGTTGCCCGCGGTCGATCTCGGGATTGGCCCGGTCATCCGGACGGGGTCGCCAGTCGCGCAGGACGGTCCCGTCCGTGTCCAGGATGCGCATGGCCTGCCCCTCGGGGCGGGACAGCGCCTGAAACTCCGCCAGCAGCCCCGCCTTGTCCAGCGCGAGCTGGCCCAGCCCTTCGTGGAGGTCCAGCGTGCCGCCCGGGGGGCGGGCGTCGGGGGCGGGATCGCGTTCGAGGACGACGACGGGGTAGCCGTGGTGGCGCAGCACACGGGCGAAGGTGAGGCCGGCGGGGCCGCCCCCGATGACGGCGATACGATGTCTCATAGCGATACACTGTATCCATTCAATGTGATGCATCGCAACAGAACGGTGATGACCATGACTGTCTGGGACCGGCCGGAGCCGCCGGCTCGCCCCGTGCCGCTCGACCGGGAGCGGATCGTCGCCGCCGCCATCGCGCTGGCTGACGAGGGTGGGCTGGAGGCGGTGTCGTTGCGCAAGGTCGCTGCCCGGCTGAACGCCGGCCCGATGCGGCTGTACGGATACATCTCCACCAAGGGGGAGCTGCTCGACCTCATGATGGACGAGGTCCAGGCCGAGATCCTCCCCGAGGAGTACCCCGGTGACTGGCGGGAGGCGCTGCGCATCCTCGCCCACCGCACCAGGCAGGCCGCTCTCCGTCACGAATGGCTGGCCGACCTGCTCGGCGGCCGCCCGACCCTGGGCCCCAACGGCCTCGCCGTGACCGAGGTCAAGCTGGCCGCCCTCGACGGCCTCGCCGACGCCGACACCGTCATGCGCGCCGTGGAAACCGTCAGCGCCTACTTCACCGGCGCGATCAGGCGCGAGATCGCGAACCTGCGGGCCGAGCGAGCCACGGGCCTGTCCAAGCGCGACTGGCAGCGCGCCTCCGGCCCGCATGTGACGAGAATGTTGGCCACGGGCCGCTTCCCGGCGTTGACCAAGGCCGTCCACAACGGCACGGACGTGGACGCCGAGACATCCTTCGCGACCGGCCTGGACTGGGTCCTCGACGCCGTGGCCGCCAAACTCACCCGGCCGCCGGCGTGACGCTCAGCTCTTGCCGAAGGTGAGCGAGGTTGGGGTCGGTGTCCACGGGCCGTGCGGGTTTGCGCCCCGACACTTCATAGCGTCGGGGCGCCGGGAGTGTCCGCTTCTCGGGTCGGGGCGTGGAAGGGTAGGCCGCAAGCCGGTGCCTTCAAGTACTCGGTGTCGGCACACGACGGCACCCTCAAGTGATCAACGCACCACCCACGGATGATCATGCGATCGTGGAGGCACAGGTGCGTGCGGGCGCTCGGGGCACCGGTGCAGCACGCCCGTCGCCGACCAGCAGCCGACCGACCGTCAGAACCTCGTCCTGGACGCGGCCGGGATCGAGGACCCGATCGTCTTCGAGAAAGAGGCTGGCACCTCCAGCCGCCTCCACCCGCTGGAACGACCGGAGTTCGGCGAACTGCTCGCCTACGCGCAGCCGGGTGACACCGCGCACATCTCCGAGATGTTCCGCCTCGTACGCGGCACCGGGCACATCCTCGACGTGCTCGACGTCCTCCACCGCGACCAGGTGGCGCTGCGCATCCGCGATGGGGCGTCTCCGCGATGGGGCGTCTCCGCGATGGGCCTCACCGCCCGCCACCTGCGCACCGGCGAACTGCTGTCCAACCAGGTCCACGACGAGCGTCGTACCGCTTCGCGCCAGGCCCGGACCGAGTGGCGAAGCGTCAAGGAAACGTCCGTCAAACGTCTTTCCCACAGCACCCGACACGGGCAGACTACGATCCGAACGAACAACCGGGAACATCGAGCGGCCCCGTGGAGGGGCTGCCGTCTCGCTGGTAGGGGAGCACTCCCACACTCGAGGACGGCTCCTACCTGTCGGAGATCGTCGCCGCGCGGAACCACTACCGCCGTGCGGACCCGGAACGGGTCCGGGTCGTCGAGTACACACTCGGCACCGACGATGGCGACGGCACCGTCTACCGGCTGATCACCAGCATCCTCGACCCCGCTGGGGCCCCGGCCGCCGAGCTCGCCGCGCTCTACGCCCAGCGGTGGGAGATCGAGAACACCCTCGACGAGATCAAGAACCGCCAGGGCGGCCCCAACCTCGTGCTCCGCTCGCAGCACCCGCGCGGCGTCGAGCAGGAGGTCTTCGCGTTCCTGCTGGTCCACCACGCCCTGCGTGACCTGATGCACCGGACCGCACTGCGGGACGGACACGACCCGGACCGGATCCCCTTCACCCGCACCCTTCGCATCGTCCGCCGCCACGTCACCGGACAGGCGGCGCTTTCCCCCCTCCCGACTCGCCCGGGCCACCACCCGGAGCATGCGTGAGATCACCGAACGACTCCCGCCCACAAGGCGATTGCGCTCCAACCCCCGCGTGATCGAACGCAAGATGTCCAACTGGGCACTCAAACGAACCGACCACCACAACCCATCCCGACCAAGACCCACTCCAAACGCCACAAAACAACCCAAATCACCGGCATTGCACCTAGAAGCGCTTTCTGCCCGCCGTCGCCGGTCCGTCCGTGTCATCCTGCCGAGAGGGCGGCCAGGGGAGAGCCGTCGGCTGTTCTCGTGGCATCGGGGGCGCGGTGGGATCCGATCGGTGTGGTGTGCGCGGTGGCTGGACTCATCGGCGCGGGGCCGCTGCGGTGGCTGCCCGTCAGGGGAGGGCGGACGGCCTGACGGCGGCGGGGTTCGCGGGGTGCGCAGGGGTTCGAAGGCCGCGCTGGTGGTGGTAGTCGTCGACTTGCACCTCGCCGGGGTGCTCGACGTCGACCGCCAGGGTCGGCTGCGACGGGTGGTGCACGCCTACCTGAGCAGGGCGGGATGCCACTGCGCCGGGCCGCGGACGACGTTCGGCCGGGCGCTGTCTGGACGGGTCCGTTGGTGGCCGCAGGCTCGCTCGGGCTGGTGTTCTCGGGCGGGTGCGTCGAGGGGCGCGGCCCAGAGCCGCGCATCAGGTCTTGCTGCTTGGTCTGGCCGTGCAGGAACCGGGTGTCCGCGCTCCAGCGCAGGACCGGTTCGACGGCGCCGCGGCCCGGTACGGCTGGCCCCCCGTGTGTACGGGGAGACCGAAGGCTCCTACCTCGCCGTACGAGAGGTCGCCGGCTGACCTCCGCGGGTGCGGGGAGAACCTCCCGGGCCACGGCGCCGGACACGTGCGTCGACCCAGTCGCACAGTTCGCCGAGTGCGGCTGTGGACCTGTCGTGGTCTCCGGTGATCAGGTAGTCGTTCTGCAGGCTCGAGAAGGCGCTGTTGAGGAGAGTCGCGGTCGTCAGGGCGTCGTCCTCGGAGAGGCCCCGGAGCGTGAAGCAGGAGGCGACGAACTCGGCGCGGCCGCGGATGAACCCCGGCCCGGGGAGGACGAGCCGGCCGGCGGCGGCGAGTCCCTCGATCTCGCGGATGAGCCGGGTCATGGCCAGCTCCTGTGGGTCGAGGGTGCGCTGCCAGGCTGCCTTGACGATGACGCTGACCGGGATGGCGGGGTCGCGCCACGCGAGCGTTGCCAGGAGGGCCTGGTGCTGGCGTTCGTCGAGGCGGTCAAGGACTGCGGTGACCAGTGCCTGCTTGTCGGCGAAGTGGTGGGTGAGGACGCGCGTGCTCTGGCCCATCCCCTCGGCGAGGGTGCGCAGGGAGAAGTGGCCGATGCCGGTCGTGGCCAGCTGGTCGATGGCGGCATCGACGACTTCGCGTCGGCGGTCCGGGTTCACGGGTCGGGGCATGCGGCACCTCCTGCCCGAAGGCTCTCACATCATGAGGGAAACAACCGTTACCCTCACGGTGTGAACTCTTCTGTTGCCCGCAGGCCCTGGTGGCTCTACGCGTTGACGCTGGCGGCATTCGTCGTCCAGACCGACGACTTCATCATCGTCGGGGTGCTGCCGGAGATGGCGGCCGATCTCCGGGTCGCCGAGCCGACCGCCGGTCAGCTGGTGACGGCCTACTCCCTGGTGTACGCGCTGGCCGCCCCGGCGTGGTCGCTCGTCCTGACGCGCGTGTCCCGCCGCGCGGCGCTCATGTGCGCACTGGCCTTCTTCACCGCCGTGAACTTCGCCGTCCTCGCGGTGGGTTCCTACCCGCAGCTGATGGTCCTGCGGGTCCTGGCCGCCGGGGCCGCGGCCGTGGCCCTCCCCAGCGCGCTGGCCGTGGCCGGCGCACTGGCCCCCGCCGAGCGGACGGGACGGTACCTGGCCACCGTCATGCTCGGCCTCACGGGTGCCGTTCTGGTCGGTGTGCCCGCCAGCACCTGGATCGGAGCCGGGTTCGGATGGCGTGCGACGTTCACATCCTGCGGACTGATCGGCATCGCCGCCTTCGCGGGGGTGGCGCTGGCCCTCCCGGCCGTCGAGACCCCGAGGGGGCAACAGCGCGAAACCTTCGCCGGCCTCCTACGGCCGCTGCTGAGCGGAGCCGTCGCGGCCATCCTCGTCGTCACCGTGCTGGTGGTGGCCGGGAACCTGGCGTTCCAGACCTACATCTCCGTCTACATGGCCGACCTGGCGGGAGCCGGCCCGCGGACCCTTGCCGTCCTGCTGGTCTGTGCCGGTGTCGGAGGCATCGTCGGAACACGCACGTCCGGCTGGCTGGCGGACCGCTACAAGCCCCTGCGCGCCTTCGCCCTCGCCTGCGGCGTCTTCTGCACCGCGATGCTCGCACTCGGCCTGCTCTGGCTCGTCCGCCCGGTCCCCGCCGTGTTCGTCGCGGGCCTGCTGCTGGTCTGGTCGGCCTCGGCCTGGGCGGTTCCGCCCAGCATCCAGGTCCTGATGCTCTCTCGTTCCGGCACGCGGGCCGCGGCCCAGGCGATGGCCGTCAGCAGCAGCTCCGCGTACGTCGGCTCGGCCCTGGGAGGGGCCTTGGGTGGAACCGTCGTCGCCCTGGACGAAGGGCTGCTGTCGCTGGTCGCCATCGCGCTGGTGGCTGCCGGCCTCGTGCTGGCACTGCTGACGCTGCGTGTCCCGGTCACGGAGGACGAACCGTCCGCACCCGCGGAAGGCGAAGCCCCACGGGGAGGACGGCAGCACAGTGCCACGCCTGTGCGCAGGCCCCTCGAGGACGGCCCGCATCACCGTGCGTGACGTCTGCGGCCAGGCCGGGCCATCGGAACCGCCCCGCGGACGGCTACCCGCGGGCCCGGCCACCGTCGGGCGCGTCGCCGTGGAGACCCCCCGATCGGACCTCCCGCAGGTGGTGCAGCGCCGCCAGGCTGACGGCCGCGGAGGCAAGGACCAGTCAGGGCTCCGCCCACACCGAGCCCGTGAGCGCGATCAGACGATTGACGGCGATCGGCGCCAGGGCTCCGCCCACCATGACGCCCGCGTTGAACGCCAGCGCGACGGCCGTGAACCGGTACCCGGTTTCGAAGACTCCCGCCAGGTAGGCACTCAGCGGGCCGGAAAAGACCGCGCAGGCGAGCATCGACACGGAGAAACCGACGGTGATCAGTGCTGGCCGCCCGGTGTCGAGCAGCCAGATCAGAGGCACGGACCACACCGCGCACAGAATTGCGCCGACGATGCGCAATCGACGTCTGCCCAGCCGGTCGGAGAAATCGGACGAGAAAAATCCGGTTACGGCCTGAACGGATATCGAGACAAGCATCGCATGCGGCATGGTCGTCAACGGAACGTTCAGGGTGGTGGCCGCATAAGACAATGAGAAGGTCTGCGTCACGAAGTACAGGACGTTGCCGACAATCACCACGCCGGCGGCCAGCGCGAGCGCGCGAGGCTGCCGCCGCACAACCTCCATAAACGGCGTCTTCGATACCGCATCGCCGTCGGCGGCCGCCAGGAACGCCGGCGTCTCGGGGACCGACACGCGGACGAACAGTCCGACGGCCACCAGCACGAGACTCGCCAGGAAAGGAATCCGCCAGCCCTGGGAAGAGAACTGCTCGTCGGTCAGCCGCGGAGAACAGTCCATTTACCAGCAGGGCGCCCGGGGACGCGCCGATTCCGGGAAACGCGGAGTACAGCCCGCGGCGCTCCGGCGGTGCGCGCTCGATGGCCAGCACGGTGTCACCCATTCCCTCGCCGCCGAGCGCCGGGGGGGGGGGGGGGGGGGGGGGGGGGGGGGGGGGGGGGGGGGGGGGGGGGGGGGGGGGC
>NZ_JBIVAX010000069.1:0-19272 GCF_044745805.1 Kitasatospora sp. NPDC086801
GCGCCTCGAAGAACCTCGCCTTCAGCACCTCGAAATCCACGATCCCCGCAACTCCCTGAACTCCAGGGTGTTGCGGGGATCAATAGAACCCGCCGGGGGTCGCCGGTGCTACTTGGTCGCCGCTCTTGACCTGCAGCACGGCCCGGTATCGGTGCTTGGTCAGCCATCTGCGGTCGTCGACATCGGCCTGGTCCTTCTCGCCGATGCCTGGTCCAACGACGATCTCGCGTCAAGGACGTGCTCGGACCGTCCGGCACCTCACCCGACCTCCGTGCCCAACATCCCCTGGGGCTCCACCCGTTGGAGAGTCTGCCGCGTCTGCTGACAGCAGTGGCCAGTTGCCACTCCCCAGTGGCAGTCACTTGGCGGAGAGCTATTTGGCGAAGAGCTATTTGGTGAGGAGTCATCTGGTGGGGAGTCATTTGTCCGCGCCTATCAATACGCTGTGTGATCGCCGCCGACCGGCCGGATTCCATGTCGACGAGCCGGGCTGATTCGGGACAAGCCGTCGTGGCATTGGTGCGAGAGCGTCTGCTTCGATGAGGTCGTCGTCGCCACCTGCAAGGAGCGGGCCCTGAATACGTCGTTCGCTGAGATGCTGTCGGTCGGTCTGCTGCTGGTGGTGTTGGTCTGTGCAGTGGTACGGCCGTGGGGCTGGCCGGAGGCGGTGGTCGCGGTCCCAGCCGCCGCTCTGGTCATCGGCACCGGGGCGATCTCTCTGGACCACGCCCGTGCCGAGGCCGAGCAGCTCGGTCCGGTGATCGGTTTCCTGGCGGCGGTGCTGGTCCTCGCCCAGTTGTGCGACGGCGAGGGGCTGTTTCGCGCGTGTGGGGTCTGGATGTCCCGTCGCACGCGGGGACGGGCGCGCCGGTTGTTGGCCCAGGTGTTCGCGACCGCATCGATCATCACGGCGGTTCTCAGCCTGGACGCCACCGTGGTCCTGCTCACCCCGGTGGTGTTCGCCACCGCCGCCCGGCTCGGCGCCCGGCCCAAGCCGCACGTCTACGCCTGCACCCACCTGTCGAACACCGCCTCCCTCCTGCTGCCGGTCTCCAACCTCACCAACCTCCTGGCCTTCGCCGCAAGCGGCCTGAGCTTCATCCGCTTCGCCGCGCTGATGGCCCTGCCCTGGCTGGTGGCCATCGGGGTCGAGTACGCCGTCTTCCGCCGCTTCTTCGCGACCGACCTGGACGCCGGCGCCCAGGCCCCACCCGCCGTCGAGCCGCCCGAGCTGCCACTGTTCGCTCTGGTCACCGTCGTCTGCACGCTTGCCGGTTTCATCCTCACCTCCGCTATCGGGGTGAACCCCGCGTGGGCGGCCCTGGCCGGCGCACTCGTGCTCGCCACCCGCGCCCTCGCCCAACGCCGCACCACCCTCACCGCGATCGTCCGTGCCGCCGACGTGCCCTTCCTCGCCTTCGTCCTGGCACTGGGCATCGTGGTCCGCGCGGTGGTCGACAACGGGCTCGCCTCCGCGCTCGCACACCTGATCCCGGGCGGCACCACCCTGCCCGCCCTGCTCGGCATCGCGGCGCTGGCCGCCGTCCTGGCCAACATCATCAACAACCTGCCCGCCATCCTGGTCATGCTGCCGCTGACCGCCCCCACCGGACCGGGCGCGGTGCTCGCGGTACTGCTCGGGGTGAACATCGGCCCCAACCTCACCTACGCCGGATCCCTGGCGACCCTGCTCTGGCGACGCATCCTCCGCGAGCACGACACCGACGTGAACCTCGGCGAGTTCACCCGGCTCGGCCTGCTCGTCGTACCCGTGGCCCTGGTCCTCGCCGTGGTAGCACTGTGGATGTCGCTGCACGCCCTCGGAGGCTGATCGTGACCGTCATCGTCTGGATCGTCGAAGGCACCTGGCCGGCCTGCATCGACGCCGCCCGCGCCCACACACCGCAAGGCACCGACATCGTGCTGCTGCACGTCAGTGGCCACGACGTCCCGGGCGCCGCCCATGGCGCTTACGCGGGGCTGCTCGGCCGCGGCCACCGTGAGCGCGACCCTGGCAGCCGCCTGGAAGACCTGGCCGCGGCCTCCGCCCAAGAGCTCCTGCGAACCGCCTCCGAGCGCCTGGGTCGGCCCTGCACCCGCGCGGAGCGCGCCGGGCGGATCGAGCGGGAGGTCCTGGCCGCCGCCGAAGGCATCGACCTGCTGATCCTCGCCCGCGACGGCGACCGCACCCACCTGGGGCCGCGAAGCCTCTCTCCTGCCACCCGCTTCGTCATCGACCACGCCCCCTGCCCCGTCCTCCTCGTCTGGCCCGAACCGGCCCCCGGCATCGCCACCATCCCGCCCCTGCCGCGCCACCGGTAGCCGACCGAACCCACTCGCGGTGGCGTCGTGCGGAGTTACTGTGACAGCGGCCGGGGAGCGCAACCGGCCGCCTGCGGGGCCGCTGACCGGCCGTCCTCGGGGAATTCGGTGCTGGCCGCTGACAACCCGTGAAGAAGCCGATGTTCGGTGCACGGCCTTGCGCGTAACCGCTTCGTCCACCCACAAGGAGCACGATGGCCACGATCGCCAGATCGACTGTGGCCAGACCGCCGCAGACCTGACCAGCCGATTCGACGGGCGTGTTGAGTGTCTGGCCCTTTGTGCTCCAGGCATCTACTCACGTGCTGTACGGGACGGACCAGTGGTGTACGGACGTTCGAGTCGGCCGCTGAAGGTGAGTGTTTCTCGGCAACTGCGCCATCGGCGGCGCCGTTGCCCATGCGTCACACTTCCTGGCGATGACGGGATTCGGGGCCGGGCTGCCGGGGATATCGGGGCGTCCTCGGAAATCAGCGGCCCGAGAAACGGACTGTGTGCCTCATGACACGCGGGTCGTGTCGGCATCAGGCCTGATCATCTGGAATGCTGTTCCAGTCCGCCGTCACCGGCTTTGATCGGCGGGCATCCGCAGTACCGGGCAAGCGGCCTGGGAAGCCCACGGAGAGAACGGAACATCATGAAGCCATCTGTACTTGTCGTGTCCACTGACCCTCAGGGATCCGCCGTCGTCTGGGCGGAGCGGGTGGGGGACAACCTGCCCTTCGATTTCATGGCAGCGCACGACCAGGCCGATCAGCTGCTCCATCTCAAGAAGACCGGTGCCAAGGTCCACGTCATCGCCAACCAGAAGGGCGGCGTCGGCAAGACCACGACCACGGTGAACCTCGCGGCGTGCACCTTCGACGTCCTCGGCGAGAAGGACGAGTACGAGCACATCTTCATCGACACGCCGGGCACCCTGGCCGATGAGGAGATCCTGCGCAGTGCGCTGGAGATAGCGGACGACGTCCTGGTTCCGATGATCACCGAGCCGCTGTGCTTCGACCCGACGGCCCGGACGATCCAGAAGGTCATCGAGCCGATGGACATCCCCTTCCGGGTCGTCATCAACAACTGGGACCCCCGGGACGGCCGCGCCGATCTTGAGGACACCGAGGCGTACATCGCCGCGAAGGGGTGGCCGCGGGCCAAGACGGTCCTGCGGCGTTACAAGATCCACTCCCGGGCGGTGGCCGAGGGAACGGTCGTCACCCAGTACAAGGAGAGCGGCACCGCCTACCGGGCCCGCGAGGACTTCTTCCGCCTGTCCCTCGAGCTCGGGTACGGGGGTCGCTGATGGCCGGCCGTCGTGTTTCCTTCGCCTCGATGGCGGCCGACCCGGTCGTCGACGCCCCCGGGGTGGTCAGAAACCAGGAGGAGACCCCGGCCCGGTGGGTCCCCACCGCCAACTGCCTCCCCAACCCGCGCAACCCGCGCGACGACCTGGGCGACCTGTCGGACCTGGCGAGCATCAAGGACCGCCAGCTGCAGAGCTGCCTCGCCGTCACCCCGGACGCGTACCTCCGGCTCTGGCCGGAGGACCAGGGCCTGCTCGATGCGGGCCCGCAGGACGTGGTCATCGTCAACGGCAACCGGCGCCGGGCCGCTGCCGCACTCTACGGGCGTGAGCAACTGCTCGTCGTCGTCGACGACTCGGTGGCGGACTCCAAGGCGACCCTGCTGCGCGCGGCGCTCGACGAGAACATGGCGCGCAAGGACTTCGACCCGATCGAGGAGGCCAACGCGGTCCTGCTCATCGTGGCGCAGTACGCCACCGCCAAGGAGGCCGCCGAGGCGGAGGGCTGGTCCCAGAGCTGGATCTCGCACCGCAAGAACCTGCTGAAGCTCCACCCCGAGCTGCAGCGGCAGGTGCGGGCCAAGGCGCGGGGCGAGGAGGGCGTCTCCATCAACGTCGCCCGCCGTCTGGGATCGGTCAAGGGCATCGAGGCGATGTCCCTGACCGAGCAGACGGAGCAGCTGGAGCAGCTGCTCCAGGCCGACGCCGACGCCGTCGCGGCCAAGCGGGCGGCGAAGCTGGGGGCCCGGGCGGCGGTGGTTCAGGCCCCCGCCGACGCGGCGACTCCGCAGCCCGCGCCGCAGCGACCCGCCGCACCCGCGAGCCGGGTCGCGACCACGGCCACGCCGTCGGCGGCGGAAGCGTCACCGGCGGAAGCGTCGACCCCTGCCGCCCGGCCGGAGCCCGCCAGCCAGCCAGAGCCTGCCGCCCGGCCGAAGCCCGCTAGCCCCGCCCCGGTCGCGAGCCCTGAGCCCGTTCCGAGCACCGAGCGATTTTCCGCGGAAAATTCCGAGCCTCTCCCGATGCCGAAACAGCGAGCCGTGGCCTCCCCGGCTGAACAGCCGTCGGCCACGCCGTCCGCGGAACTCGGCGACGTCGACTGGCACGACGTCGAGGAACTGGCCGACGCCATCTGCCGCACCCTCTCGGCCGACGAGGCCTACCGCCTCGCCGACGCGCTGGCCAACCGTCTGCTGACGACCAACAGCTGACGCGTCCTCCGGTGCCCGCTCCATCGTTCGCACGGGGCGGGCACCGGATCGCCTTCCCCCGCCGATGCCTGCCCGAGGGAAGCATGGGCTTCTCCGGCGGCCCGTACGTTGCCGCTCAGAGTCCGGCTTCGTACGTCCCGGGTGGCGCGGGCGTCCTGTCGTACGGGAGGTAGTACCGCATGCGGTACGACAGCAGGTGCTGCGCGAGGCCGGTGCAGCCATCGGTGAGGGCGTCCGGGGAGGGGTGGTGCCCGGTTCCGGCGTCCGCTGCCGACGCGGTGACCCGTACGATCGTGCTGTGGCAGGAGTCCGTGACTACCCGAGACGGCTTGATCGTCCGATCAGGGACGTTCAGGCGTGCCTGTCCAGCCGGGGCGGGGTGCGTCCCTACGCCGTCGCTTCGGCCGACTTCGAGCCCCTCCCGCCAGACGGTGCCTCGGACCTGCCCTTCGAGTTCGTCAACGAGGTGTCCGCCACCGTGCTGCCGCCGGAGTTCGGTGCCGCCTTCGGTGAGGGGGTGCTCGCTCAACTGCGGGCTTGGTCCTTCGGGGGCGTTCTGCCCTACGCGCTGCGGGTGCGGCTGCGCGACGCGCACTGGCGTGAGGACCAATCGACGGCAGCCGGTTTTGCGGCAGCCGGGCGGCAGGCGGTCCACGAGTTCTGCGACTCCTTCCACGACGGAGTGGGCCCGCGCCGACTCGTCGCTGTGTCGCCCGCCGTACAGCGGCAGGAGGCGGCCGGTGAGGCGCTGGCCGTCCAGGATGTGCACGTTCGACTGGTCAAGCCCGCAGTGTGCGGCCACTTCGCCGTCGCCACGGCGGACTTCACGCCGCTGCCCGTGGGTGGGGAACTGCTCTTCGAGTTCGTCCTGGAGGTTCCCGGGGACCGCCTCCCGGTGCCATACTCCGAGGCTTTCGAGCGCGGCCTGCGGGAGGCGCTCTACGCCACGGATGACGGGCGGTTGCCCGTTCGGCCGTTCCGTGTCCGCCTGTACGAGGCGCAGTGGAGCGTGGTGGACTCCAACGAGATGATCTTCCAGGCTGCCGGTCGCCAGGCCGCGGCCGAGGCCCTCCGCCGTTCCCGCGAGGGCGGCGAGCCAGGGGCCAGCGGTACCTCCTCGATCGAGTAGACCCCCCCGCGTTCGAGAGCTGCCCCGGACGAACGCCCCTCGATTCACGCGCGGATCTGGGGAATCACCCCGATGCGGTCAGAGCCTTGAGGGCGTCGGTGCTGCTCTGGGTGGCCGGTTCATTCGCCTGTGGTGTGGGGAATGGGGGGCGCGTGGTGTGGCCCGCCGTCCGGGTGGGCTGGCCTGGCCGGCAGGGATGAATGGTTCTGGCGTCGCTTTGGGGGTGGCGCCGGGTCAGGTCTCTTCGCTCTCGGTCCACGCGCGGAGTTTCTCCGGGTTGCGGACAGCCCAGATGCGGTTGACGCGGCCGCCGGTGGTTTCGAATGCGGCCACGGTCACGGTGACGCCGGTGTGCTGGGCGACCAGGCCGGGCCGGCCGTTGACCGTCCGTTCCAGGAGTGTCAGCCCGGGGGCTCTGTCGGCGATGTGGATCAGGTACTGGGCGATGTTCTTGCCGTCCTCGACCGGGCGCAGGACAGCGCCGACCAGGCCGCCGCCGCCGGCGGTCATCGTGGCGTCGGGGTCGAGGAGAGCGACGAGGGCCTCGATGTCCTTGGACTCCCAGGCCTCCTTGAAATGCCCTACCGGACCGGCCTGCCGGGCCTGCCCGGCTGCCGGAGTTGCCGGAGCTTCCGAAGTCGTCGGAGTCCGCGCGGCGCGGATGCGTCGACGGCCGGAGGATGCCAGTTGTCGGCAGGCCGCAGGCGTCCGGCCGACGATCTCGGCGACCTCGGCGAAGGGGTAGCGGAAGACGTCGTGCAGGACGAACGCCACGCGTTCGGCCGGCGTCATCGACTCCAGTACGACGAGGAAGGCCATGTTCACCGACTCGTCCAAGGTGATCCGGTCGGCGGGGTCGGCCGGCTCGGACCTGCCGCCGCGCGCCTGCCCGTTGATCCACTCCGAACGGTCGGGCAGCGGCTCGGGTATCCATGCGCCGACGTGGCGTTCGCGCCGGGCCCGCGCCGAGCCGAGCACGTCCAGGCAGACGCGGCTGGCCACCGTCGTCAGCCATGCGCCGGGTGACGCGATGGCCTCCTGCTGTCGTCGCGACATCGCGTACCAGCGGGTGTAGGTCTCCTGCACGGCGTCCTCGGCCTCGGACAGCGAACCGAGGAGTCGGTAGGCGAGATTGAGGAGCTGGCGCCGCTCGCCGACGGTCGTGCTCAGGTCCGGTGTGGACCGGTCGTGCCCTGGTTCGGATGAGGTGCTCATGGTCGCGACCGCTCCCTGGTTCGTGGTCGTCCGCTTCTGCTCTCACTCCTTCGACGAAACCCGGCACTGGACTGTGAGGTCGGCGTCGCACCTCACATGTCGCGGGCCTGTGTCGTCGGACTGCCGAGACACTACCGATCCACCGCCGCAGGGCAGAAGAGACGGGACCACATCATGGCCGTACGGACGACGACAGCACCGGGCAGATTCATGTTCCTGCACGTCGCGATCGCCTTGCAGACCTTGGCGATCCTCTTCCAGGCGGTCACCGCCGGACTGCTGCTCTCCTCGTCCCACGGCGAGGTGATGCACAGCGTGGGAGCGCGCGTGATGTACGGCGCGTCGATGCTGTACGTGCTCGCCGCGATCCTGGCGTGGCGGCCGGGCGGCGGCTCGCCCCGACCCGTCCTGTACGCGTCGTGCTTCCTCGCACTCGCCTCGGTGCAGGTGGTCCTCGGGGTCGCGCACAAGCCGGCGCTCCATGTTCCCCTGGGCGTCCTGATGTTCAGCCTGAGCGTGCTGGTGCTGCGCCAGGCGCTGTTCGGCGCCCCTGGGGTCAACTCGCGACGGTTGAATACGCGAGCCCACCAGTACCGAGGCCGATCTCCACCTGCGCGCCGGCAGGTGCGGCGTAGTGGAGTCGGCAAGGGCGGTCATCCGTTCCCAGGCTCGGTGCCGATACCCCTTCCAGGCGTCCGCTCCGGGCATCAGCCCACCCCGGTTCGGGAGGCGCGCCGGTGTTGTCGCTACGCCTGGGCGGTTCGCCATGGCTGCATGGCTATCACCTGACGTGAATGATTGCTCATGGGCAATGGTTTACCCCTGGAATCAGCAGTCTGGTGGCGGCTCGTCACGCACGGTTTCTTGGTGGAGTCTTGACCCGAAAATCAGGTCAGACGACTGCCGACTTGGATAAGTCGGAATAATTATCAAATTTTCACATTTTGCTCACCGGCGCTTGTGTATCGGGGAGGTGAGGATGACGATGGATTGAGGGGGACTTCGAAAGAAGGTCTGATCATGTCATTCCTCCGAGAGTTCCGGTCCTTTGGCCGCTTCCGTGATGACTGGGGCGGCGGTGGTCGCGGTGGCGGCTACGGCGGCGATGATCGTGGCCGCGGGGACTACGGCGGTTACGGCGGTTACGACGACTTCGGCGGCGACCGTGGTGGTGACTACGGTGGCGACTACGGTGGCGACCGTGGCGGCTACGGCGGTGGCTACGGAGGCCGGTGGTAAGGATCGCCTCCCTGTGAGAGCGGGCCGGGCATGAGTGCCCGGCTTTGCCGTGTCACCCCGGGGTGACCCACGCCGTCAGCGTGTGCGGTGATCTTCCAATCCGGTGCAGGGCCTCTTTGATCGGGAGTTCCTCTCGATCCGGGAGTGACCTGGGCTCGGGGACGAGCGAGAAGACCGTGAGATGACGAGGAAACGCTACCTACGGTCGGTTCTGCGACGCTTTCTCACGGTCGCCGAGACCTCCGAGGCCGTGGTCGCCGCGGCACCGCCGGTTCCGCTCCTGGAGATCTTCCGGCGTTTCTGGCCCTACACCAAGGGCGGCCGCCGCTGGCTGGTGGTGCTGCTGGCCCTGGTCGCGGTGGGTCCGGCGGTCGAGGCGGCGGAGATCTGGCTGTTCAAGATCGTGATCGACGACATGCTCGTGCCGCACCGGCTGAACCTGTTCGTGCCGATCGCCCTCGCCTATGCGGGGCTGACCCTGCTCTCCGGAGCGCTCGGCTTCGCCAGCCGGGTGACCTCCACCTGGGTCAGCGAACGCTTCCTGCTCATCCTGCGGTCGGACGTGTTCCGGCACATCCAGGGCCTGTCGCTGGGCTTCTTCGAGCGCCGGCGGCTCGGTGACGTGCTGTCCCGGGTGACCGGCGACGTGGACGCGGTCGAGACCTTCCTGCTCTCCGGCATCGTCAACGCGATCGGCCAGGTGGCGCGGCTCGCCATCTACGTCGGCCTGCTGCTGGTGCTGCGCTGGGACCTGACGCTGGTCGCGCTGGTCGCCGCACCGCTGTTCTTCCTCACCGCCCGCAGCTTCGCCAAGCTGATCCGGGCGGCCTCGCGCGAACGCCGTCGGCGCAGCGGCTCGATCAGCGCGGTCGCCGAGGAGACGCTCGGCAACATCGCGCTCGTCCAGGCCTACAACCGGCAGGGCTGGGAGCACGCCAGGTTCCAGCGCGAGAGCGTCGGCCGGTACCACGCGGCGATGGCCTCGACCAGGATCGGCGCGCTCTACGGACCGACGGTCGACTTCGTCGAACTGATCGGCGGCCTGGTGGTCATGGGCCTCGGGGCCTGGGAACTCGTGCACGGCCGGCTCACCATCGGTGGACTCATGGTCTTCCTCGCCCTGCTGAGCAGGCTCTACGGCCCGATCCAGAGCATGTCCGGACTCGGCAACACCTTCTATGCGGCCTCCGCCGCCGCCGAGCGGATCATCGAACTGCTCGACCAGCGCCCGGTGGTGACCGATCCCGTCACCCCCCGGCGGCTCGGCCGCGCCCGGGGCGGGATCGAGTTCGACGACGTCACCTTCCGTTACCCGGACGTGGAGACGCCCGCGCTGTCCGGGGTCTCCTTCGAGGTGGCGCCGGGGGAGACCCTGGCCCTGGTCGGAGCCAGTGGCGCGGGCAAGTCGACCGTCGCCAAGCTGCTGCTGCGCTTCTACGACCCGGACGCCGGCGCGGTACGGCTCGACGGCCTCGACCTCCGCGACCTCGCCCTCACCGACCTGCGCGAGAACGTCGCGGTGGTGCTCCAGGAGACCCTGGTCTTCCACGGCACCGTCCGGGAGAACATCGCCTACGGGCGCCCCGAGGCGAGTGAGGCCGAGATCCTGGCGGCGGCCCGGGCGGCGGACGCCCACGAGTTCATCACCCGGCTCCCGGACGGCTACGACACCCTGGTCGGCCAGCGCGGCCGGCTGCTCTCCGGCGGCCAGCGCCAGCGCCTCGCGATAGCCCGCGCGATGATCCGGGACGCCCCCGTCCTCGTCCTCGACGAGCCCACCACCGCCCTGGACGCGGAGTCGAGCCACCGGATCATGGGCCCGCTGCGCCTGCTCATGGCCGACCGTACGACGATCATCATTTCGCACAACCTGCTGACCGTCCGCGACGCCGACCAGATCGTCCTGCTCGACCAGGGTCGGCTCGTCGCCCGCGGCACCCACGCCGATCTCCTCGTCCGCAGCTCCGCCTACGCCGGCCTGCACCGGCTGCACCACCCGCCGGGGGAGTCCGTGGAGGCCGTTCCCTGAGCCTTCGCGGGGGCGTAGCGGACCTCGGTGCGGCGCCTCGGTGCGGCGCTGGCTGTGGCCTCCGGCCCTGGCCCGGTTGCGGAGTGTCCGTGGAGCGCCAGGAGGTCCGTGTCGAAAATCAGATGACCGGTGCTGCCCCGGCCTTCAACAATGGCGCATGCTGACTGACCACTGGCCGCTGCTGGGACTGCGCCTCAACACTCCCCGCCTGGAGCTCCGACTGCCCGGCGACGACGAGTTGGCCGACCTGGCCGACCTGGCGGCGGAAGGCATCCACGAGCCGGACCGGATGCCCTTCATCGTGCCGTGGACCGACCTGCCTCCGGCGGAACGGGCACGCTCGGTGGTGCAGCACCACTGGCTGCGCCGGGGAACCTGGTCCCCCGACGACTGGGCGCTCACCCTCGCCGTCTTCGAGAGCGGTCGGGTCGTCGGTCTGCAGACCATCGCCGCCCGGGACTTCGCCGTACTGCGGGAGGTCAGCACCGCCTCCTGGCTCGGCGTGCGGTATCAGCGACGAGGGATCGGTACCGAGATGCGCGCCGCGGTACTACATCTGGCCTTCGCCGGTCTGAACGCGCTGGAGGCGACGTCGGGCGCCTTCGAGGACAACGCCTCCTCGTTCGCCGTGTCCCGGAAGCACGGCTACGAACTCGACGGCATCGACCGCCACGTGGTCCGCGGCCGGCCTGCGACGACGAGGCGGCTGAGGCTGACGCGTGCCCGCTGGGAGGCGCACGAGCGCGTCCCGGTCTCGATCCTGGGGCTGCCGTCCTGCCTGCCGATGTTCGGAGTACCGCGTGGCGAATCCGACTGGCCTGGGCACCGGCGGCCAGGCACTGGATGATCTTCGCGTTCGAGGAGTGACGAAGAGGGACGGGCCGCGGACCGGGGTGCCTCTCGGACACGGCCGTTCGGATCTGTTGGTAGATTTCTGCGGTGAGCGAGCAACTGCCCAGCGGTGGCATCGAGCTGTCACCCGACGAGATCGCGGCCCTCGACGCCAGGTGGTCATCGTGCTGGACGCCGGATGAGGTCGCGCAGCGACTGGCTGGGATCGGCGCGCCCTGGTGTGTGGCCGCGGGGTGGGCGCTGGACCTCTTCCGCGGCGGGCGGACGCGCGCGCACGGGGACATCGAGATCGCGATTCCGGCCGCGAGCTTTCCCGAGGTCCGCAACCGCTTCCCCGGATACGTCTTCGACGCGGCTGGCAGCGGCCGGATCTGGGAGGACGCCACACCGGAGGCGCTGGCCGCCGTGCATCAGACATGGCTGCGCGATCCTGCCACCGGTGACTACCTGCTCGATGTGTTCCGCGAACCGCACGACCGCGACGTCTGGATCTGCCGACGCGATGAGAGGATCCGGCTTCCCTACAGCGACATCATCCGCCACACCCCAGGCGGCGTCCCGTACCTGGTGCCCGAGCTGGTCCTGCTGTTCAAGGCCAAGAACCTCCGCCGAAAGGATCAGGCGGACTTCGATGCGACCGTCCCGCTGATGACCCCGGCTCAGCGCGGGACCCTGGCCGAACTGCTCGCCCGCGTGCACCCGGGGCATCCCTGGCTCGTGGACCTGTAGCCCCCCGCGTCGGCCAGCGTCTCAGGTCGCCACGTGCAGGGCGGGACCCCGCCCACGTGGTGCTCGGCGACATCGACGGCCGCGGAATGCGGGCCAGGAGAATCCCTGGCCCGCATGGCGTCGCAGCTGTGGGTGCGCTGTCCGGGAATGCGGTCGCCGTCAGCCCCTGGGGAATTCGCCGCCGTCCACGACGAGATTGCGCCCGGTCAGCCAGTTCGCCCGGTCGGACAGGAGGAACAGCACCGCGTGGGCGATGTCGTCGGGCTGACCGTCGCGCCCCAGCGGGGGAGTGGTGTTGTCCTGGCCCGGCCCCGCGTCCAGGCGCGCCCACTGCTCGCGCGTCGCTTCGCCGCCGGGGGTGGCGGTTCGGCCGGGAGACACGGTGTTGACCCGGATCCCGTGCGGGGCCAGTTCGGCGGCCAGTCCCCGGCTGTAGGCCTCCAGCGCGGCCTTCGCCGCCACGTAGTGCAGGAACGGCGGTGCCACGGTGGGGACCGCGGCCGAGGAGACGTGCACGACCACCCCCGAACGCCGTTCCCGCATCCCCGGTGCCAGCAGCGCGTCCAGCCGCACCGACGCCAGGAAGTTCAGGTCCAGTGCGTCCTGCCACTGCTCGTCGGGGATGGCCAGAGCGCCCTGGTGCGGTCGCGCCCCACCCACGTTGTGGACCAGGACGTCCACTCCGCCGAGCACCTCCTGCGCGGCCGCGGCGAGCGCCTCCGCGCCGGTCCGCGTCCGCACGTCGGCCGCCACGAAGGCGGCCCCCTTCGGCACCGTGCTCGTCGCCGACCTGGCGGTCGTGAGCACCTCGGCGCCCGCGTCCAGGAGTTGGTGCACGATGGCTGCTCCGATTCCGCGAGAACCACCTGTGACCAGGGCCCGCTTTCCCGAGAGCTCTCGCGTTCCCGTTCAGTTTTCGATCGTGGTCATTTCCATGGTCCTCTCGATTTGTGCGTTCGCCTGCTCGGTGGAATGAGGATTGACGTGCTGTGCGGAGCGCGAATTCTTCGGGGAATCGCGGTGGGCGCCTCGTCGAGCTGTTTCACGGTACGGCCGGGAAAGAACGGGAGGCAAAGACGAAATGTCAGCAGGTGCTATAGGGAGGTCCTATGGCGCGCCGAGGCCCCGCCGGTCACTCCCCGCCGGTCACTCCCCGCCGTCCATCGTCCGTGGATACTCACCCCGCGCCCCCGCGCCCCGACGGGCCCGGACCGCCCCGACCGCCCGGGTCCCCTGCTGCTCCGACTCCCTCACCGTCCGTTTGTGCCGGACCTGTAGGAGCTGATGTGGCGTCATATTCATGGTGAAGCTTGATAGTTGGGGAAGCCTGGCGCCGAGGCCTCAACGGCGGCGTGTTCGTCAACTTTTACTTTTCCCCGCCTGCCCCCGCATAGTGACGGGCCGAACCCGAGAGGAGGCCCGTCGTGCCGTACAGCGATGACCGTGCCGAGCGCCAGGTACAGGCGGAAACCGTGCAGGTGGGGGCCGTGTGCGCCGAGTACGACCGGCGCCTGGAACAGGCGCGCGCCGAGCTTGCCCGTACCCTTGCCGCGCCCGCCGACGGCGCCGGGGCCGTGTACGAGCGGGACCTGGCGGCCGCGCGGTGGGCCGGGGAGGTGCGCCGCTTGGAAGGCGCCGGCCACGGGCTGGTGTTCGGCCGCATCGACACCGCCGACGGCACCGTGCTGCGGATCGGGCGCCTGGGCCTGCACACCGAGGCGGACGAACTGCCGCTGCTGGTGGACTGGCGGGCCGAGGCCGCCCGGCCCTTCTACGAGGCCACGCCCGTCCACCCGATGGGCCTGCGCCGTCGGCGCCACCTGCGTCTGGACGGTCGCACCGTCGCCGCCGTCAGCGACGAACTGCTGGACGGCTCCGACCCCACCGGCGAGGACGTGGTCGGCGACGGCCCGCTGCTGGAGGCCCTGTCGGCCCGGCGCACCGGACGCATGGGCGCCGCGGTCGCCACCCTCCAGGCCGAGCAGGACGCGATCGTCCGCTCCCGCCACCGCGGGGTGACGGTGGTGCAGGGCGGCCCCGGCACCGGCAAGACGGTGGTGGCCCTGCACCGCGCCGCCTACGTGCTGTACGCCTTCCCGCGCGCCGCCGAACGCGGCGTCCTCGTGCTGGGCCCCAACGCCCGCTTCCTGGACTACATCTGCCAGGTACTGCCCTCGCTCGGGGAGAACGACGTCGCCCTGGCGACCTGTGCCGACCTCGCCCCCGCCACCCCCGGCCCGGTGGCGCCCGAGGAGCCGCGGGCCGCCCTCCTCAAGGGCGACCCCGCCCTCGCCGACGCCCTGGCCGCCGTGGTCCGCGCGCACCAGGCCCCGGCGGCGGACGGCCTGACCATACGGGTCGGCCAGGAGGAACTGCAGCTGCCGCAGTCCGACCTCACCGCCGCCGCCCGCGCCGCCACCGCCGACGGCCTCGCCCACAACCGCGCCCGCGACCTGTTCCGGGACCTGCTGGTCGACGCCCTCACCCGCGCCCTCGAACGCGACACCGCCCACACCCTCGACCAGCTCGACGCCGAGGTCGCCCAGCTCACCGGCCTCGACCTCGACCGTGTCGCCGCCGCGGGCCTGCGCCACCTGGGCCTCGACGCGTCAAGTGCCCACGACACTGCGGGCCTCGACGAGGCCTCGGGCACGTTCGACGCTCCGGGCACCTTCGATGCCTCGGGCACTTTCAATGCCTCGGGCACCTTCGACACCTTCGATGCCGAGGCCGTCCGCGCGAGCCTGCTGGACGACCCGCACCTCGACCGCGTCGTCGACACCCACTGGCCCGTCCTCACCCCGCACGATGCCGTCCGCGCCCTGCTCACCGACCCCGCCGCCCTCGCCACCCACCTGCCCCACCTCTCCGACGACCAGCGTGCCCACCTGCTGCACGCCCCCGACGCCCCGTGGACCGACGCTGACCTGCCGCTGCTGGACGAGGCCGCCGCCCTGCTCGACGGCCCCCCGCAGCGCAGTTGGGGCCACGTCGTCGTCGACGAGGCCCAGGAACTCACCGCGATGCAGTGGCGCGCCGTGCTGCGCCGCTGCCCCACCCGCTCGATGACCGTGGTCGGCGACTTCGCCCAGGCCGGCCCCGCCGCCCAGGCCCGCGACTGGCACGAGGCCCTCCACCCGCACACCGGGAGCCGCTTCGACCTGCACACCCTGACCGTCAGCTACCGCACCACGCAGGAGATCCTCGCCGCCACCACCGACCTGCTCGCCCGCATCGCCCCCGGCCAGGCCCGCGCCCGCGCCATCCGCCACGGCGAAGCCCCGCGCACCCTCACCACCCAGGCCCACGGCCTCGCCGCCGCCGTCCTGGCCGAACTGCACGCCCAGACGGCCGCCCACCCCGGCGACCTCCTCGCCGTGGTCTGCGCGGACGCCCGCCTGCCGGAGCTGGAGGTCGCCGGCCTCCCCGGACACGTCCGCCTCGTCCCCGCCTCCGAGGCGCGCGGCCTGGAGTTCGACGCCGTCCTCGTCGTCGACCCCGACCAGATCACCGCCGCCCGCCCGGCCGGCGAACGCGACCTGTACGTCGCCCTCACCCGCGCCACCCGGCGCCTGTGCGTGATCAGGTCCGGGGAGTAGGCAGGGGCGGGGCGGGGCGGGGGGAGCGGTTCGGGGGAGCGGCCCGGGATGGCGGGCCCACTGAACACCGGGCGGGCGTGGATCCAGCGCGGTGTCGTCGCCGCTGCTGCCGCTGCCGCGCTCCGGCAGCAGCGGCTCCGTGGCTCCGTGGATTCGGCTCGGAGTCTTCGTCCGGCCCAAGCAGATCGTGCTTCGGTCCTACGACCGGATCGTCGGGTTCCTGCTCGACCGGATCGCCGCGAGAAGGCGCCGATCCGGGCCAGTCGGCGCTCTATGCAAACTCCCGGTCCGCCTTCGCGGCACGGAAGGCGGGATAGCGCGGCAGCGGAGCCACATCCCACTCCCGGGCGGCCTTGCGCAGCAGGTGCCGCATGGTCTGCGCGAACGCCGGGAACTCCTCGAGCGCGCTCGCCACGTGCCAGCGGTGCCTGAGGACCTGGCGCCTGGTCGCCACGGGTCGACGTGTCCTGTGCATCGGTCCGTCCTGCACCGCGCGCGGCAGCAGGCGCACGGTCGCGTTCACCGTCCAGACCGCGACGGCTTGCCGCATCCCGGCCTGCCACACCGCATCCTCGGCCAGCGCCGGGTACACCGCGACGACCTCCGCCCGGTAAGCCTCCTCAACCTTCCGTGTGATCCCCGCAGGCAAGGTGAAGACGCACCAGCAGGTGGAGAACGGCATCCTGCAGTACGCGGCCGTCAGGAACACCGACTGGTAGCACGCGGCTTCGAAGTCGAGCAGCCGCAGACCCCGCGGCGTGAGCAGGTTGTTGTCAGGGCAGATGTCGCCCGGGGTGAACGCCGGGTACTCCTCCCCGCCCGCCGTTCCGATGCGAGCGAGTTCCTCACCCAGCCCGGCGGCAACCGCAACACCGGCCGCGTCGAGCACCGCGGGCAAGGCAGCCACATCCCGCGCGATCCACGGCTCGTCGTCCCAGGCGGTCATCCCCGCGCCGTACCGGGCCCACAACTGCCCGAACTCGACCCGCCGATGTGCCGACTTCGCAGCCAGCCGCCCAAGCTCGCGCGCCCAGGCCACCAGGCCTTCCTCGGCGGCCTTCGAGTCGCCTCCCAGTAGTACATCCGCCAGCGTCGGCGAATCACCGAGGTCCGCCATGACCAGTAGCGGGACCTTAGGGTCCACCCCCATCACCTCGGGACCGGCAAGGCCGAACGAGAGCCCGGTCGCTTCCGCAGCAAAGCAGCGCCGAGCCTCCGGCTCGTCGCTGTAGGCCTTGACGATCACGCTCTCCCCGGCACCGGTCCGACAGCGCAGCACAGTGCTGCGCCGGCTTCCGCCCAAGTCGACGGGCTCGGAGAGCTCCGTGTCCAACAGCTCTGCAGCGGCACGCAATATCCAATCCACCCGGGCATCCTGCCATCACGGCCGCGACCGTCGCGTACCGGTGAGCAGGCCGTCCCCGAAACCCGCTACGACAGCCGATCACCACTGTCGGAGTCGCTGGCTGGGTCGAGCAGTGGGGTCAGCCGCTCGACGGAACGGCTGAGGACGCCTGTTCCGGCGGGAAATCGTCCCTGGTGGCATAGATCCCGTTCCTGATGTCCGTCCTGAGGGACTCCAGGGCGTACCGCGCGGTCTGTTCCTCGCCGCCTCGCCACACCATCCTCCATCGAATACCTGATCGACCAATCCGCGTGACATCGAGCACCGAAGACAGTAGCGACCGGGGACGTCCCTTCTCACCGGAGTTTGACCACCGTCCAGGCCGCCCGATCGAAAAGCGCGTGCGCTTCCACCGAGACGTGTGCCATCGTCAGGGCCGTGCCAGCCAGAAACCGTCGCCTGCCGCGTGATCAGTCGTGGCCGCTCACCTCGACGGACATCCGTACCGTCCTGGGCGTAGAAGAGGCGGGCGTCTACTCCCTGAGCTTCCAGGACAGCCCAATGAGCGACGGGACTCTGCTGCAAGTCGTTTGGAACGCGCCGCTCTCCTCCAACTACGGCTACAGCGGCATCCGCTCCAGTCTGTCGCGCAGCGTGGGAATCGGTGTCGCCCCGCTCCTGTCGACCGATCGGGCCGGGGCCCGGCAGGCCCTCCGGCAGTACGCCCTCCCCGAACTCGTCGCCTGGATCGACGCTGTCCAGCACGCCCCCGAGACCTGGATCCTGACCTCACGCCGCCGCTCCTGGCGACTCGCCGGCAACTCCACGGTCTACCGCGACGACTGGCAGCCGTACCAATGACCACCGCCATGATGAGCGTCACGCGATCCTCGGCCGGCGGGACGGCCGGCCAGCCGTCCCGCCGGACCGCCACCCGGTACTCGCCTTGGAGGCCCCGCGGGACGGCGACCGTGTAGACGGTGTGGCGCACGCCGTCGACGTCGATCGAGTACCCCGTTCGGACCGGGAAGTCCCGTCCCTGGCGGGAGAGATGGTCGACCGTCTCGCCATCAGCCATCAGCATCACCGACCACTGGCCGTGGTACGGGCTGGCACCGATGGGGGCGCCGTCCGGCAGCATCCTGGGGCATCGGCCGCGTTGGCGGGCGGCGCCGTCGGCGGGCGCCGGGGGTCAGGACGTGCGCTGGGCGCGGGCCAGGCGCTCTGCCTCGGTGTGGCGGGCCGGGGACAGCACGTCCACCGGTGTGCCCGCGCCCTCAGTTTGTCGTTTAACGTCCGGCTTCGAACGAGCGGGCCCCGGAGTGGCAGGCTGTGGCCGTGAGAATCGCGAGGGACGACCAGCCAAGGCCGCTGTCGACGTGCTGGCTCTACTGGATCGCCGTACCGACCGGGGACCAAGCGGGAGTCATTGCCTCCCTGGGCCTCACCCGACCCGTACCCGTGACGTTCGCCGAGGCTGAGGCTGTCATCGACGACGACGGCCACGGAGAGGCCGAGGACAACCCGGACGGACTGGCCCGGGTGTACGTGAGTCCTGAGATCGAGGGATGGACTCTGGTGATCGGCCCGTGGTGCGACCCGTGCAATACCGCCAGAAGTGACGAGGTCCTGCGCCTGTGTGCCGACCTCAGCTCCCGCTACGGAGTGGCCCAGGCGTACTACTTCGGCACACAGAACGACGGCTCGGCCTGGCTGATCGCAGAGCACGGGGTGGTGGTGCGGCGGTACTGCGAGACCGGCGAGATCGACGACGGACTCCTCACACTGGGACAGCCCCTTGCACAGGAACAGGCCGAGCGGCAGCGGATGGGTCTGCCGCAGACCTGGAACGAGAGCGAGCGCAACGACGAGGCCGAGGAGGAGTGGAAGTGGCGGGCGTTCGACATGGCCCCCGAGATCGCCACCGCCCTGGGCATCAGCCCGCTCGCGCTGACCGAGTCGATGCGCGTACGCGGCGTTGGCGTTCTTGCGGAGACACCTGTTCCGGTGCGCTGAACACCGCATTCAGCACTTCGCCGCGGTCCTTCTCGGCTTGGCGCCCTTCTTGTGGTGGGCGGGCTGGGCGTACGCCTCGCCGGTGGCCAGGACTCTGCCGACCTCGTGGTGGGCGGCGGGCCGCTGGTTCTTGCGGCCGGGCGGTCGGCCTGGTCCGGGGCGGGTGGGTTTCGGCGCTTGCGCTGGTGAGGGGGGAGGCTGTCGCACGACTTCGCCCGTCCGGGAGTCAAGAGCGATTCGATGTTCGATTCCAGTCGTTGCGGGGATGTTGGAGTCTGGGTCCGTGGGG
>NZ_JBIVAX010000070.1:0-18997 GCF_044745805.1 Kitasatospora sp. NPDC086801
AAACGCTCGGCTGGAGAACTCCAGCCGAGCGTCTGCGTGATCTACTGACAACCGCATAGGCCATCAGGTGTTGCGAGGACTCCTAGAGACCGCCGTTCGGGAAGGGGCGGTGAACTTGTTCTTTGCAGGAAGCAAACGGTAAGGCCGTAGAGGCAGAGCGTCGGCAGTAGTGCAGATTTGTCCCCGTCGGCGGAGCACGCGGCACTTCCGCTCCTACTGGTTTAGAGAGTGGGGCGATCTCCCGGGGGTGATGAGGTGACGCAGGTGAGGCGAAATCTGGTTTTACTTAGACACCCGCTGTCTAAAGAAAACTGATTTCTGCCTCACCTGCGTCACCCGTCACCACCTCGGGTGCTGGTGCCCTACGCGGCTGCCCCAACGGGCTCAGCAAGTCGGACCCTGCTGCCCGCTGCGGGAGCGGTCTCGGGGGTCATGGTCAGTTCGTCCCGGAGCCCGGCCCACGACTCCACCGCGGAGTCAAGGTCCCCGGTCACTGCGAACGCCACCCGGCGCGTGTCGAGCGTCCGCCACCCGCCCCGCACGCCCTTACGGATCTCCAGCCGTGCCCCGGCGTCGAGCAGCAGCCGGCGGGCGTCATCATCCGACACGGCCCACAGATCGGCGAACGTCTCGTTCGTGTCGACCTTCTCGCGCGTCTCGGGACGGGCGGGGGTGTTCTCCAGAGTGACCATGCGGTTGTCGAGTGCTTCGCTACGGCTCTCCCACTCCAGCTTCGCCGCGTTCGACTTCTGGCGTCCGGCCTGTTCCTGGTGCGCCTTGTACTCGGCGAGGACGTGCGCGAGTTCCTGCGCCGGGTCGTACCCGGGCGTGATGATGGTCCGCTGTATCCGGATACGGCCGGTCAAGGCCAGGAACTCCCGCTCTACGTAGTCCTCGACCCAGTCAGCCCGGATCGTCATGGGGGCAGCGCACTTGACCCGCGTAAGGTGCCCGCCGCACGTGTACGCGCGCTGCTGCTTCTTGTTGGTCTGGTGGTACATGCGAGATCCGCACGTGCCGCAGTGGATCACCCGGAGCAACTTGGAAGCGTCCAAGGGGATGGCTCGGGGCTCGGTCCGCTTCCGGTCGTCGAACAGCTTCCCGATCACGTCGAACTCTTCGCGCGTCAGGATCGGGTCCTCGGTCGACAGGATCGGGGCACCCTCGGCATCCCGGATCGGGTCGCCGTTGTGCATCTTCCAGCCCAGTAGCGCAGGGTTCGTGAGGATCTTCTTAAGGACCGTGGGCACCCACTTGAACACGTCCCGGGTGTTGCTCTCGCCCTTCGCGCCGCCGGTCCTGCCTCCGGTCTTCCGGCCCTGGCTCACCGACCAGTGGTCCCGCGGGGTCGGAACCTTGTCGTGCTCCAGTTCCTGGCAAATCCGCGTGATGGTCTTGCCGTTCAGCATGTCCCGGATGATGCGAATGATGATCTTGACGGCGCTCTCGTCCTGCGCGAGCGTCTTGCCGACCCCGCCGTGTTCCGCGGGCATGGAAACGATCTTGTACCCGTAGGACGGGCGACCGCCCTTGAACCGGAACGGCATCTTGCGCATGGCAGCCTGCGCACCCATGACGCGCTCTTTGATGGACCACGCTTCCATCTCGGCAGCGAAAGCAAACTGATTGAGCATCATGCGCGTGATCGGGTCGAGCGGGTTACGGAAGTCGAATTGCTGCATCCCGCCGCCGACGCCCTCGGCGAAGATGATCATCTTTCGGTGCTTGCTCGCCCACTCGGCAAGGTTGTGCATGTCCTGCTGCGATCGGACGGCGCGGTCAAAGCGCCACCACACGATCACGTCGAAGCTGTCGGGGTCCGCGAGCCACTTGCCAAGCTCCGGACGTTCCCGCGGAGCGGTCTTGCTCGCCGACACGTCAAGGTCGACAGCTTCCCGGCGCTGGTCATCCTCGCCGAAGTCAATGTTGTTCATCTCGGCGGCGCGGTCGTTGGCCTCGCGCTGCCGTTCGGGGCTGGTGGTCTCGTCCGTCAGGACGGACAGTCGGATAGCCGAGACGCCCCGCAGGCGCCCGGAAAACACAGTGCCCTCGGTGCCGGGCAGGATCGCACTCGTCATACTCCCTTGGGAGTGGGGCGATACCTGCTGGTCGCGGGTAAGGGTGGCGGTCGACACCGGGGCTCACTCCAGAACCATGAATCCGGAGTGTTCGGGTCGGTGAGGACGTGCCAGGACGCCTCCGCAGGCTGACCGACGTCGACGAGTTCGGCCCCGGCGGCCAGGAGGCGTTCGAGCTCGGCGTCCTGATCGCGGTCGGTGGGATTGACGTCGATGTGCAGCCGGGCATTCCCGTTCTTCGGCTCGTCGTCGCGGATGAGGAAGATCGTCGGCTGCGGGCCGCCGAACCCTTCGCGCGGACCGATCTCGATGCAGCCCTCCGCTTCGCGATCGAGCTCGATGAAGTCCAGGACCTCGCACCAGAACCGCGCCAGCACCTCGGGGTCGCGGCACTTGAGCACGAGCTCACTGATACGGCACGCCATCGACGAAACCTACTCTCAGGACGGGAACCGCCGGGGCGGCCGCACGCGGTCTCGTGGGCTCCCTGAGGCGAGAACAGGCTCGTGACCGTACCAGGAGAGGTGGGTGGGGTCGATCGAATTCAGCCCTTCGCCCGGCCGGGCCACCGACCTGCCCGCCAACGGCCCGAGCAGCCGAACCGGCCCGCCGGATCATCCGACGGGCCGGCACAGGAGGAGGTTAGGGCTGGAACCAGGTCTGCTCGGGTCCGGCGTCGCAGCCCCACTGGATCACAGCGGCGCCGGAGACATGACTGCCGGCCCCGACCGCCGCGCACAGGCCGTTGAGGTTCTTCAGCTCCCACCCCCCGTAGGTGGGGTTCGCGACCAGTGTCCACCAGTGGTCGTTCCAGTCGCCGCAGGGCCATTGCATCAACTGGGTGTTCCAGGCGGTGGTGCCTCCTGGAACGGCGAGGCACATGGGGGTTCCCCTGACCGCGGTGCTGTTCGAGTTGACGACGTGGTAGTACGTCTCGCCGTTGACTATCTTGCTCGGCAATTGGTTGAGTGACCAGTACTGCTCCGTTGCCCCGTTGGTGCAATCCCACTGGATCACGCCGGCGCCGTTGTTGGCACTTGCGGCCCCGACGGCCATGCACTCGTTGGTGCTGTTCGTGTTCTTGAGGAAGTAGTACGTACCTGTGGCGGACGCGGTCGATGCCCCTGCGCCGACGATCAGCGCGGGTATGCAGATGCACAACGCGATGATCTTCGCGCCGGCCTTCCGAAGTTTGAGCATGGTTGCTGTCTCCTGACTTCGAGCGTCGTAGCCCTGGTTGAGGGCGCGAGACAGTTGACCGTCATGGCTGGGGCGCGTCCAGCCTTTCAGCAGAAGCGGAATGCTTCGGCTTCGATTCACTGTGAGTGGTCCACCGCTTGGAACGCCCCCGGGATCCGGCTGCTGGGCCGCTTCCGACTGTCGGCCACAAGGGCCACCGTGCCGCCGTAGTCGGTGCCCGCCACAAAACAAGCAGGCGTGATTGCTTTTTTCCGCGCCCGGTGCCACGCTGCTGCCCGACGGCGCTCGTGTGGGGGCGTCGCCAACCCGTCGGCAGGGGAGGCGCTTTGGCGCGCGAACGCTCGGTACTGCGGATCGGCAACGCCTCGGGGTTCTACGGGGACCGCTTCGCGGCGGTGCGGGAGATGCTCACCGGCGGGCCGCTGGACGTGCTCACCGGGGACTACCTGGCGGAGCTGACCATGCTCATCCTGGCCCGGGACCGGTTGAAGGACCCGTCCCTCGGCTACGCCCGGACGTTCCTGCGGCAGATGGAGGAGTGCCTCGGCCTGGCGCAGAAGCGCGGGGTGAGGATCGTGGTGAACGCGGGCGGGCTGAACCCGGCCCGGCTCGCCGCCGAACTGCGGAACCTGGCGGAGCGTCAGGGCCTCGTGGTGGCCGTCGCCCACGTCGAGGGGGACGACCTGCTGCCACGAAGGAGTGAACTCGGATTACCCGGAGGGCTGTTGGCCGCGAACGCCTACCTCGGCGGCTTCGGGGTGGCGGCCTGCCTGGCCGCGGGCGCCGAGGTGGTGGTCACCGGGCGGGTCACCGACGCCGCGCTGGTCGCCGGGCCCGCGATCGCCCACTTCGGCTGGACCCCGGCGGACCTCGACGCCCTCGCCGGTTCGGTGGTCGCCGGGCACGTGCTGGAGTGCGGCGCCCAGGCGACCGGAGGCAACTACGCGTTCTTCCGCGAGCACGACGTCACCCGCCCGGGCTTCCCGATCGCCGAACTGCACGCCGACGGCTCCAGCGTGATCACCAAGCACCCGGGCACCGGCGGCGCCGTCACCGTGGGCACCGTCACCGCCCAACTCCTGTACGAGACCGGCGGAGCGCGCTACCTGGGACCGGACGTCACCGCCCGGCTGGACACCGTGCGGCTCGCCGGGGACGGTCCGGACCGGGTCCGGATCGACGGGGTGCGCGGCGAGGCGCCGCCGCCCACGCTGAAGGTGGGCCTGAACCGGCTCGGCGGCCACCGCAACGAGGTGCTGTTCGTCCTCACCGGCCTCGACATCGAAGCCAAGGCCGACCTGGTGCGGCGGCAGTTCCTCGACGCCCTGCCGCCCGCCGCCCGGCCCGCCGAACTGCGCTGGACCCTCGCCCGGACCGACCACCCGGACGCCGACACCGAGGAGGCCGCCTCCGCGCTGCTCCGGCTGACCGCCCGCGACCCGGACCCGGCCAAGGTCGGGCGCGAACTGGGCAAGGCCGCCGTGGAGTTGGGGCTGGCCGGCTACCCGGGCTTCCACCTCACCGCCCCGCCCGGCCCCGGCGCGCCCTACGGGGTGTTCGCCGCCGCGTCCGTCGCCGCCGCGGCCGTCGAGCACACCGCCGTACTGCCGGACGGCCGCCGGCTCGCCGTCCCGCCGGCCCCGGTGACGAGCTGGCCGGCCGAGACCTCCGAAGAGCCGACGCTCCCCGACGCGCACCCCGACGCACCCCCCGCCGGCCCGCATCGCCGCGCCCCGCTCGGCCTGGTGGCCGGCGCCCGCAGCGGCGACAAGGGCGGCGACGCCAACCTCGGCGTCTGGGCCCGCTCCGAGGACGGCTGGCGCTGGCTCGCCCACACCCTCACCGTCGACAAGCTGCGCGAACTCCTCCCCGAGACCGCCGACTTGCCCGTCACCCGGCACCTGCTCCCGAACCTGCGCGCGGTCAACTTCACCCTCACCGGCCTGCTCGGCGAGGGCGTCGCCGCCCAGCACCGCTTCGACCCGCAGGCCAAGGCCCTCGGGGAGTGGCTGCGCTCCCGCCACCTCGACATCCCGGAGGCCCTGCTGTGACCGTGCTGCCCACCCGTGTCGACCCGACCGGGCCCGAGTACGCCGAGTACCGCGCCGCGATGCTCGCCAAGCTCGCCGGGCTGGACGCCGAGCACGCCAAGGCGCTGGCCGGCGGCGGTCCCAAGTACGTGGACCGCCACCGCGCCCGTGGCAAGCTGCTGCCGCGCGAGCGGATCGAGCTGCTGGTCGACCCGGACTCGCCGTTCCTGGAGCTCTCGCCGCTGGCCGCCTGGGGCAGCGACTACCCGGTGGGCGCGGCGCTGGTCACCGGCATCGGGGTGATCGAGGGCGTGGAGTGCCTGATCACCGCCAACGACCCGACCGTGCGCGGCGGCGCCAGCAACCCGTGGACCCTGCGCAAGGCCCTGCGTGCCAACGAGATCGCGTTCGACAACCGCCTCCCGGTGGTGAACCTGGTCGAGTCGGGCGGCGCCGACCTGCCCAGCCAGAAGGAGATCTTCATCCCCGGCGGCGCGCTGTTCCGCGACCTCACCCGGCTCTCCGCCGCCGGAATCCCCACCGTGGCCGTGGTGTTCGGCAACTCGACGGCCGGCGGCGCGTACGTCCCCGGCATGTCGGACCACACCGTGCTGGTCAGGGAGCGCGCCAAGGTGTTCCTCGGCGGCCCGCCGCTGGTCAAGATGGCCACCGGCGAGGAGGCCGACGACGAGTCGCTCGGCGGCGCCGAGATGCACGCCCGCACCTCCGGCCTGGCCGACCACTTCGCCGCGGACGAGGCGGACGCGCTGCGCCTGGCCCGCCGGATCGTCGCCCGGCTGGACCACCGCAAGCCCGGCCCCGCGCCGGACCGGCTCGCCGAGCCGCCGAAGTACGACGAGGAGGAGCTGCTGGGCATCGTCCCGGGCGACCTCAAGGTGCCCTTCGACCCGCGCGAGGTGATCGCCCGGATCGTCGACGGCTCCGACTTCGACGAGTTCAAGCCGCTCTACGGCACCAGCCTGGCCACCGGCTGGGCCCGGCTGCACGGCTACCCGGTCGGCGTGCTGGCCAACGCGCAGGGCGTGCTGTTCAGCGCGGAGTCCCAGAAGGCCGCCCAGTTCATCCAGTTGGCGAACCAGCGGGACATCCCGCTGCTGTTCCTGCACAACACCACCGGCTACATGGTCGGCCGGGCGTACGAGCAGGGCGGCATCATCAAGCACGGCGCGATGATGATCAACGCGGTCGCCAACTCCCGGGTGCCGCACCTGTCGGTGCTGATCGGCGCGTCCTACGGCGCCGGCCACTACGGCATGTGCGGGCGGGCCTACGAACCGCGCTTCCTGTTCGCCTGGCCGAGCGCCAAGTCCGCGGTGATGGGCCCGCAGCAGCTCGCCGGGGTGCTGTCGATCGTCGCCCGCCAGTCGGCCGCCGCGAAGGGCCAGCCGTACGACGAGGACGCGGACGCGGCGATCCGCGCCATGGTCGAGCAGCAGATCGAGGCCGAGTCGCTGCCGGTCTTCCTGTCCGGGCGGCTGTACGACGACGGCGTGATCGACCCGCGCGACACCCGTACGGTGCTCGGCCTGTGCCTGTCCGCGATCCACAACGCGCCGGTCGAGGGCGCGCGCGGCTACGGCGTCTTCCGGATGTGAGGGGCTCCCCAGATGATGATCACCAACCTGCTGGTCGCCAACCGGGGCGAGATCGCCCGCCGGGTCTTCCGCACCTGCCGGGCCCTGGGCGTCGCGACCACCGCCGTCCACTCCGATCCGGACGCCGGGGCCGCGCACGTCCGCGAGGCCGACGCGGCCGTCCGGCTGCCCGGCGCCGCGCCCGCCGACACCTACCTGCGCGCCGACCTGATCGTCCGCGCCGCGCTGGAGGCGGGGGCGGACGCCGTCCACCCCGGGTACGGATTCCTTTCCGAGAACGCCGAGTTCGCGCAGGCCGTGCTGGACGCCGGGCTGGTCTGGGTCGGCCCGCCGCCGGCCGCGATCGCCGCGATGGGCTCCAAGACGGCGGCCAAGCGGCTGATGGCCGCGGCCGGGGTGCCCGTGCTGGGCGCCCTGACCGACCCCACCGAGGCCGACCTGCCGCTCCTGGTCAAAGCGGCGGCGGGTGGCGGCGGACGCGGCATGCGGGTGGTGCGCACGCTCGCGGAGCTCCCCGGCGAACTGGCCGCCGCCCGCGCCGAGGCGGCGAAGGCCTTCGGCTCGGACGAGGTGTTCTGCGAGCGCTACCTGCCCGCCGGGCGGCACGTCGAGGTCCAGCTGCTGGCCGACGCGCACGGCACGGTCTGGGCGGTCGGCGACCGTGACTGCTCGCTCCAGCGGCGGCACCAGAAGGTGATCGAGGAGGCCCCCGCCCCCGGCCTGCCCGAGGCGGTGCGCGCCGGGCTGCACGCGGCGGCCGTCAGCGCCGCCCGGGCGATCGGCTACACCGGCGCCGGTACCGCCGAGTTCATGCTCACCGAGGACGGCCGGTTCCACTTCCTGGAGATGAACACCCGCCTCCAGGTCGAGCATCCGGTCACCGAGGCGGTCACCGGACTGGACCTGGTGGCGCTCCAACTCGCCGTCGCCGAGGGGGAGCGGCTGCCCGGGCCGGTCCCGCCGCCCGCCACCGGCTGCGCGATCGAGGCCCGGCTCTACGCGGAGGACCCGGCCAAGGACTGGCAGCCCGCCACCGGCACCCTGCACTGCCTCGAACTCACCGTGCCGTACCAGGAGTTCGGCGGCCGGGGCGTCCGGCTGGACTCCGGCGTGGCGGCCGGCGACGAGATCACCCCGCACTACGACGCGATGCTCGCCAAGGTGATCGCCTGGGCGCCGACCCGCGCCGCCGCCGCCCGCCGGCTGGCCGACGCGCTCGCCCGAGCGAAGGTCCACGGGCCCGCCACCAACCGGGAGTTGCTGGTCCGCGCGCTGCGGCACCCGGCCTTCCTGTCCGAACGCCTGCACACCGGCTTCCTGGCCGAGCACGCGGCCGAACTCACCGCTCCGGACGGCAAGGAGACCGTGCGCGCCGCCCTGGCCGCCGCCCTCGCCGACGCCGCCGCCCGCCGTGCCGCACCGCACGGCGCACTGCCGTCGGGCTGGCGCAACCTGCCCTCGCAGCCGCAGTCCAAGCGCTACCGTTCCGAGGACGGCGCCGAGTTGGAGGTCCGTTACCGCCTCACCCGCGACGGTCTGCGGGCCGAAGGCCACCCGCAGACCGAGCTCCTGGACGCCTCGCCCGAGCAGGTCACGCTGCGCGAGGGCGCCGTCCGGCGCGGCCACCGCGTCGCGCGCTACGGCGACCGGGTGTACGTCGACACCCCGAACGGCGCCATCGCGCTCACCGCCCTGCCGCGCTTCCCCGACCCCGCCGCTCGGGCGGACCCGGGCGCGCTGCTCGCCCCGATGCCCGGCACCGTCGTGCGCACCACCGCCGCCGTCGGCGACACCGTCACCGCCGGTCAGCCGCTGCTGGTCCTGGAGGCGATGAAGATGGAGCACCGCGTCACCGCCCCCACCGACGGCGTCCTGGTCGAGCTTCGCGCCGTCCCCGGCCGCCAGGTCGAACTCGGCACCCTGCTCGCCGTCGTGCAGCCCGAGGCCGGTCCCGCCGCCGAGCCGACCGCAACAGCCGCCGTCCAGCCCGCCGCCGAGCCGACCGCAACAGCCGCCGTCCAGCCCACCGCAGAAGCCTGAGGAAGGACCCCGCATGTCCACCATCGGCAGTCAGCTCATCGAGACCACAGAACGCCGGGCCCTGCGCCAGGCCGTCGGCGACCTCGGCCGCCGCTACGGCTCCGCCTACTACATGGCCAAGGCCCGGGCCGGCGAGCCCGCCGACGAGCTGTGGGCGGACGCGGGCAAGGCCGGCTACCTCGGCGTGAACCTGCCCGCCGAGTACGGCGGCGGGGGCGGCGGCATCACCGATCTGGCCATCGTGCTGGAGGAGTTGGGCTCGGCCGGCTGCCCGCTGCTGCTGCTCATCGTCTCCCCGGCGATCTGCGGCACCGTGATCGCCCGCTTCGGCACCGAGGAGCAGAAGCGGCGCTGGCTGCCCGGACTCGCCGACGGCAGCCGCAAGATGGCCTTCGGCATCACCGAGCCGGACGCCGGCTCCAACGCGCACCGGATCTCCACCGTCGCCCGCCGGGACGGCGGGGACTGGCTGCTGACCGGCCGCAAGGTGTTCGTCTCCGGCATCGACCACTGCGACGCCGTGCTGTTCGTCGCCCGCACCGACGACGCCCGCACCGGCAGGCTCAAGCCCTGTCTGTTCATCGTCCCGCGCGACGCCGCCGGCTTCGAGTACCGGGCGATACCGATGGAACTCGTCGCCCCCGAGAAGCAGTTCCAGGTCTTCCTGGACGACGTCCGGCTGCCCGCCGACGCCCTGGTCGGCGACGAGGACGCCGGCCTGCTGCAACTGTTCGCCGGCCTCAACCCCGAGCGCGTGCTGACCGCCGCGTTCTCCCTCGGCCTGGCCCGCCAGGCACTCGGCAAGGCCGTCGAGTACGCGAAGACCCGCACCGTCTGGTCCACCCCGATCGGAGCCCACCAGGGCCTGGCCCACCCGCTGGCCCAGTGCGCGGTGGAGATCGAGCTGGCCCGGCTGATGACTCAGAAGGCCGGACTGCTCTACGACGCGGGGGAGGACCTGGCCGCCGGGGAGGCCGCCAACATGGCCAAGTACGCGGCCGGCGAGGCCGCCGCCCGTACCGTCGACCAGGCGGTGCAGACCCTGGGCGGCAACGGCCTCACCCAGGAGTACGGGCTGGGCGCGCTGCTGGCCGCCACCCGGGTCGGCCGGGTCGCCCCGGTCAGCCGAGAGATGGTGCTCAACTACGTCGCCCAGCACACCCTCGGTCTGCCGAAGTCCTACTGAGGTGCGCCCTTCCGGGGGAGTACCGGGGGAGCACCGGGGGAGTGCCGGGGGAGCGCCGGACGCGCCCGCGATGGGTCACCAGAGGGACATCTCGGCGAACTTTGCAGTGGCGGACTTCGCGGTCCGTATGCTCCTTTTCGTACCCTCGGCCGACCTGTCACCGGGCCCGTCCATGCGTCAACTACCTTCGTGGAGGCTTACTTTGGTGTTCCGCAGCGAATTCCCGGACGTGCCGGCGGTGGACCTGCCGATCCATGACGCGGTGCTCGGCGGCGCCGCGGCGTACGGTGACCGGCCGGCCCTGATCGACGGCGTCACCGGGGAGTGCGTGGGCTACGCGCGGCTCGCCGCCGGCGTCGAGCGGGTGGCCGCCGGGCTGGCCGGCGCCGGGGTGCGCCAGGGCGACGTGGTGGCGCTGTTCAGCCCCAACACGATCGGCTTCCCGCTGGCCTTCTACGGCGCCACCCGGGCCGGCGCCACCGTGACCACGGTGTCCTCGATGGCCACGCCCGGAGACCTGGCCGGGCAGCTGGGCGACAGCGGCGCCCGCTGGCTGGTGACCGTCTCCCCACTCCTGCCGACGGCCCGCAAGGCCGCCGGACTGCTCGCCGAGCAGGGCCGCCCGCTGGCCGAGATCCTCGTTCTGGACGGCGCCGAGGGCCACCGCTCGCTCGCCAACCTGCTGGCCGCCACCGGCCCCGCCCCCGGCATCGCCGTCGAGCCGGGCCGGGATGTCGCCGTGCTGCCGTACTCCAGCGGCACCACCGGGCTGCCCAAGGGGGTGATGCTCACCCACCGCTCGATCGCCACCAACCTCGCCCAGTGCGACGCCCTGTACCGGCCCGCCGTGGGCGAGCGGGTGCTCGCCGTGCTGCCGTTCTTCCACATCTACGGCCTGACCGCGCTGCTCAACCAGCCGCTGCGCTGCGGCGCCACCGTGGTGGTGCTGCCCCGCTTCGACCTGGAGCAGTTCTGCCGCACCATCGAGGAGCAGCGGGTGCAGGCGCTGGTGGTCGCCCCGCCGATCGCGCTCGCCCTGGCCAGGCACCCGGTCGTGGACCGCTTCGACCTCTCCTCCGTCGAGTACCTGCTGTGCGCGGCCGCTCCGCTGGATCCGGAGCTCGCCGCCGCCTGCGCCCGCCGCCTGGGCCTGCCGCACCTGCTCCAGGGCTACGGCATGACCGAGCTGTCCCCGGTCACCCATGTGGTCTCCCCGCTGGAGCGCGACCCCTCGCCCGGTTCGGTGGGGCGGATGATCCCCTCCACCGAGCTGCGGGTCACCGCCCTGGACGGCACCGGCGGCGACCTCGGGCCCGGCGAGCACGGTGAGCTGCTGATCCGCGGCCCGCAGGTGATGAAGGGCTACTTCGGCCGCCCCTCCGAGACCGCCGCAGTGGTCGACGCCGAGGGCTGGCTGCACACCGGCGACGTCGGCTTCGTCGACGACCGGGGCTACCTCTACATCGTCGACCGGGTGAAGGAGCTGATCAAGTACAAGGGCCACCAGGTCGCCCCCGCCGAGCTGGAGGCCGTGCTGCTCGGCCACCCTCAGATCGTCGACGCCGCCGTGATCGGCGTCCCGGACGCCGACGGCACCGAGTGCCCCAAGGCCTTCGTGGTCCGTGCTCCGGGCAGCGGCCTGAGCGCGGAGGACGTCACCGGCTTCGTGGCCGGGCTGGTGGCCCCGTACAAGAAGGTCCGCGCGGTGGAGTTCGTCGAGGCCGTCCCCAAGTCCGCGGCCGGCAAGATCCTCCGCCGCGAGCTGCGAGCCCGCGAGGCCGAGCGCCGTGCGGCGTCCGCGACCGCGGCCGCCGCGCCCACCGCCCCCGAGGCCGCCCGCTGAGCGGCCGGGCCCCCGGCGGCCGAAGACCGGCGCCCGTCTGTGAGGATCGACCCGCCGAGCACGGCGGGCTCGCCGAGCACGGCGGGCCCGCCGACCGCGACGGGCCCGCCAGGCACGATCGGCCCGCCGAGCCTCCACCGGAACAGGAACCGCCGCCAGCCATGACCAGCCACCCCGCCGCCCGCACCCCGCAGCAGGACCGCAGCCGCGCGACCCGCGCCCGGCTGCTCGCGGCGGCCGTGGACTGCCTGGCCGAGCTCGGCTGGCACGGTTCCACCGTCACCGTGGTCGCCGAGCGCGCCGGAGTCTCCCGGGGCGCCGCCCAGCACCACTTCCCGACCCGCGAGGACCTGTTCACCGCGGCCGTCGAACACGTCACCGCCGAGCGGCTGGCCGCCGTCCGCGCCCACACGGACGAGCTGCCGGCCGCCGGCCCCGACCGCACCCGGGCCGTCGTCGACATGATCGTGCGCCTCTACACCGGTCCCCTGTTCCGCGCCGCCCTGCACCTGTGGACGGCCGCCGCCACCGAGGAGCCGCTGCGCGAGCGGATCGTCGCCCTGGAGGGGCACGTCGGCCGGGAGGCCCACCGGGCCGCCGTCGAGTTCCTGGACGCCGACGAGACCCGCCCCGGCGTGCGCGAGTCCGTGCAGGCCACCCTCGACCTCGCCCGCGGGCTGGGCCTGGCCAACCTGCTCACCGACGACAGCGTTCGACGATCCGGCGTGATCCGGCAGTGGACGGGCGTTCTGGAGAGTACGCTGCGGCCGGTACGCCCATGACGCCCGTACAACCGGAGCGACCGGACGACCCCTGACCAAGGGGTCGCCGGGCGGCCGATGTCCGTGCAGTCTGGAGAAGAATCCCGGCCGGCACGGACCGCGAGGCCCCACCCGGCCGGGGCACGAGCCGAACCGGGGTGCTGCCTGATCATGCACGGAAACGAGTGGGACGTGACCTCCGCCGCCGGCCCCGCACCGGGCGGCCTCCCCGTACGCCCCGAAGGCCACCGACTCGTCCCGCTCGCGACGGCCCTGCTCCAGGGCGACGGCCTGATCCTGCACTGGAGCGAGGACGCCGAGGCGCTGCTCGGCTACTCCGCCGAGGAGGCCGTCGGCAGCTACGCCGCCCAGCTGCTCACCGACGGCACCGACCGCCCCGAGGTGCTGTCCCTGTTCGAACACATCATGAGCGGCACCGGCTGGTCCGGCGTCTTCCCGGTCCGCCACCGCGACGGCCACAAGGTCGACCTGGAGTTCCGCACCTTCCCGATCGCTGGCCCGGCCGGCACCCTGCTGCTGCTCGCCACCGCCTCCGACACCCGCGCCCTGCACGCGGTCGAGGCCGACCTCGCCGTCCTGGACGGCATCTTCGGCCGCTCACCGATCGGCATGGCCGTCTACGACACCGAGCTGCGCTACGTCCGGCTCAACGAGGCACTCGCCCGGATGAACGGCGTCCCGGTCGCCGCCCACCTCGGCCGCCGGATACCGGCGGTGCTGCCAGGCATCAACAGCGTCGAGATCGAGCAGACCATGAGACAGGTGCTCAAGAGCGGTAAGCCCGTGGTGGACGCCCGCTCCCACGGCCGGGTGCCCGGCGACCCCAAGCGCGACCGCGCCTGGTCCGCCTCCTACTTCCGGCTGGAGGACTCCACCGGCCGGGTCTTCGGCGTCTGTTCCTCGATCATCGACGTCACCGAGCGCTTCCAGGCCGAGGCCCGCGCCGCCCGCGCCCAGGAGCGGCTCGCCACCATCGCCGAGGCCACCGCCCGGATCGGCACCACCCTCGACCTCCAGCGCACCGCCGAGGAGCTGATCGAGGCTGTCGTCCCCCGGTTCGCCGACTTCGCCACCGTCGACCTGCTGGAGCCGGTGCTGCGCGGCGCGGAACCCACCGCCATCCCCTCCGACCGGACGATCACCCTGCGTGCCGTCGCGGTCGGCGAGTCCTACGAGTCGGGCCTCGCGCACGCCGTGGACACCGTCGGCGAGGCCTCCGAGTACGCCCCCGACCGCAGCTACACCCAGTGCCTGCGCAGTGGCCGCCCCCTGCTGCGCTCCCACGTGGACGCCGAGGTGCTGCGCGGCCTGGTCGCCAGCGACGACCGGGTCGCCCCCGGCATCGCGGCGGGCATCCACTCGTACCTGATGGTGCCGCTCACCGCCCGGGGCATGGTGCTCGGCGGCTCCGAGTTCATCCGGATGCGCAACCCCGAGCCGTTCAGCGACGCCGACGTGGCGCTCGCCGAGGAACTGGTCGCCCGCACCGCGCTGGCCATCGACAACGCCCGGCTCTACCGGCGCGAGCGGGAGACCGCGCTCACCCTCCAGCGCAGCCTGCTGCCGCAGGAGATCCACCGCACCCTTGGCCTGGAGATCGCCTACCGCTACCTGCCCAGCAGCGTGGTGAGCGAGGTCGGCGGCGACTGGTTCGACGTCGTGCCGCTGTCCTGCGGCCGGGTCGCCCTGGTGGTCGGCGACGTGATGGGCCACGGCATCCGGGCCGCCGCCACGATGGGCCAGCTGCGCACCGTCGCCCGGACGCTCGCCACCCTCGACATGCCGCCCGAGCAGGTCCTCACACGGTTGGACGAGACCGCCTCGGGCATCGGCGAGGGCCAGTTCGCCACCTGCATCTGCGCGGTCTACGACCCGCTGGAGCGCACCGTCCAGATCGCCTCGGCCGGCCACCTGCCGCCGATCTGGGTCGCCCCCGACGGTACCGCCCGCAGGGTCGAGGTGCCGCCCGGAGTGCCGCTGGGCGTCGGCGGGGTGGCCTTCGAGTCGATCGAGTTCACCCTGCCCGAGGGCGGCATGGTCACCCTCTACACGGACGGACTGGTCGAGCGGCGCGGCCAGGACCTCGACGACGGCATCGACCTGCTGGCCGACACCCTCGCCGGGCCCGGCCGGACCCTGGAGGAGAACTGCGACGCCGTCCTCGCCGCCCTGGTCACCGACGGTACCGAGGACGACATCGCGATGATCATGGCGCGAGTGCTGCCGCTGCCCACCGACCGGATCGCCACCCTCCCGCTCACCGGCGGCGGCCGGCTGCCCGGCAAGGCCCGCCGCTTCACCCGCGCCACCCTGGACGCCTGGGGCCTGACCGCCCTCTCCGACTACGCCGAGCTGCTGGTCAGCGAGCTGGTCACGAACGCCCTGCTGCACGCCGACGCCCCGCGGCGGCTGCGGCTGTTCCGCGACCGGGTGCTCACCCTGGAGGTCTCCGACGCGGGCGGGGCGGCTCCGCAGCTGCGCCCCTTCGCCGAGCAGGACGAGGGCGGGCGCGGCATGTTCCTGGTCAGCGAGCTGGCCCAGCGCTGGGGCAGCCGGCTGACCAGGGACGGCAAGGTGGTCTGGGCCGAGCTGGAACTGCCCTTCGGGGCTGCTTAGTTCCCCGTCAGCGCGGGTTGGTCCCCGGTCAGTGCGCTTCCCCGGTCAGTGCGCGGCGAGCGGGTAGTGGTCGGAGAGGTCGGTGTAGGTGTAGCTCTTGCCCCAACTGCTCACCGTCCACGGCGCGCTGTGCGTGCGCAGGACCTGGTTGGTGTACTGCTGCGGGCGGGCGTGGTCGGCCCGGTAGAGCACGTAGTCCAGGTCCTCCTTGGGCTCGCCCGGGTAGCGGTAGGCGGCGATGGAGTTGTCGGCGGTGTCGAAGGAGTACGGCCAGCCCGTGCGGGCGGAGGCCGGCGCCAGGTTGGCGTTGTCCAGCAGGGCCTGGTACTCGGAGCCGTGCGAGTCGATGTTGAGGTCACCGGCGAGCAGGATCGGCTCGTTCGCCGGGATCTGCTTGGCGTCCAGGAAGCCGCGCATGGCGGTGAGCTGCTTGGCCCGGATGGCGGCCGGCTGGCCGTTGGAGCAGCCCGAGTCGGTGGACTGCAGGTGGGTGCCGACCACGTGGGTGCGCTGGCCGTTCACGTTCAGGACGGCGTAGACGAAGCCCTTGTTCGAGAAGTAGTCCGAGCCGCAGGCGTCCTTGTAGACGTACTGCTCCTTGCGCAGGATCGGCCACTTGCTGAGCAGCGTCACGCCGCCGTCCTCGGGGGTGGTGGAGCTGTAGCTGCCGGAGGTCGCGTCCCAGCCGCTGGTGGAGCGGCCGACGACCGGGGTGTGGTACGGGTAGGCGGCCGAGGCCTTGGCGGTCAGGGCGTCGGAGGCCGCGTTGTCGAAGGCCTCCTCCAGGACGACCACGTCGTGGCCCTGGAAGAAGTCCGCCGAGGCGATCGCCTGCGCCCGGTGCTCCTGGCCCCAGTTGGGGTAGAGGGTCGTGCTCATCAGGAACGTGTTGTACGTGAGGACGTCCAGCGCGGGCGCGGTGACCGGGGCGGTCTCGGTCGTGGCGCCGGTGGCGGCCGTGGCGGGGGCGGCGGCGAGCGCGCCGAGCACGGCGGCGGCAGCGCAGGCGGCGGCGGCCTTGCGGAGGGACGACAGCGGCATTGGGGCTCCGTGAGGGTATGACGTGAACGCGACGGTCAGCGGATGGTGTACATCCAACGTCGCCGCCCGCACGGTGCACAAGACCGCGCAAGAGCATTCGGTGAACGCAGTTGAAACACTGTCACCGCCCAGAACGCGCGAACCCCACCACCCGCTGAGGGTGGTGGGGCTCGCGAGAGTTGTGCGCGTCAGACCTCGCCGAACTCGCCGGCCTGGACAGCGGCGACGAACGACGACCAGGCGTCGGAGGGGAAGACGAGGGCAGGACCCTCGGGGTCCTTGGAGTCACGGACGGGCGTCAGGCCAGGGAAGTTCGGAGCTACCTCAACACAAGTGCCACCGTTGTTGCTGTAGCTGGACTTGAACCATGTGGCGCCGGATAGGTCTACAGGGGCGATCATGATGTTCCTCTCACGCCTTGCACTTTCGGATCAGCTCCAGTGACGCAGCCTTCGAGAGCGCTTCCACTTGGAGCTGGTGGCATTCCCGCTCCCAAGCTTGAGCAGTCTCGGCGTCCCGCGAGAGGAAGCCGCGCAGCTGGCACTCCGAGTATGCCAGGAGTTTGCGATCCGCCAGGGTCAGCAAGGTAACAACCATGGTGAACGGCAGCTCTTCTGCAAGAGAGAACGGCGCCACTTGGATCGTGATGTTCGGACGAGTGGCGAGGTCTTCAAGGTGCGCAAGCTGCCGAGCCATGACCTTGCGCCCGCCCACCGGTCGTAGAAGGGCGCCCTCGTCCAGGACGAAGTGGAGCCGGGGCGCAGGCTGCCGGGCAAGTAGCTTCTGGCGCGTGGCAAGGAAGTCGAGCCGATCCGCAGCCTGCTCCTCGGTGACGCTGCCGCGCCGCACGGCGGCCGAGGCGAAGGCTGCGGCGTACTCCGTTGTCTGCGCCAGGCCAGGCACGATGCCCAGTTCGAAGTGGTTGATGCTCAGGGCCTTCGCTTCTTGCTGGGCGTACTCGGGAAACCCTTCCAGCAACGATGAGCCGCTGAGACTCCAGTACGTCAGTTCTAGTGTTCCACCGGCACCAAGGGCCCGGTCGGCTTGTACGACCCAGTCGAGTGTGGGACTGCGTGTCCCTCGTTCGAGGTTGGAGATCTGACTGTCACTCAAGTTCGTCATCGCCCCGAGGTCGGTCTGTGTGAGCCCCGCCGCCTTGCGCAGCCTGCGGAGTTGTGCGCCGAAGGCCTTGAGGGGTGATGCGGACGGGTCCAGCTCGGTCTCGCGCATGATCAGACCTCCGTTGCATTCCTTATCCCACAGGGGATTTCGTCAAGTGGAGAACCCTTCCGATCGTAGAGGCTGTCGCGCCACCATGGCTACACCAAGTGACACGCCAAGAGCGAAGCGCTACGGAGACCCCCATGCCCGAAAACCTGAAATCCGCGCTGCCCGACTTCGTCCGCAACGAGGTGGTGCGGGACCTGAAGCACCGTGACGACGACGGCAAGCCGAAGGAGGGGGTCTTCATGGAGATCCTCTGCGGGGCGGCCTTCCTGAGGCCGCTCGGCGCGGGGTGCGAGTGGACGACCGGGCCCGATCAGCTGCGACGGTGCGACCCCAGGGAGATCGCGCCGGGTACGGGGAGCAGCCCGCAGCGTCGGCCGATGTTTCCGGAGCCGGCGTGACCTCGGGGGAGATGCTGCTCGCCGGGCTGCACGTCAGCTCGTTGGCGGCCGGCGGTTTTACCGCTGTGGTCAACGGCTGCCGCGCCGCTGTCGGCCGAACCGCGAACCGGACCGACAAGCTCCCGCCACCGCGCCGCGAGTGCTCATCCCGCGCGGTGGCGGGGTTCAACGCCCGTCCGTGACAGGCAATCACGGACGGGCGCCGGCAGGCCTACCTCCCCTGCCGGCCGGCTCCGAGGGCGCGTTGGTGCCAGACCCTCGCCGAGCCACACCGCTCCCCGCCAGAGCAGGCTCTGGCGGGGAGCGGCCGCACAGCCCCGCCCCGGGGACGGTCAACCTGTTCGGTCAGCCGAATGCCCGGGGCTGGTCTGCAACACCGCCAATGCTGGGCGTCGCTTCTTGGCGCCCCCAAGTCCCCTTCCGGGCTGGTATGCCGGCCGGAGGGTTGCACCACCCGTCGCATCAATCAACTGCACGAAAGGAGCACTTGATGACCACCATCACCGAGCCCACGAGGGTCCCGTTCGGGGCCCTGGCCGTCCAGCCGCCGTACGTCGTCACCATCGACCCGTCGGAGTTCACGTACGACCCCGAGCTCCAGGTCAACGTGATGAACTCCGACGGCTCGCTGTGGGCCGAGACCCCGGTGGCCGCGTCCAGCACCGCCACGAACAAGGACTCGACCACGGGCGCCGACGAGGGGCCCGACCCGTACGCGTTCCCCGGCGACCAGGTCGCGTAACCGGTGTCCGCACAGCACGGAACCGTTCTGGTGGTCGCTGAGGACCTGGACCCGAGCGCGGATCTGGTGGTGCACGCTCTCAACGAGCGACACGTGCCGGTGGGTGCGGTTCGTTTCGAGTGAAGCTGCTGATCAAGCAGTGAGGGTGTAGTTCTGCTGATCGGGGGTGGGATAGAGGCGCTCGTGCTCGTGGGC
>NZ_JBIVAX010000071.1:0-18923 GCF_044745805.1 Kitasatospora sp. NPDC086801
CCAGCCCGAACCAGGACGTGGTGTTTCGAAAGGATTGGCCGCCCCGGGACCGTCCGCGCCGATGCGTGTCCGGTGCTCCCTGCCAAGCGACTGGGTGACAGTACCCCTACTCGGCGCCCGAAACAAATGCCCAGCACCGTTGGCAGTCGTCCGGCGGTCATCCGGTGGTCATCCGGGCGAGGCGCAGTTGTTCCTCCTCCACGATCAGCGCCGCCAGCGACTGCTCCGAGACGTCGACCGCTTCAGGAGTCGATTCGGCCACGTCGCTGCGGCGCGCGTAGTCGTCGAACAATCGGCTCTTCGCGCGAAGAATCTCCACCATCCGCTGGTCGACGCTGTCCACGGCCAACAATCGGTGCACCTGCACACGCCGGACCTGGCCCATTCGATGGGCTCTGGCTATCGCCTGGCTCTCCATGGTGGGCTTCACCTGAGGTTCGCAGAGGATGACGACCGACGCCGCTTGGATGTTCAGTCCCACGCCTCCGGCCTGGATCTGGCTCAGCAGCACCGCGTGGCCCTGCGCGGCAGCGAACCCGTCCACCACGTCCTGCCGTCGGACGGCGGCCAGGCCGCCGTCGACCGGGCCGAAAGCACGCTGCCCCAGAGCGTCCTGGACCACCTTCAGAACGTCCCGGAAGAACGAGAAGACAACGACCTTCAACCCGTTCTCCGCAGCCTCGTCGACGACTTCCATCAGCCGCAGCAGCTTCGCCGACCCTGCCGGATCCGCGTACGCGGCACGGCGCATGGCCATGAAGTTCCCCTCGGCGACCGCCGAACGGTAGGCGACGAGATCGGACGCCGACAACTCCTCCCATTCGTCGACATGGACGACGTCGGGGAGTTCCGTAAGGACATCCTGCTGGTTGCGACGCAGGTAGGCCGGTGCAACCGCCCTGCGGAACGACGTCGGCCCCGCAGCGGCCGAACTGCTGTGGATTCCGGGCAGGAGATCAGGCTGCAGATAGCGAACCAGGTTCCGGAACTCCTCCACCCGGTTCTCCATCGGGGTGCCGGTGAGGAACAGGACGCGGTCGACGCGATCGGTCCACTCGGCCACCGCCTGAGATCGCTTGGTGCTGTGGTTCTTGACGTAGTGGGCCTCGTCCACCACGACCATGCCGACCGGGACCTCTGCCGGGACCTCCAGGCGACGGAGTCCGTCGAAGGTCACGACGGCGACGCCGCCGCTCCGGAGCCATTCGGCGCGCGCCGCCTCCTTCTCCTCGCCATGGAGGCGGAACGCCCTCAACGTGCTGCGTGACTCGATCTCCCGGACCCAGTTGATGAGGACGCTGGCCGGGCAGACGACGAGGAAGTGCGCGCTCCCGTGCGCCCGGAGATGCGCGAGCGCGGCAATCGCCTGGATGGTCTTCCCGAGGCCCATCTCGTCACCGATGATCACCCGCTTCTGCGCGAGGGCGAAGCGGGCACCGAACGCCTGGTAGCCACGGAGCGAGACCTTGCACCGGGTGTCGTTCAGCGGCTCGGCCCGGACCCGGTCCGACAGGTTCTCCGGAAGGAAACCCTCGGAGGCGGTGACCCCGTCGGAACCGAATTCGGCGATCTCGCCGAGGACGCCGTAGAACTCGGCCGAGCGGACTTCGAAGTCCGCCCAGGCCTCGATGTCCGTAGCCAGTGGGCGCAGGAGGTCCACCGACGCCTGGGCGAAGAGCATGGACGTCCCCTGGCCCTCCGTCTCCGCGACCAGAGCGTCCAACCGATCGACCGCGGCGAACGCCTCCTGTCTGCGCTGCCGCCCGACGAACAGGCCTCTGACAACGCCCCGGACCGGCTGGGCGGCAGCGATCAGGGCGGCGGCCTCGCCGACGACACGCTCCGCCAGCTCCCTGGCCCGTCTCGCATCGGGCCCGGCGGCGACCAGCCGATGGAGTGCGACGACCAGCGCGGTGCCGGCCGCATCCTGCCGGTCGACGTCCAGCCGGATCGCCACGGCCTGCTCTGCGGCCCGCGCGATCTGCCCGGCAGCGGCGATGGCCTGGGCAGCGCTCTGGGCGCCGATTCCGGGCAGCAGTCGGAGCGTGTCGGTCGTGGCGTCCACCACCTGCCGCACGGTCCTGATCCCGGCGGCCTCCAACGCGCCGACGCGCAGACGCCCCTCGGTGACGTCCTTCAGCCGAGCCACGGGGATGGCGTCCAGTTCGGCACTGACCAACCGGCCCCTCAGGCCGGCCGCGGCCTGACGCGCGTACTCGACGGCACCCTGATGATCGTCGACGACCGCGCGGGCGACGGCCCGGAGCCGCTCCCCGTCCGCGAGGACGGCCTTGGGCTTCCGGACGGCCCGCTGCCTCTCTCCCACCTACGGCTCCCGTCCCGACTCGACCGTGCGGCGCCCTCTCCGGGCCTCCACATGATTCCATCCGGGCACCGCCGACCACCTCGAATTGTCCGACTCGGCCCAGGGCCGCCCGGCGGCTGTGCTGAAGACGAAGCCCTTCCACCGCAACCGCCGGAGCAGCGCCCTACCGGCCGACGGTCAGCGCAGGACCCTGATGGCCATGACCGAGTCGTCCTGGCTCAGCGAGACCGGCCCGCCCTCCGGCCGCACGTGATACCCGGGCACCACTCGGGGCTTCTCCCTCCCCGGTTCCCCACCCGAGGTCGATTCCCGGTACCACCGCGTGGTCCTCCGACGGGCAGTCCAGGTCGATCCCACCGACTCCGGAGGGGAGGTCCCCCGGGGTCTCCAGCAAGTGGACGGTGATGGGGTCCTTGCCCGGGATCTCCCTGCCGAACACCATGGCCGGCGTCCCGTCCGGCCTGCCGATGTGCACCGCCTCGACGTGCGCTGCCGCAGTGGACGACTGGGCGTGCACCTGCGCCGCCTTGCCGTGCCGCCCCTTGCAGGCGACGAGCACGGTGATCACACGGCGGTCACAGGGCTGCCAGGGCTGTGTCCAGGTCGTCCAGGCCGAGGGAGCCCTGCCGCAGGGCCTTCATGTGCCAGCGCTTGAGGTCGAACTCAGTGCCCAGCCTGCGGCGGGCCGCCTCGCGGCCGGCCAACCAGGCGCGCTCGCCGAGTTTGTAGCCGATGGCCTGGCCGGGCCAGCCGAGGTAGCGGACGATCTCACTGTGCAGGTGGGCGGGCGCCAAACTGACGTAGTCGGCCATGAAGGCCGTGGCCAGCTCCGGGGTCCAGCGCTCGCCCGGGTGGAACGGGGAGCCCGCCGGGATGGCGCTCTCCACGTGCAGACCGATGTCGACGATGACGCGGGCGACGCGCATCATCTGCTTGCCGAGGTAGCCGAGGCGGCGTCCGGGATCGGTGAGGAACCCGAGCTCGTCCATCAACCGCTCCGCGTACAGGGCCCAGCCCTCCACGTTGGCGCTGATCTTGCCGAGGGTGACCTGGTAGCGGGACAGTTGCTCCGCCGCCGCGGTCCAGGAGGCGAGCTGCAGATGGTGCCCGGGAACGCCCTCGTGGTACCAGGTGCTGACCAGGCGCCAGGTGCGGAACCGCTCCTGCGCGTCGCCGTTGGCCAGCGGAAGGAAGGTCCGGCCCGGGCGGGCGAAGTCGAGGCTCGGCCCGCTGTAGTACGGTGCGGCCGCGCTGCCGGCCGGGGCGATCCGGGTCTCGACCCGGCGCAGCGGGCCGGTGAGGTCGAAGTGGCGCCCGTCGAGTGCCTCGATCGCGTCGTCCGTGAGCTGTTGCAGCCAGCCGCGCATCTGCTCGGCGCCGTGCACGGTGTGTCCGTGTTCGTCCAGGTGGGCCCGGGCCTCCTGGACGGTGGCGCCGGGCAGCACCCGTTCGGCCTCCGTACGCAGTTCGGCCCAGACCCGGTGGAACTCCTCCCAGGCCCAGTCGTAGGTCTCGTCCAGGTCCAGGTCGGCGCCGGTGTAGCGGCGGGCCCCGAGCAGGTAGCGCTCGCGGCCGACGGCGTCGGGCGTGCCTTCCGCAGCAGGTCGGTAGCTCTCTCGGAGCCAGTCCCGGAACGCGGCCACGGCGGCGGTCGCCTCGTTCGCGGCGGTGTCCAGTTCGGGGCGGAGCCGCTGCGAGGCGGGGGCGACGTGGACGAGGCCGTGGACGCGCACGAGGCCGGTGGCCAGGGCCGAAGCGGTGGTGGTAGCCCTCGGCCCGTCGAGCAGGCTGTCATGCTATCCGTGCCGGTGGTCAGCCAGGTCCTCGAGGAGGAAGCCGGCGACCACCTCCGCGACCACTGCGGTGGGCAGTTCGGCCATGGGGTCGACGAGTGCCCGGTCCCAGGGGGCGGGCGTGAGGCGCCCCGGATCGGGGCCCACGGAACCCCGGGCACGGCGGCCCGGTGGTCGTCGGAGGCCATCCGCCAGGGGAGGGCTCCGGTAGCCACCACCCTGCGGGCGACAGGGCGCAGGGGCAGGGCCGCCCCCGCCGGCGTACCGTGGCGCGGATCACAGCGGGTCCCGCCTGATCGGTGAAATGCGGAGGATGCCGGGGCGGTTGGCACGGACGACCGCTGCCGCCCCGGCGCACACCACCGCTACCCGCGAGGAATCCCCATGACCGTCACCGAGCCCGCCCCGGCCGCCGACCACTCCGCCGCCCGCGCGGCCGAGATCCTGTCCCGGCCCGTCACCATCAACGGGCTGACCGTGCCCAACCGCATCGTGATGGCGCCGATGACGCGCAGGTTCTCCCCCGGCGGCGTGCCCGGCGAGGACGTGCGCTCGTACTACGCCCGCCGCGCCGCCGCGGGCGTCGGCCTGATCGTCACCGAGGGAACGTACGTCGGCCACGAGTCCGCCGGCCAGAGCGACGACATCCCGCGCTTCCACGGCGAGGAGCAGCTGGCCGGGTGGGCCCGTGTCGCCGAGGACGTCCACGCGGCGGGCGGCACCATCGTGCCGCAGCTCTGGCACATCGGCATGGTGCGCAAGCAGGGCGACCCGCCGTTCGCCGACGCCCCCGCCGTCGGCCCGTCCGGCATCCGGCTGGACGGCGCCGAGGGCACGGGGCGGGCGATGACCAGGGCCGACCTGGACGCCGTCATCGGCGCGTTCGCCGAGGCCGCCGCGGCCGCCGAGCGGATCGGCTTCGACGGCGTCGAGCTGCACGGCGCCCACGGCTACCTGCTCGACCAGTTCCTGTGGGCGGGCACCAACCGCCGTACCGACGCCTACGGCGGCGACCCGGTCGCCCGGACGAAGTTCACGGCCGAGCTCGTCGCCGCGGTGCGCGAGGCCGTCTCCCCGGAATTCCCGGTGATCTTCCGCTACTCGCAGTGGAAGTCGGAGAACTACGAGGCCCGCCTCGCCGAGACCCCCCAGGAACTGGAGGCGATCCTCGCCCCGCTCGCCGAGGCCGGTGTCGACGCCTTCCACGCCTCGACCCGCCGCTACTGGGTCCCCGAGTTCGACGGCTCGGACCTCAACCTGGCCGGCTGGACCAGGAAGCTCACCGGCCGCACCGCCATCACCGTCGGTTCGGTCGGCCTCGACGGCGACTTCGTCAGCGCCTTCATGGGCGAGGGCGCCCCGCTCCAGAGCCTCGACAACCTGCTCGACCGGCTGGAGCGCGACGAGTTCGACCTGGTCGCCGTCGGCCGCGCCCTCCTCCAGGACCCGCAGTGGGCGGCCAAGGTCCTCTCCGGCCGCTTCGCCGACCTGCTCCCCTACGAAGCCGCCGCGATCCAGACCCTGAGCTGACCACCACGCCCCGAGGACCGGCCGCGCGGCGAGTACAGCACGACCGGATCCCTCCGGCCTCTCACCGGGCCGCGCCGACGAGGGGCGGGAGGTACGTCCGCCGCCGCCCTCGCCCCTCGTCGACGACCCGAGCCGTCGAGGTGCTCGGTCACAGGAACTGTTCGACCCAGATGATCTTGCCTTCGGGGGTGTAGCGGACGCCCCAGCGTTCGCCGAGCCGGGCGACGAGGAACAGGCCGCGGCCGCCCTCGTCGTCAGCGACCGCGTAGCGCAGGTGCGGGGCGGTGCTGCTGGTGTCCGAGACCTCACAGATCAGCGTGCGGTCGTACAGCAGTCGCACCGTAATCGGACCGGTCGCATAGCGGATCGCGTTGGTCACCAACTCGCTGAGCACCAGCTCGGTGACGAAGACGGCCTCGTCCAGGCCCCACTCGGTGAGCTGCCGGGTGGCCTCGGCGCGGGCCTGGGCCACGGCCTCCGGAGCCGATGCCACCTCCCACTCCGCGATCCGATCGGGTGCCAGCACGCGGGTACGGGCGACGAGGACAGCGATGTCGTCGGTCTGACGGGCAGACAGCAGGGCGTCGAGCACGGCCTCGCAGACCTCCTGCGGCGATCGGCCGGGGTGGGCCAGGGAGGCGGTGAGGATGTCCAGGCCGCTACCGATGTCGCGGGTGCGGTCCTCGACCAGGCCGTCGGTGTAGAGAACCAGGCTGCTGCCCTGGGGCAGCAGCACCTCCGTTGCTTCGAAGGGCATCCCGCCCACGCCGAGCGGCGGGCCGGCGGGGAGGTCGAGGAGCTCCGCTCTGCCGTCCGGGTGGACGAGGGCGGGCGGGGGATGGCCCGCCCGGGCCAGGACACAGGTGGCATGGGTGGGGTCGTAGATGGCGTAGAGGCAGGTCGCACCGGTGATCGCGGGCGCCCCCTCGACGGCGGCGGTCTCCTGGTCGATGTGGGCGACCAGTTCGTCCAGGTGCCCGAGGAGCTCGTCCGGCGGCAGGTCGAGGGTGGAGAAGTTCTGGACCGCGGTGCGCAGGCGGCCCATGGTCGCGGCCGCGTGCAGGCCGTGGCCGACCACGTCGCCGACGACGAGGGCCACGCGGGTGCCCGGCAGCGGGATGACGTCGAACCAGTCACCGCCGACGCCTGCCTGGGCCGGCAGGTAGCGGTAGGCGATGTCGAGGGCGCTCTGCTCGGGCAACGCGCGCGGCAACAGGCTGTGCTGCAGGGTGACGGCCAGCGTGTGCTCGCGGGTGAAGCGGCGGGCGTTGTCGACGGACACGGCGGCCCGGGCGGCCAGTTCCTCGGCCAGGGACAGGTCGTCCTCCTCGAACGGACCCCTGCCCCGACGACGCCAGAAGCAGGCGGTGCCCATCACCACACCCCGTGCCGTCAGCGGAACGGCGATCAGCGACGCCAGCCCGAACTCCAGCGCCGCCTGCGTGCGCTCGGCATCCTGCTCGCGCCACCCGGCGTCGGCCGCCAGCGCGGGCACCAGCGCGGACTGCCCGTGGACGAAGACCGCCGCCTGCGGGGTGTTCCCGGCCCACCTGACCAGTTCCCCCTGGGGGTACAGCGGAGAATCGTCCCGGACGCCCGAGACCGCCACCCGCCGCAGCACCACCGGGGCGCCGACCACCAAGGTCTGCGGCTCCTCGCCGCGCAGGACCTCTTCGGCCAGGTCGACGGCGGCGTAGTCACAGAATTCCCGGGCGGCCATCCGGGCGAGCTCCTCCGCGGTGCGCCGGACGTCCAGCGTCGTACCGATGGCGACGCTCGCGTCGTACAGCAGCCTGAGCCGACCGCGGGCGACCTCGGCCTTCCCCACGAGGGCGAGCAACTCGGTGGAGTCGCGCAGGGTGGTGACGCTGCCCGGTGGGCCTCCCGCGCGGTCGGTGGGGCGGTTGTTGACGGCCAGCAGGCGGCCGCCGACGGGGAGCACCTCGTCGGTGACCACGCTGTCGGAGAGCAACAGTTCGGTCGTGCGGGGGTCGAGGCCGAGGTCGGCGACAGCACGCCCCTCCGGGTCGGGGGGCAGGTCCAGCAGCCGGCGCGCCTCGTCGTTCGCGAGCAGGACCCGGCCGTCGCCGCCGACGATGGCCACGCCCTCGCGCACCGCGTGCAGCACCGCGTCGTGGTGCTCGTACATCCGGGTCATCTCCTCCGGCCCCAAGCCGCGGGTCTGCCGCAGGAGACGCCTGCCCACCAACGCCGTACCGGCGGTGGCCAGGCCGAGCGCGACGGTGCCGGCACCCAGGACGACCGGCAACTGGCGGTTGAGCGCGCTGCTCACGTCCGCGACCTTCATCCCGGACGACACCACGCCCACGACCGCACCGTGGGAGTCCTCCACCGGGACCACCACCTGGTACTCCTGGCCGAGCGGGCCGTGCACCTGCTCGAAGGTCACGCGGCCCTCCAGCGACGGCCCGATGGTGCCGACGAACTTCTTGCCGATCTGCTCCGGCGCGGGGTGGGTGTAGCGGATGCCGTTCCGGTCGGCGACCACGATGAAGTCGACCTTGGCGCCCCTGCGGGCCGCTTCGGCCAGCGGCTGGAGCACCGCGCTGGGATCGGGGCCCTGCATCGTCGCCACCAGACCGGGGCCGTGGGCGAACGCCTCGGCCGCGGCCAGCGAGCGATCGCGCGCGGCGGCGAAGCGATCGCTGTGGGACTGGATCAGCAGCGCGACGACGCCCGCCACCACGAGCAACAGCACGATCACCACTTGCAGGACGAACATCTGACCGGCGACGCTGCGGATGTTCATCACCGACCGCAGGCGTCGCGCCGACGGCTCCTGAGGGACCGGGGGTGCGCGTCGCCGCCCACGACGGCTACCAGGTCCGCGCAGGGGCGACCGCGGTGTGGGGCCTGTGTCTCTGCCCATACGTCCATGGTCCCGCCCCGGGCACAGGCGGACACATCCGACGGGCACCTCGCGCACGGACCCCCGCACGCCACGTCCACCCGGCCCCGATCTCCGCGCGTCCGCACCGTGACTCCGTGCATTCGCACCGTGACTCCGCATGTTCGCACCGTGACTCCGCGCGCTCACACTGCGCGCCCCGGTCCGGCGAACAGGTGCTCGACGGAGCCGGGCCCCGGACCGGTCGTGGTCGTTCGACGACGCTCCGTCGCCGTCTGCGACTTCGAAGCGTGAGCCCGGTTACGTCACGCCGAGCACCTACGACGTCCGGCCGTAGGCACAGGCCGCTGCTCGGACTGCGGACAGGACCCGTGCAGGGCCCTCCTACTGCCCGGTGTCGTATTCGGGGGCCTTTGTCCCCCGGTTCGGCGCCACTGACAATGGGCGGATCCAGCCGATCCGATGCCGCTGTCGGCCCACGACCTGCCAGTCGACCCGAACGGAAGCCGAACCCACGGAAGAAGGTTTCCAGATGTCCGCACCCGCCCTTCTCGCCGGTACCGCGGTCAATGGCGCGCCGGCCGTGGCCCGCCACGTCATCGCCTTCCTGGACTACTTCGCCGGGGTCTTCACCCTGCTCTCGCTGACCGCGGCGGTCGTGTGCGGGCTGGCCGCCACCGACCGCCTGGTCCTGACGCCGCGGTTGCGGGTGGCCGTCCAGTCGGTGCACCGGGCGACCGCCGTCGCCGCGCTCGGGTTCCTGGCCGTCCACATCGCGGTCAAGGTCGCCGAGCACCACGCCGACCCGCGGAGCACCGTCCTCCCCTTCACCGGCGGCACCGCCGTCGAGGTGGGCCTGGGGACCGTCGCAGCCGACCTGCTCGTCCTGGTCGCGGCGACGGGCGCGTTTCGCGGACGGTTCGCGGGAAGTCGGCACGCCTGGCTCTGGCGTGTGATGCACGCGAGCGCGTACGCCTGCTGGCCGATCGCGCTGGCCCACGGTCTGACCGCCGGACGCGCGGCGCACGCCTGGGTCCTGTGGGGCTACGGCCTGTGTGCGGCGCTGATCGCCCTCGCCCTGTTGGTCCGGACCCTCTCCTGGCTGGGCCACCGCCGGGACGCCACCGGGCACCGGCGCCGCTCGAAGGCTCACCGGGTCGGCGCACCGTGCCCGGCCGGGCCGACCGTCTTCGCCGCACCGTCGGCACAGCACGGCGGCGGTCTGCCGACCGTCCGGAACGGCCCGCCCGTCCAGAACGGTCCGCCCGTCCAGAACGGTCCGTCCTCGGCGACGGCAGGCGTGGCAGCCCGAACCGGCACGGTGCCGCACCGACCCCGGCACGCCGCTCCGGCCGTCCCCCCGCACCTGGGGCTGGTCCAGCCCGGCGGTGGCATGTGAGCGCCCGCATCGAACTGCCGCAGGTGCGCCACCTCGGGCCGGCCCGGCTGACCGCTGGACTGGACCGCTTCCAGCGCCTCGACCTCGCCGCCCACGTCCGCGTCCACCCTCCGCTCCCCCGGTTCGCCCAGGACGACCTGCTGTACCTGGCGGAGCGCGTCGATCTGCGCGGACGCGGCGGCGCCGGCTTCCCCTTCACCCGCAAGGCCCGGGCCGCGGTGGCCGCCGCCGGCCGAACCGGGGCACGTCCGGTCATCGTGGTGAACGGATCGGAGGGCGAGCCCCCGAGTGCCAAAGACAGGATGCTGCTCGCCCGAGCTCCGCACCTCGTGCTCGACGGCGCCTGCCTCGCCGCAGCCGCCTTCGGAGCCGAGGAGATCGTCATCGGCGTCGCCAGCGGCAGCCCCGGCGAGATCTCCGTCCCCGCCGCCCTCGACGAGCGCGACCTGCCGTGCCCGGCCCGGACCGTACGCCTTCCCGAACGCTTCGTCTCGGGCGAGTCCAGCGCACTGATCCGCGGGGTCAACGGGCTTCCGGTACAACCTGCCGCTGTGAAGGCCCGCGCCGCCGAGGGCGGAACGGGAGGCGTTCGCCGGCGCCCGACGCTGCTGTCCAACGCCGAGACCTGGGCCCAGCTCGCCGTGGCCGCCCGGCTCGGCCCCGAGGCGTACGCCGCCGTCGGCACCACCACCGAACCGGGCACGGTCCTGCTGACGGTCAACCGCCCCGGGTCGGGTCCCCTGGTGGTCGAGACCCCCTTCGGGACGAGGCTGGGAGACGTACTGGACGCGTGCGGACTGCGGCCGGGCGACGGTGTGCTGGTCGGCGGCTATCACGGCGCCTGGCTGGGCCCGGCGGACGCCGCCGGTGCGCCGCTCTCGCGCACGGGCCTCGCCGAGCTCGGCGGCACCCTCGGCGCCGGTGCGATCGCCGCGCTCCCTGCCGCCACGTGCCCGCTCGGCGAGATCACCCGGGTCGCGGCCTGGCTGGCGGGCGAATCGACCGGGCAGTGCGGCCCGTGCAGGCGCGGGCTGCCCGACGCGGCCGAAGCGCTCACCACGCTGGCCACGGGCGGCGGCGGGCCGGCCGTCCTGGAGGACGTCCGGCGGGCCCTCGGCGGCGCGCAGCGTGGTGGCGCCTGCTCACACCCCGACGGCACGGCCCGCTTCGTGCTGAGCGCGCTCGACGTGTTCGCCCGGGACGTCGAGGCCCACGTCGCCGGCCCCGGATGCGGGAGGCCGGTCCTCGGCGTGCTACCGCTCCCCCGCCACGAAGGCGCACGGCTGGAGGTGGACTGGTCCCGCTGCGCCGGGCACGGGCTGTGCGGCGTACTGGCTCCCGGCCTCGTCCGGCTCGGCCCGCACGGCTATCCCACGTCGACCACCATCCCCGTCGCCCCCTGGCAGGAACACGGCGCCCGCCGGGCCGTGAACCAGTGCCCGGCACTCGCTCTGCGCATGCACCGCCCCGAGCGGGCACCCGGCCGACCCCGGTGAGCGGCCAGGCGCAACGGCCGGCGCTCGCAGTTCAGCGCCGTCCCGGAGGCACAGCTCGCCGATCGCGCCAACACGAGCGTGCGGAACCACGCCCGGGGCGAACATCCCGCCACCGGATCTGAAGACCCCGATCACTGTGCGCGCCGTACGCGCTGGGCGGCGATCAGGTCGCGGTACCAGGCGTAGGAGGCCTTCGGCGTGCGCCGCTGCGTCTCGAAGTCGACGTGAACGAGTCCGAACCGCTGGCTGAACAGTCCCTCTGCCCATTCGAAGTTGTCGAGGAGGGACCAGGTGTAGTAGCCGCGGATGTCGATGCCTTCGGCGATCGCGGCGGCGAGGGCGTCGAGGTGGGCGGACATGAAGTCGATGCGGGGCTGGTCGGGGGTGGTGGACTCGGTGACGGAGCAGCCGTTCTCGGTGATGGTGATGGGTGGGAGGGATTTGCCGTAGGTGTCGCGGAGGGAGAGGAGGAGTTGGCGGAGGGCGTCGGGGACGACGGGCCAGCCGAAGGCGGTGTGGGGGACGTCGGGGATGTCGACGAAGTCGAAGGGGAGGCCGGGGTCGGTGGGGGCGGCGATGCGGGTGGGGTTGTAGAAGTTGAGGCCGAGGCCGTCGAGGCCGGGGGCGGCGATGAGGTCGGTGTCGCCGGGGTGGATGGCGCCGTAGAGGTCGTCGGGGACGCCCAGAGCGGAGAGGTCGGGGTAGCGGCCGAGGAGGACGGGGTCGGTGAACAGGCGGTTGTGGAGGGCGTCGTACGCCTCGGCGGCGGCCGCGTCGGCGGGGTCGGCGGAGGCCGGCTGGACGGGGGTGAGGTTGTTGGAGAGCATCACCTCCAGGCCGCGTTCGTGGAGCGCCGAGGCGGCCAGGCCGTGGGCGAGGAGTTGGTGGTGGGCGGCCGGGAGGGCCTCCAGCATCAGGGTGCGGCCGGGGGCGTGGGTGCCGAGGGCGTAGCCGAAGACGGTGTGGACGAAGGGCTCGTTGAGGGTGATCCAGGCGGGGACGCGGTCGCCGAGGCGGTCGGCCATGACGGTGGCGTACTCGGCGAAGCGGTACGCGGTGTCGCGGTTCAGCCAGCCGCCGCCGTCTTCCAGGGCCTGCGGGAGGTCCCAGTGGAAGAGGGTGGGGAACGGGGTGATGCCGGCGTCGAGGAGGGCGTCCACCAGGCGGTCGTAGAAGGCGAGTCCGGCGGTGTTCACGGGACCGCTGCCCGTGGGCAGCACGCGCGGCCAGGCGATGGAGAAGCGGTAGCCGTCCAGCCCGAGGCCCTTCATCAGGGCGATGTCCTCGGGGTACCGGTGGTAGTGGTCGCAGGCCACCGCGCCCGTGTGGCCGTCGCGGACGGCTCCGGGGCGGGCGGCGAAGACGTCCCACACGGACGGGCCGCGGCCGTCCTCGTTCACCGCCCCCTCGATCTGGTAGGCGGCGGTGGCGGCGCCCCAGCGGAACCCCGTCGGCAGGTCGTAGCGGTCCGGCATGACTGCCTCCTGACGAGAACGTGAGGGGAACTCATGTTACTGGCGCGACACCGAAACACCAGAGGCCAGGCGGAGTTCCTGAGGCGCGGGACGGCGCTCCGAGGCGGTCAGGGGCGGCGTGAAGAAGACCGTCGGACGTGCCACCGGCGACCGCGCGCCATCCCACCGGGCCCCGTCCGGTGGCCGACCGCCGGGGAGGGAGGTTGCATGGGGTGACCGGGCCCCAGCGATTCGGGAGGCTACCGTGTACGAGATGTGGGCCGAGCACGATCCGGCGGGGTCACCGCCGACCGTGGTGTGGCATGTGGTGACGAAGAACGACTCGTCGACGTCCCTGTGCGGACGCTTCCTCGAACCCGCCCAGCGCGTCGCGCCGGCCGGCGACGGCGGGGAGTCGGCGGGCCCGGACCGCTACTGCGATCCGTGCCTGATCACCGTCCGCGAGGCGATGGCCGCGGCCGCCCAGTGACCGAAGCCGTCGGGTGTCCTCGGTGTTCTCCGGGACCGGGGCTCCGACCGGGCCCGGCGGCCCCGCCGCCGGGCCCGAGGTATTCGGCGGCGGCGTGAACAGGCGTGAACAGCCGTGAACAGGAGCGCGGGAAAGGGAGGTTGGGTGGTGGGGGCCGCGCTGGACGATCAGTACGGCCCGGCCAGCGCGGCCACCTCCGGGAAGCGGGCGATCGCCTGGCCGGCGGTCGGCGGGTGGGCGCGCCGGGGGCGCAGTGCGCCGAGGGCCACCGCGGGTCTGGCGAGCCGGGCGGGCCGGGCCGCGAGGGAGAACACCTCGAAGTAGGCGGCCGAGACGGCGGGGTCGGTGAGGGCCGCACCCAGCACCCGGCGGGTGTACCAGCGGGTGAACACGGCGGCGGGCCCGGCGGCGGGGGCGGGGTGGCTCGACAGCGCGTCCGGGAAGCCCTCGTCCTGGTCCTTGGCCATGTCCCAGGGAGTGTCGACGACCCTGGCGATCCGCCGCTGGATCAGCGCGCTCACCCCCGGGTACAGGCCTTCGCTGTCGAGGGCGGCCCGGATGGCGGCGGCACACTGGGCGGCGACCGTCATGCCGTGCCCGTACACCGGGTTCAGCGCCGCCACCGCGTCGCCGGTGGCGGCGAACCCGGCCAACGAGCCGCCCTCGTAGCACTCGTAGCGGCGCCGGCGGTTCAGCGTCCCGTGGCAGGTGCGGATCGGACCGAGCGGGCGGGCGGCGCGGGCGAGGTCATGGACGACCGGGTGGTCCAGCGCCTTCAGGAAGTCGTGGAACTCGCGCTCGCCCCGGGCGGGTTCGCCGCCCCGGGTGCCGGAGAGCGTGACGATCCAGCGGCCGTCCTCGATCGGGATGATGGTGGCGCCCCGCCCGGGACGACCGCGCCCCGGGACGGGCACGATGCTCACCACCGGGAAGCCCTCGTTTCCGCCCGGCGTCTCGAACACCCGGGCGGCATAGGCGAGTCCGGCGTCCACCGTCTCCTCGCACAGCCCGTCGACCCCCAGGGCGCGCAGCCACTCCGGGGCGCGGGAGCGACGGCCGGTCGCGTCCACGACCAGGTCGGCCCGCAGGGTCTCGCGCGAGCCGTCCGGGTTCTCGATGTGGACGCCGACGATCCGGCCCGGGCCGCCCACCAGTCCGAGGACGGAGGTCCGTTCGCGGACCGTCACGTTCGCCAGCTCGCGCAGCCGCCTCCGGACGACGTGGTCGAGCAGGTGCCGGCTGCAGGCGATCAGGTAGGCCGGCGAGTCGAAGCCCTGGAGCCAGCCCGGCCCGAGGCGCATCAGCAGGCCGGCGGGGATGGAGCGGTAGTGGGCGCCGGCGGTGAGCAGGGCGTCGAGCGTTCCCGGCAGGACGGCCTCGACGGCGTCCGCGCCGCCGCCGAGCAGGATGTGGCTGAACTCGCCCTGCGGCAGGCCCCGGCGCGGGCCGGGCAGGACGGGCAGGACGTCCTGTTCGAGGACGGTGACGTTCCGGGCGTGCGGCGCCAGGGCGGCGGCCGCCAGCGTGCCGGCCAGGCCGCCGCCGAGGACGAGGGCCGTGCTCACCCGGCGGCTCCGGTGCGGACGAGGCCGTCCCGGCGGGTCGCGCGCATCCACACCGGGCCGGGGCGCAGCGTGGCGAGCGGCAACTCGCGGACGGTCCGGCCGGGGACGTGCTCCAGCCGCCAGGTCCGCATGATCGTGGCGAGCAGCAGGACGGACTCGGTCATGCCGAACTGCTCGCCGACGCAGCGGCGCGGTCCCGCGCCGAAGCCGATGAACGGGCCGCGTTGCGGGTGGACGCCCACCCACCGCTCGGGGTCGAAGCGGTCGGGGTCGGGGAACAGGGCGGGCTGGCGGTGCAGGAGGTAGGGGCTGTAGACGACCGTGGTGCCCTCGCGCAGGCGGTGCGCGCCGAGCTCGGTGTCGGTGCTGGTGACGCGGGTGAGCAGCCAGCCCGGGGAGTACAGCCGGACGGCCTCGCGGACGACCCGGGCGGTCAGTTCCAGCCCGTCCACGCTCGCCGCCGTGCCGGCCGACGTGTCGCCCGCCGTGGCGGCGTTCACCTCGGCCTCGGCCGCGTCCGCCTGAGTCGCGCCCACGTCGGCTGCGTCCACCTCGGCCCGGACCCGGTCGGCGATGTCCGGGTGCTGGGCGAGCAGGTGCAGGGCCCACACGGTGGAGTTGGCGATGGTGTCGAAGCCGGCCGCGAAGATCGTCATCACCTGGTCGGCGACCTCCGCGTTCGAGAGCCGCTGACCGTTCGCGTCGGCGGCCACCAGCGTCGACACCAGGTCGCCCCGGTCCTCCGGGTCCGCGCGGTAGGCGGTGACGACCGCGTCGACCAGGCGCGCCAGCCGGGTGCGGGCGGCGTCGTAGCGGCGGTTGGCCGGCAGCGGGATCCGGTTGAGCCGGTGGGGCAGCAGCATGCGCCGGTAGGAGCCGCCGATCAGCAGCACGAAGTCGTCGACGGTCTCCTGGAGGCCGGTGAACGGCAGCCGGGTGAACAGGGTCGAGACCAGACTGCGCCCGGCGGCCAGGCTCAACTCGGCGGTGAGGTCGACCTCCTGCCCGTCGCACCAGGATCCGGCGAGCCATCGGGCCTCCCGGGCCATCACCTCCGTGTACCGCGCGATCCGGTCGGCGCGGAAGGCGGGCTGGACGTAGCGGCGCTGGCGGCGGTGGTCGGCGTGGGGGCAGGTCACCAGGCCGTTGCCGGCGAAGTCGCGGACCCGGTCGAACAGGAACCCGCCCTTGTCGAAGACCCGGTCCTCGCGCAGGACGTGCCGGGTCAGCTCCAGGTCGCAGACCACCACCGCCGAGACCGGCCCCAGCCTGATCTGGACGAGGCCGCCGTGCCGGGGCAGGGAACGCAGGAACGCCAGCGGGTCGCGCAGGAACGGCACCAGGTGCCCGAGCAGCGGCAGCCCACCGGGCGGACGGGGGATCATCGAGGTGACTCCGTACGGTAGCGGGCGGCCGTCGCCGTCCAGTGGATGAGCGCGCGGGTGAAGCGGACCAGCCCGAGGGCGAAGGCCCGCACCTCGCCCGGCCACGACGGATCACGGGCGATGCCGTCCGCCAGGAACTCCAGCGTCGTCGACTCGGCCTCGCACAGCGCCCCGAGCCGGGCCGACGCCTCCTCGGGGGCCAGGCCCTCGTGGACGGTGAACGCGTGCAGCAGGTTCTTGCCGTTCCCGGCGGCGGACTCCCCCTCGGCGGAGTAGAAGTCGTTGACCCAGCAGACGACGTGGTTGAAGCGCATCAGCAGGTCCGCCACGCGCGGGTGGCGGAACACCTCGTCGGCGAGGTCCAGGCCGTGGGCGAGCTCGATCCACCCCGCCGCGCAGGACACGGCGCCGTCCTGGTCCCGTTGGCGCAGGTACTCGGGGACGGTCTGCACGGCGCCGGCCGGGGCGGCGGCTCCGAGGTCGCGGAAGGAGGCGTCGTCGAGGGCGGAGGCGCCGAGCGAGACATCGTCGAGGACGGAGGCGCCGAGGGAGGCGTCGCCGGGCGAGGCCTCGTCGAGGTAGCCGAGCGAGGTGTCCAGGTACGCGCGGAAGTGCGCCGCGTAGCGCACCCGCCACTGCGGCGGCGTCAGTCCGGCCGTCTCGCGCCACAGCACCGCGAACGCCTCGACGAGTGCGTCGCCGGGCGGCTCGACGCCATCCGAGCCGCCGTCCAGGCCGCCAGTCGGCTTGCCACCCGGGCCGCCGTCCAGGATGTCCGTGAGCGCCCGGACGGTCCGCCGGGCCGCCGCGACGGGCCGGCCGATCCACTGCTCGTCGAAGCGGTCGTCGAGGATCCAGGTGAGCACCAGCCACTTCGCCGCCGCGACCAGCCGCGGCCCCCGGGGGACGTCGCCCCACGCCTCCACCACCAGATCCAGGTGGCCCTGCGCCAGGAACTCCTGGACGTCCCCGCCGAGCACGCCGCTCGCCACCAGCCACGCCCCGACCTCCTGGCGGAGGACGGAGGCCTCGCCGTGCGGTACCGGTCTGCCGACCCCCGCGAGGAGGGCCGGGCCTCCGGGGGGCTCGGCGGTGAGGCCGCACCTGCTGCGGGACGGCGAAATGCCCATGCCCGTGCTCCCCCTTGCTCGCCACCTCCGACCGGCCGGTCGGAGAAGGACCAGTCTGGCCAGCCACCGCGACTGTTCAAAGCGCAACCATCGCTTTTCCCCCGCACGAGTGATCACGCCGTCACCACATCGACACGGACCGTGACCGAACCCCGCGTGCCGTCCGGCCCCGCAGCAGGGGCCGCGTCAGCCCGGATACGCCTCAGTGCCCTGGGTGCCGGGGAGTCGACTCCGCAGGGCGGACGGCCGTCGGCCGCGCCACGGCACGCCCTACCCCAGGCTCTTGCCCGCGGCGCCGGGGCGGGCGAGCCCGTCGACCGACACACAGATGCCGAAGACCCGGTCGTGGCTGGTCCAGCCGTTGACGCGGCCGCGGTTGTTGCTGATCTGCACGCGCCTCCTGGCCGGGTCGAGGGCGGAGACCAGGTGCAGGTACACCGTGCCGGCGACGCGGGCGAGGACGATGTCCCCCGGCTCCAGCTTCGCCGGGTCGACCGGGGCGACGGCCACCAGTTGCCGACTCCGGATCAGCGGGACCATCGAGGAACCGCTCGGCCGGAACTCGACGGTGGCCCCGCCCGCGACCCTCACCGCTACCGCATCCAATGCACCCATCCGGGGAGCGTGACAGGTCCAGCCGAACTACTCCACCGGTTTTCGCCCCCGCCCTCCCGGCCCCGGACACCCCGGCCCGCCGGGAGGCCCGGGCGTCCAATATTCGGTTGGGGCCTGGTGCCGGGGTGGCTACGGTGGCGGGATGGCGACTCAGGTGATTGTGCTGAACGGCGGTTCCAGCTCGGGCAAGTCCGGGATCGCCCGGTGTCTGCAGGCGGTGCTGCCGGAGCCCTGGCTGACGGTCGGGGTCGACACCCTGGTCGAGGCGATGCCCGCGTCGATGCAGGATACGGACGGGGGCATCGGCTTCGCGGCTGATGGCGGGGTCAGCATCGGGCCGAGGTTCCGGGCCTTGGAGGCGGCGTGGACCGCGGGGGTCGCGGCCATGGCGCGGGCGGGCGCGCGGGTGATCCTCGACGAGGTCTTCCTCGGCCAGGCGGAGTCCCAACTCCGCTGGGAGAAGGAGCTCGTGGGCCTGGACGTGCTGTGGGTCGGGGTCCGCTGCGAGGCGGCGGTGGCCGCCGGCCGGGAGCTCGCCCGGGGGGACCGGATCCGGGGGATGGCCGAGTCGCAGGCGGAGCTGGTCCACCAGGGCGTGCGCTACGACCTGGAGGTGGACACCTCGCGCACCGAGTCGCTGGAGTGCGCGCGGAGGATCGCCGCCCACCTCGGAGCCGCCCACCTCGGAGCCGCCCGCGTCGACGGGTGACCCGGGCGGCGGCCCCGGCCGACTCGACGTCGGCCAGGGCCAGGACCAGGACCAGGACCAGGACCAGGGCTAGGTTCTGTCCGCGCGATCATGAGCGGAGCCAGATGGCCAGTGCGGCGACCGTGACTGTGCCGAGAAAGACGTACACGCGTTTGTCGTACC
>NZ_JBIVAX010000072.1:0-17746 GCF_044745805.1 Kitasatospora sp. NPDC086801
GTTGACTTTTGGCACGCTGTTGAGTTCTCAAGGAACGGACACTTCCTTCAGGCCGCCTTCCAGCGGGCCCTCCGGGCGCTTCGTTCTTTCGTGTTTCAAGCTTATCAGATGTTTTCAGCTCCGTTTTCCGGAGTTTCATTTACCTGATCGACTTTTGCCTTTCGGCGCTCCCGAACTCTATCAGAGTTTCTCGGGCCGTTTTCCGCAGTCATTCTCGAATTCACATTCGAGGATTTCCTGCGGGGCCGTCCCGTGGGGCAACCCGGAGAACATTACGCACCGGGCTGCCCCACGTCAAACCAGCCATCACCAGGCCGTCGACCGGCAGTCGACCAGCCGTGGACCGACCTTCGACGAGCCGCCGGAGGCTTAGACCTCGACGACGACCGGCAGGATCATCGGCCGGCGGCGGTAGTTGTCCGCCACCCACTTGCCGAGGGTCCGACGGACCAGCTGCTGAACCTGGCGGGGCTCCAGGACGCCGTCGCTCGCCGAGCGGTCCAGGGCCTCCTGGAGCTTGGCCGCGACCGGCACGAACGCGCTGTCGTCGATGCCGGAGCCGCGGGCCTGGAAGGTCGGGCCGCCCACCATCTTGCCGTTGGCCGAGTCGACCGCGACGAAGACCGAGATGAAGCCCTCCTCGCCGAGGATCCTGCGGTCCTTGAGCGAGGCCTCGGTGATGTCGCCGACCGAGGCGCCGTCCACGTAGACGTACCCGGCCTGCACCTTGCCGACGATCCGGGCGACGCCCTTCTCCAGGTCGACGCAGACGCCGTCCTCGGCGATGACCACGCGGTTGCGCGGAATGCCGGTGGCGATGCCCAGCTCGGCGGCCGCCCGCAGGTGGCGCCACTCGCCGTGGACCGGCATCAGGTTGCGCGGCTTGCAGATGTTGAAGAAGTACAGCAGCTCGCCGGCCGAGGCGTGACCGGAGACGTGCACCTTGGCGTTGCCCTTGTGCACGACCTTGGCGCCCCAGCGGGTGAGGCCGTTGATCACGCGGTAGACGGCGTTCTCGTTGCCCGGGATGAGCGAGGAGGCCAGGACGACGGTGTCGCCCTCGACGATGCGGATCTGGTGGTCGCGGTTGGCCATCCGGGACAGCGCCGCCATCGGCTCGCCCTGCGAGCCGGTGCAGATCAGCACGACCTCCTTGTCCGGCAGGTCGTCGAGCTGCTTGACGTCGACGACCATGTTGCCGGGAACCTTCAGGTAGCCGAGGTCGCGGGCGATGCCCATGTTGCGGACCATCGAGCGGCCGACGAAGGCGACCTTGCGCTTGTACTCGTGCGCGGCGTCCAGCACCTGCTGGATGCGGTGCACGTGGCTGGCGAAGGAGGCGACGATGATGCGCTTGTCGGCGTTCGCGAAGACGTTTCGCAGCGCGGCCGAGATGTCCCGCTCGTGCGGGATGAAGCCGGGGACCTCGGCATTGGTGGAGTCCACCAGCAGCAGGTCCATGCCCTCTTCGGCCAGCTTGGCGAAGGTCGGCAGGTCGGTCAGGCGGCCGTCGAGCGGCAGCTGGTCCATCTTGAAGTCGCCGGTGGCCACGACCATGCCCGCGGGGGTGCGGACGGCGACCGCCAGGGCGTCCGGGATGGAGTGGTTGACCGCGATGAACTCGCAGTCGAAGGGGCCGATGCGCTCGCGCTCGCCCTCCTTGACCTCCAGCACGTACGGCCGGATGCGGTGCTCGGCGAGCTTGGCCTCGATCAGGGCGAGGGTCAGCTTGGAGCCGATCAGCGGGATGTCCGGGTTCTCCCGCAGGAGGAACGGGACGGCGCCGATGTGGTCCTCGTGCCCGTGGGTGAGGACGATGCCGTCGATCTTGTCGAGGCGGTCCCGGATGTAGGTGAAGTCCGGGAGGATCAGGTCCACGCCGGGCTGCTCGTCCTCGGGGAAGAGGACGCCGCAGTCGACGATCAGGATGCGGCCCCCGTATTCGAAGACCGTCATGTTGCGGCCGATCTCGCCGAGGCCGCCGAGCGGAGTGATGCGGAGGGCGCCCTCCTTCAGAGCCGGGGGTGCGCCGAGTTCGGGGTGCGGGTGACTCAAAAGACTCTCCTCACGACGCACGCCATATGCCCGGGGTCCTCCCCCTGAAGACATATGGCGTGCGTACTCAGTGTCGTTTTCCTACTGGGTCGGTGCTCTCGCGCCGTCGGTCCGGTCCAGCGGCGGGCCCGTGAGGGTCCGGCGAGCCGGGGCGCGCACGTCTTCGTCTGCTACAGGTGTACCCCGCCGGCGGCGAGATCCTCCGTCAATCGCGCGATCTCCTCGGGAGTCGCGCCGACCAGCGGCAGCCGCAGCGGGCCGGCCGGCAGTCCCTGGAGCTCCAGCGCGGCCTTGGCGAGGATGACGCCCTGTGTGCGGAACATACCGCTGAACACCGGGAGCAGGCTCTGGTGGATCGCCGTGGCCTTGGCCACATCGCCGGCCAGGTACGCCTCGATCATCGCACGCAGTTCGCCGGCCACGACGTGTCCGACGACGCTGACCACACCGGCGGCTCCGACGGACAGCAGCGGCAGGTTGAGGACGTCGTCACCGGAGTACCAGGCGAGGTCGGAGCGGGCGATGGCCCAGGCGGCGGCGCCGAGGTCGCCCTTGGCGTCCTTGTTGGCGACGATCCGCGGGTGCTCGCCGAGGCGGACCAGCGTCTCGTGGCTCAGCGCGACGCCGCTGCGGCCCGGGATGTCGTAGAGCATGACCGGCAGCCCGGTGGTGTCGGCGATGTGCACGGTGTGCCGGTACAGGCCCTCCTGCGGGGGCTTGCTGTAGTACGGCGTGACGACCAGCAGGCCGTGGGCTCCGGCGGCCTCCGCCTGTCGCGCCAGTTCGGCGCTGTGGTGGGTGTCGTTGGTGCCGACGCCGGCCACCACGTGGGCGCGATCCCCGACCGCCTCCACCACGGCGCGGACGAGCTGGGCCTTCTCGGCGTCGCTGGTGGTCGGGGACTCGCCGGTGGTGCCGTTGACGACGAGGCCGTCGTTGCCGGAGTCCACGAGGTGCGTGGCGAGGCGCTGGGCGCCGTCGAGGTCGAGTCCGCCGTCGGCGGTGAACGGGGTGACCATCGCGGTCAGGACCCGGCCGAACGGCGTCTGGGGGGTGGAGGTCGGAGCCATGCGTCCAAAGCTACTCGTAGGGGGTGGGGCGGTACCCACACCGGTCCAGTGTTCGGACAGGGGCATACCGCGCGAAGCGGCGGAAACGGGCGGTGACATGGGATTCCGGTGCTGCCCGCTCGGGGGTTCGGGCAGCACCGGAATCCGTGTTCATGAATGTAGGGAGCGGCTAGAAAAGCCGCAATCCAGACATGCCAGACACTCCGCCCATATGCTTATCACCCCAGGTCAGGGGGCGACCCGGCCGTGCTTCTCGAAGGCCGCATGGGTGAGCGGCATGAGCCGCGCCCACTCCTGCTCCATCTGCTCGGCGACCATCTCGATCTCGCGCTGCGGGAAGGACGGCACCGCCGAGTGCTCCCGCTTGGTCCGCAGCGACAGGAAGTGCATCAGCGAGCGGGAGTTGCAGGTCGCGTACATCGAGGAGAACAGGCCGACCGGCAGCACCGCGCGGGCCACCTCGCGGGCCACGCCGGCCGCCAGCATCTCCTGGTAGCGCGCGTAGGACTCGCGGTACGCGGCCTCCATCGCCTCGGTGGTGGTCCTGTGCTGCTCGGGGGTGCCGTCGACGAACTCGTAGCGGCCCGGGCGGCCCTGCTGGACGAGCTTGCGCTCCTCCGCCGGGACGTAGAAGACCGGCTGCAGCTCGCGGTAGCGGCCGGACTCCTCGTTGTAGGACCAGCCGCTGCGGTGCCGGTGGAACTCCCGGAACACGAAGATCGGCGCGCTGATGAAGAAGGTCATCGAGTTGTGCTCGAAGGGGGTGCCGTGCCGGTCCCGCATCAGGAAGTTGATCAGGCCCTTGGACTTCTCCGGGTCCTGCTGGACCGCCTCCAGGGACTGCTCCCCCGCGGTCGAGACGCGGGCCGCCCAGATGACGTCCGAGTCGGCGGCCGCGCTGCGGACCAGCTCGACCGTGACGTCGCTGCGGAAGCTGGGGGCCGTCGGTTGGTCGCTCACGCGTTACTCCTTGCGGGTTCGGTGCTGTGCAGCTTGATGGCGTGCTGCATGGTCTTGCGGGCGCGCGGGGTGTCGCCGGCGTCGGCGTACGCCACCGCGAGGCGGAACCAGACCCGCCAGTCGGCCGGCGCGGCCTCCGCCTCGCTCCGGCGGCGGGCGAACACCGCGTCGGCCGAGGCCCGGTCGATCCGCCCGCCGGTGGTGCGCTGGAGCTCGTCCACCGGCAGGCCGCCCTCGGCCTCCAGCTCCCGGGCGAGTTGCTCGCTGGCCCGGCCGAAGCGGACGGTCTGACGCAGGAACCAGACGCCGATCACCGGGATGACGAAGGCGCACAGGCCGATGCCGATGCCGAGCGGCTTTCCGGTGGCGACCAGCTGGACGCCCTCCCCGACGCAGAGCAGGGCGACCAGCAGCAGCACGCCGGACAGGACGAAGAAACCGGTACGGGACGTCATGCCGGGCTCACAGGTCCAGGAAGTGTTCGAGGCCGAGGGTCAGCCCCGGCGTCTCCACGACCTTGCGCACACCGAGCAGGATGCCCGGCATGAAGCTGCTGTGGTGCAGCGAGTCGTGCCGGATGGTGAGCGTCTCACCGGTGTCGCCGAACATCACCTGCTGGTGGGCGAGCAGCCCGCGCAGCCGGACGGCGTGCACCGGCACCCCGTCCACGTCGGCGCCACGGGCGCCGGGCAGGCCGTGGGTGGTCGGGTCCTGCTGCGGCGGGCGGCCGGCCTCGGCGCGGGCGGCGGCGATCAGCTGCGCGGTGCGGGTGGCGGTGCCGCTGGGGGCGTCGGCCTTGCGGTCGTGGTGCAGCTCGACCACCTCGACCGACTCGAAGTACTTCGCCGCGGTCTGGGCGAACTTCATGCCGAGCACCGCGCCGATGGAGAAGTTCGGAGCGATCAGCAGGCCCAGCTCGGGGGCCTGGTCGAGCCAGCCTCGGACGGTGGCCAGCCGCTCGTCCGTCCAGCCGGTGGTCCCGGTGACCACGTGGATGCCGTGGTGCAGGCAGTAGTCGAGGTTGCCCATCACCGAGTCCGGGTGGGTGAGTTCGACGGCGACCTGGACGCCGGCCTCGGTCAGCTCCGCAGGCTCGGACCCGCGGCCCAGGGTGGCCACCAGCTCCAGGTCCGGCGCGGCCTCGACGGCCTTGACCGCCTCGGAGCCGATCCGGCCGTTGGCACCGATCACGGCGACACGCAGCGTCATAGCGAAATGTCCTCTCACACCAGCAGATCGGCGAGCTTGGCGGCCCGCTTGTCGTTGACCGGGCCGATCAGCGCCAGCGACGGCCGGTACGCGCCCAGCACATCACGGGCCACCGCGTGGACGTCGTCCAGGGTCACGGCCGCGATCCGCGCCAGCATCTCGTCCACCGACAGGTGGTGTCCGTAGCTCAGCTCGGCCTTGCCGATCCGGTTCATCAGCGAGCCGGTGTCCTCCATGCCCAGCACGGTGGAGCCGGAGATCTGGCCGATCGCGCGCTGCAGCTCCTCCTCGGTGATGCCCTCGGCGACCACCTTGGCCAGCTCCTCGCGGCAGATCCGCAGCACCTCCTCGACCCGCTTGGGCTGGCAGCCGGCGTAGATGCCGAACAGACCGCTGTCCGCGTAGGACGAGGAGTACGAGTACACCGAGTACGCCAGGCCGCGCTTCTCCCGGACCTCCTGGAACAGCCGGGAGCTCATCCCGCCGCCGAGGGCCGCGTTGAGCACGCCCATCGCCCAGCGGCGCTCGTCGTGCCGCGGCACCCCGGGCACGCCCAGCACCAGGTGGGCCTGCTCGGTGGAGCGGTTGAGCACCTCGACCCGGCCGGCCGTGCGCAGCGCCTTGACGCCGCGGCGGGCCTCGGCGGGGGCCGCGTCGGAGCGGGCCAGCACCGGTGCGAAGGCCTGCTCGACCTGCTTGACCACTGCGTGGTGGTCGAGGTTGCCGGCGGCCGAGACGACCAGGTTCTCGGGCCGGTAGCGGCGGCGGTAGAAGCCGGCGATCTGCTCCCGGGTGAGTGCCTTGATGGTCTCCTGGGTGCCCAGGATGGGGCGGCCGAGCGGACCGCTGCCGAAGATCACCTTGGCGAACAGGTCGTGCACCACGTCGCCCGGGTCGTCCTCGGCCATCGCCATCTCCTCCAGGATGACGCCGCGCTCGGCGTCGACGTCCTCGGAGCGGATCAGCGAGCCGGTGACCATGTCGCAGACCACGTCGATGGCCAGCGGCAGGTCGGTGTCCAGGACCCGGGCGTAGTAGCAGGTGTTCTCCTTCGCGGTGAAGGCGTTCATCTCGCCGCCGACCGCGTCCAGGGTGGCCGAGATGTCCAGCGCGCTGCGCCGCTCGGTGCCCTTGAAGAGCAGGTGCTCCAGGTAGTGGGTGGCGCCGTTGAGCTGCGGGGTCTCGTCCCGCGAGCCGACGCCGACCCAGATGCCGAAGGTCGCGGAGCGCACCGTCGGCAGGGTCTCGGTGACGACCCGAAGGCCGCCGGGGAGGACGGTGCGGCGCACCGTGCCGGCGCCGTCGGCGCCCTTGAGCAGGGTCCGGGTGGAGCCGGGGCGCTGCTTCGCCGCCGGGGCCTGAGCCACGGGGGTACCTCCAGAGGAAACGCGCGTGGGAGCGCACGGACGAACGCGGGGGCAACAGGGTGCGGCCCGCACGCCGGGAGGCGTACGGGCCGCAAGGGTCAGCTAGCGGCGCTTCACTCGGAAGCGGTCTCGCCGGCTTCCTCGCCCTCGACGACGGGGATGAGGGAGAGCTTGCCGCGCGGGTCGATCTCGGCGATCTCGACCTGCACCTTGGCGCCGACACCGAGGACGTCCTCGACGTTCTCGACGCGCTTGCCGCCGGCCAGCTTGCGGATCTGCGAGATGTGCAGCAGGCCGTCCTTGCCCGGCATGAGCGAGACGAACGCGCCGAACGTCGTGGTCTTCACCACGGTGCCCAGGTAGCGCTCGCCGACCTCCGGCATGGTCGGGTTGGCGATCTGGTTGATCGTGGTGCGGGCGGCCTCGGCGGCCGGACCGTCGGCGGCACCGATGTAGATGGTGCCGTCGTCCTCGATCGTGATCTCGGCGCCGGTGTCCTCCTGGATCTGGTTGATCATCTTGCCCTTGGGGCCGATGACCTCGCCGATCTTGTCCACCGGGATCTTGATGGTGATGATGCGCGGCGCGTTCGGGGACATCTCGTCCGGCGTGTCGATGGCCTCGTTCATCACGTCGAGGATGTGCAGACGCGCGTCCTTGGCCTGCTTCAGCGCGGCGGCCAGCACCGACGCCGGGATGCCGTTGAGCTTGGTGTCCAGCTGCAGGGCGGTGATGAAGTTGCGGGTACCGGCGACCTTGAAGTCCATGTCGCCGTACGCGTCCTCGGCACCCAGGATGTCGGTCAGCGCGACGTAGTGGGTCTCACCGTCGACCTCCTGGGAGATCAGGCCCATGGCGATACCGGCGACGGCGGCCTTCAGCGGCACACCGGCGTTCAGCAGCGACATGGTGGAGGCGCAGACCGAGCCCATCGAGGTGGAGCCGTTGGAGCTCAGCGCCTCGGAGACCTGGCGGATGGCGTACGGGAACTCCTCGCGCGAGGGCAGGACGGGGATGATCGCCCGCTCCGCCAGCGCGCCGTGGCCGATCTCGCGACGCTTGGGCGCACCCACGCGGCCGGTCTCGCCGACCGAGTACGGCGGGAAGTTGTAGTTGTGCATGTAGCGGCGACGCGTCTCCGGGGAGAGCGTGTCCAGCTGCTGCTCCATGCGCAGCATGTTGAGGGTGGTGACGCCCAGGATCTGGGTCTCGCCACGCTCGAACAGGGCCGAGCCGTGCACGCGCGGGATGGCCTCGACCTCGGCGGCCAGGGTGCGGATGTCGGTGACACCGCGGCCGTCGATGCGGACCTTGTCCTTGATGACGCGCTCGCGGACGACCTTCTTGGTCAGCGCGTTGTAGGCGGCGCTGATCTCCTTCTCGCGGCCCTCGAACTCGGGGAGCAGCTTCTCGGCGGCCAGCGCCTTGACGCGGTCCAGCTCGTTGTTGCGCTCCTGCTTGCCCGGGATGGTGAGGGCCTGGGCGAGCTCGTCCTTGACGGCGGCGGTCAGCGCGGCGAGCACGTCGTCCTGGAAGTCCAGGAAGACCGGGAACACGCCGGTCGGCTTGGCGGCCTGGGCGGCGAGCTGCGACTGGGCGGCGCACAGCACCTTGATGAACGGCTTGGCGGCGTCCAGACCGGCGGCGACGACGTCCTCGGTCGGCGCCTCGGCGCCGCCCTCGACCAGCTTGATGGTCTTGTCGGTGGCCTCGGCCTCGACCATCATGATCGCGACGTCGCCGTCCGGCAGGACGCGACCGGCGACGACCATGTCGAAGACGGCCGACTCCAGCTCGCTGTGGGTCGGGAAGGCCACCCACTGGCCGTTGATCAGCGCGACGCGGACGCCGCCGATCGGGCCGGAGAACGGCAGGCCCGCCAGCTGGGTGGACGCGGAGGCGGCGTTGATGGCCACCACGTCGTACAGGTGGTCGGGGTTGAGCGCCATGACGGTGCAGACGACCTGGACCTCGTTGCGCAGGCCCTTGACGAAGGACGGGCGCAGCGGGCGGTCGATCAGGCGGCAGGTGAGGATCGCGTCCTCGGAGGGCCGGCCCTCACGACGGAAGAACGAGCCGGGGATGCGGCCCGCGGCGTACATGCGCTCCTCGACGTCCACGGTCAGCGGGAAGAAGTCGAAGTGCTCCTTCGGCTGCTTGGACGCGCTGGTGGCCGACAGCACCATGGTGTCGTCGTCCAGGTAGGCCACAGCGGAACCGGCGGCCTGACGGGCCAGACGGCCGGTCTCGAAGCGGATGGTACGGGTGCCGAAGGAACCGTTGTCGATCACGGCCTCGGCGTAGAACACGTTCTCTTCCACCTGGAAGATCTCCTCTTTCGTGCGTCTCCGGGAGAGCGTCCCCGCGCTGCCTGCCGGCTGGCCCTGGCCCTCCTGACAAGGAGGGCGGCAGTCGGGCCGGTCTTCGATCGAAGCCTCCGGGGTGCTCCGCTCGGTCTGCGGGGCTTCCGGGGGCCACTACCGAGGACCGGCGCCTCACGGCTGCCGGGCCGGGACGGGCGGTCCGCGTCTGGACGCTCTCTCGGATGCGGGCGGCTTCCGTTTGAAGCCTTCGGCCCGCGGGGGGTTCGGGTTCGTCTGCCCGGGTGGCGCGCTGGTGCGCCATCACCGGGCATGCCCACAACCCTACGGTGCAATCCTCGGCCACCTGGGGAGGTGCGCGCGAGTTGTTATGTCCGGGCGCCGCGGCTCGGGGGGTCCGCGGCATACGCGCGAGGGGCGGCTCCCCGGTGTGGGGAGCCGCCCCGAGCGGCGGTCTTAGCGGGCGCCACCGGCGGCACCGCGGCGGATGCCCAGGCGGTCGACGAGCGTACGGAAGCGCTCGATGTCCTTCTTGGCCAGGTACTGCAGCAGGCGGCGGCGCTGGCCGACCAGGATCAGCAGGCCACGACGCGAGTGGTGGTCGTGCTTGTGGGTCTTGAGGTGCTCGGTCAGGTCCGCGATGCGACGGGAGAGCATGGCCACCTGGACCTCGGGGGAACCGGTGTCGCCCTCCTTCTGGCCGAACTCGGCGAAGATCTGCTTCTTGACGTCAGAGGCGAGAGCCACTGCAACTCCTTCAGGTTCTACCGAGTGGTCCTGGTCGACAACACAGGACTCATGAGAACTCGGTGTCGTGACGGAGCGCGGCCGGCGGTCCGCGACCGACCGGAGGCGGACACACGGCTGCGCTCGAAGGCCAAGGGTACCAGTGCCGCCCACCCGGCCGGTCGGCGGGCCGGACGGGCGGGCGGAGCGGGCCCGCCGGTCAGCTGGTGACGCCGCGGACCAGCCGGTAGACGTCCAGGACGGCGAGCGCCAGCGGGACGAGGGAAATCAGGGTCAGGCTGTCGACCAGGTCCAGGATGCGCCCCCAGAACGGGGAGACGCCGAGCCGGGGCACCACCAGCGCGATCGCGGCGAGCAGCGCGGCGCCGAACGCGATGGAGGCGGCCAGCCAGATGGTGCGCAGGTCGACCTCGGTGGAGCTGGTGGCGCGCAGGATGAACTGCGGGGTGTGCAGGGACAGGCCGATGATCAGCAGGGCCAGGCCGAGCAGTCCGGCGATGGTGAGGCTGAAGACCTGCGCGGTGTAGCGGAACAGCCGGGCGCGCAGCATCGTGGCCAGGCCCAGGGCGAGCGCGAGCAGCTCGGGGAACGTCCGGTCGGTGAAGCCGAGGACGGCGCAGGAGCCGACCACCACCGCGGCGCAGCCGCCGACCAGGCCGACCAGGACCTCGTGGCCGCGACGGGCCTGGTGGGCGATCCGCTCGTACTGGACGGCCTCGGCGCGCTCGGCCTCCTCGTCGTAGTCGCGGCTGCGGGTGCGGGTCTGGCCGGGGGCGCTGAAGCCGACGGGCAGCCGGGCGAAGCGGGCGGAGAGGCCGGGCAGGAAGCCGATGGCCGCGACGGCGGTGACGCCGGTGACGGCGGCGATGTGCCCGGCGGGGGTGTCCGGCAGCAGGACGGCGGCGAAGGTGGCCAGCGTGCCGGCGACCGCGACCAGGGCGGCGGCGACGAACACCGCGTCCTTCTCGGGGAGCAGTCCGACCAGCAGCACGGCGACCACCAGGACGGCGACGCAGCCGGCCAGGAACTGGAGCCGGCCGGGGCCGTCCCACGGATGGGCGACGGCGAGGATGCCGCTGCCGCCGATCATGGCGTGCGGCAGGGCGCCGAGGCCGAGCGCGAGGGCGGCGTGGGGGTCCTGGTAGACCCGGGCGCGGACGCCGGCCAGCGCGGTGAGGACGACCGCGGTGACGCCGGCCAGGACGCCCGGCAGGCCGTGCATGTCGTGGCGCAGGTCGGCGAACCAGAGCGCGAAGCCGAGCAGGACGAGCAGCAGTCCGGCGCCGATCAGGCCGAAGGCCCGCATGAGTTCGGCGCTCCAGAGCCGGCGGTCGGTCTCGACGGCGCTGGCGATCGCGTCGGCGACGTCGTCGTAGACGGCCGGCGGGAGGGACTCGGCGAAGGGGCGCAGCGCGAGCAGGTCGCCGTCGCGGACCTGCTGGGCGGCGAGCGGCAGGCCGCTGTCGAGGACGGTGCCGTCGCGGCGGACCAGGTGGAAGCCGGTGGGCGCGCCGTCGGGCTGGCTCTGGTTGGCCAGGCGCAGCACCTCGGGGTAGACGTCCGCGAGCGGGACGTCCTCGGGCAGGGCGACGTCGATCCGGCGGTCCGGGGCGACGACGGTGACCCGGCAGTAGCCGGTCGCGGCGGGACTCGTCATCGCCGCACCTCGATCCTTCGACGCACTGGGCGCTCCCCCTGTGTTGACGGTGCCGCGGCACGGCGGCGCTCGGTGTGGCAATGGAACCGGCCCGACCGGGCCGGGGTGTGTCTCATCATTCCCGCCGGGCGCGCTGATCCGGCAGAAATGATGAGACACACCTGAGTTGGCGCGGCGATACCCTACCCGCTCGGTTCGTGCCCGGCGCCGGTGCGGGCCCGGGCCCTGGCGGGCGGTGCGGGGTCGACCGTTAGGATCGGCCCCTGCGCGCGGTACGGGGGGCGGCGCCGTGTGGTGCGTCCTCACCCGTGTGAAACCCGTACGAGCCGTACGAGTCCAGTTGCGTGAGGGCTGATGCCGAAGTGATCTATCGACGCCGCGGGGTGGATGACACATGGGTGTGATCACGGTCAAGCGCCCGGGCAGGGCCTATCCGCCGGCGGTGCCGGACGAGCCGGTGGAGCTGGTGACCCCGCCCGAACTGCCCCGGCAGGGCGGCGAGGACTGGCTGATGAGCATCCTGCCGATGCTCGGCATGGGCGGCTCGGCGGTGTTCTTCTTCTCGCCCGGCGCGCAGGCCCCGATGAAGATCATGGGCGGTCTGATGGTCGCCTCGACGGTCGGCATGGTGCTGGCGCAGATCGTACGGGCCCGCAAGGGCGGTTCGACCGCGATGGCGGACGAGCGGCGCGACTACCTCAAGTACCTGCAGCAGATGCGCCGCCAGGTGCGCCGCACGGCGGAGCGCCAGCGCGGCGCGCTGCTGTTCCTGAACCCGGCGCCGGACCAGCTGTGGTCGATCGTGGCGGACGGCCGGCGGCTGTGGGAGCGCCGCACCGGGGACGGCGACTTCGCGCAGATCCGGGTGGGCCTGGGCCCGGTGCAGCTGTCGACGCCGCTGGTGGCGCCGCAGACCGCGCCGATGGACGAGCTGGAGCCGCTGTCGGCGGCCGCGATGCACTCCTTCCTGAAGGCCCACGGCACGCTGCAGGACCTGCCGTTGGCGGTGTCGCTGCGCGCCTTCTACCACGTCACGGTGTGCGGGGACGCGGACTCGGTGTACGGCAACGTGCGCGCGATGATCGCCCAGTTGACCACCCTGCACTCGCCGGACGACCTGCTGGTCGCGGTGGCCGCGGCGCCGGGCGCGGCGGAGGAGTGGGAGTGGACCAAGTGGCTCCCGCACAACCAGCACCGCAAGGAGGCCGACGGCGCGGGCTCGCGCCGGCTGACCGCCACCGACCTGGCCGAGCTGGAGTTCCTGCTGCAGGACGAACTCGCCGGCCGCCAGCGGTTCGTGCGGGACGCGGCGCCCGCGCCGGACCAGCCGCACCTGGTGGTGGTGATGGACGGCGCCGGGGTGCCGCCGAACTCGCTGCTGGCGAGCCCCGAGGGCGTGCAGGGGGTGACCGTCATCGAGGTGGTGCCGGGCGACCTGGACGAGCCGAGCGGGCACCTGATGGTGACGGTGAGCCCGCAGGAGCTGGTGCTGCGCTCGGCCTCCGGGGCGACGTACACCGGCACGCCGGACCTGCTCTCGGTCTGGCAGTCCGAGGCGCTGGCACGGCAGTTGGCGCCGTACCGGATCTCGGCCGGCGGGGACGACGAGCCGCTGCTGTCGAACCTGGACTTCACCGACCTGATGAACTCGGGCGACCCGGGCTCCTTCGACGTGACGCGCAGCTGGCGCCCGCGCGCCCAGCACGAGCGGATGCGGGTGCCGATCGGGGTCGGCGCGAACGGCGAGCACGTCTACCTGGACATCAAGGAGGCCGCGCTGGAGGGCATGGGCCCGCACGGCCTGTGCGTGGGCGCGACCGGCTCCGGCAAGTCGGAGCTGCTGCGCACCCTGGTGCTGGCGCTGGCGATGACGCACTCCTCGGAGATCCTGAACTTCGTCCTCGCCGACTTCAAGGGCGGCGCGACCTTCTCCGGCATGGCGGACATGCCGCACACCTCCGCGGTGATCACCAACCTGGAGGGCGAACTCACCCTGGTCGACCGCATGCGCGACGCGATCGAGGGCGAGCTGCACCGCCGCCAGGAGCTGCTGCGCTCGGCGGGCAACTACGCCAACATCCACGAGTACGAGCGGGCCCGGGCCGCCGGCGCGGCGCTGGACCCGCTGCCCTCGCTGGTGCTGATCATCGACGAGTTCTCCGAACTGCTCACCGCCAAGCCGGACTTCATCGAGATGTTCATCCAGATCGGCCGGATCGGCCGGTCGCTGGGGGTGCACCTGCTGCTGGCGTCGCAGCGCCTGGAGGAGGGCAAGCTGCGCGGCCTGGACACCTACCTCTCCTACCGGATCGGTCTGCGCACCTTCTCGGCGGCCGAGTCGCGGGCGGCGATCGGCGTGCCGGACGCCTACCACCTGCCGCCGGTGCCGGGCGTCGGGTACCTCAAGTTCGGCGAGGACGTGATGGACCGGTTCAAGGCCGCGTACGTCTCGGGGCCCTACCGGGCGCCGGGGCAGCAGCGGTCGACCGGCGGGCGGCGGGTGAACGCCCGCCCGGTGCTGTTCACCGCGGCCCGGGTGGAGCCGCCGGAGCCGACGGTGGAGGAGGAGGCGCCGCTCGCCCCGGAGCAGGACGACGCGCTGGTCGACACCGTGCTGGACGTGTTCGTGCAGCGGATGACGGGCCAGGGCCCGGCCGCGCACCAGGTGTGGCTGCCGCCGCTGGAGGAGGCGCCGAGCATGGACCACCTGCTGCCGCCGCTCCAGGTGGTGCCGGAGCGCGGGCTGACCGCGCCCGGCTTCCCGGCGGGCCGGCTGCGGGTGCCGATCGGCATCGTGGACAAGCCGCGCGAGCAGAAGACCGACGTCCTGGAGGTCGACTACGCGGGGGCGGCCGGCCACGGCCTGGTCGTGGGCGGCCCGCGCTCGGGCAAGTCGACGGTGGTGCGCACCACGGTGGCCTCATTCGCGCTCACCCACACCCCGCTGGAGGTGCAGTTCTACCTGCTGGACTTCGGCGCGGGCAGCTTCCAGTCGCTGGCCGGGCTGCCGCACGTCGGCGGGGTGGCCGGGCGCCTGGACGTCGACAAGGTGCGCCGGATGGTCTCCGAGGTGCACGGGGTGCTGAACCGGCGCGAGGAGCTGTTCCGGGCCGCCGGGATCGACACCATCGGCACCTACCGGGCCCGCCGGGCGGCCGGTCAGCTGCCGGACGAGGCGTTCGGCGACGTGTTCCTGGTGATCGACGGCTGGAACACGTTCAAGCAGGAGTTCGAGGTGCTGGAGCCGGTGATCGGCGACATCGCCCAGCGCGGCCTCGGCTACGGCGTCCACCTGGTCATCACCGCGGCCCGGTACGCGGAGGTGCGCCCGGCGCTGAAGGACCTGCTGCAGAACCGGACCGAGCTGAAGCTCGGCGACCCGATGGAGTCCGAGGTGGACCGCCGGGTGGCGCAGAACGTCCCGTCGCTGGCCGGGCGCGGCATCACCCCGGAGCGGCTGCACTTCCTGTCCGGCCTGCCGCGGCTGGACGGCTCCTGCGCGGTGGACGACCTCCAGCACGGGGTGGCCGGCCTGGTCTCCGCCGTCGACGGGGCCTGGACCGGCCCGCGCGCGCCGCAGGTGCGGATGCTGCCGGCCGTCCTGGACGGGAACTCGCTGCCGAAGGGCTTCGAGCGCCCGGAGCGCGGGATCGCCTTCGGCGTGGACGAGGCCGAACTGGCGCCGGCCTTCGTGAACTTCGAGACCGACCCGCTGTTCATCGTCTTCGGCGACACCGAGTCGGGGAAGTCCGCGCTGCTGCGGATGCTGATCAAGCAGATCACCGAGCGGTACACCTCGGACCAGGCGGGCATCGTGGTCGGCGACTACCGGCGCGCGCTGCTGGGCACCGTGCCGCCGGAGTACCTGGTGGAGTACGCGGCCGCGCAGCCGGCCATGACGACCATCGTGGACATGCTGCGCGGGGCCTGCGCACGCCGCCTGCCCGGCCCGGACGTCACCGCCGAGCAGCTGCGCAACCGCAGCTGGTACAGCGGCAAGGACATGTTCGTGATCGTGGACGACTACGAACTGGTCGCGACGAGCTCGGGCAACCCGCTGGCGCCGCTGGCGGAGTTCCTGCCGTTCGCCCGGGACATCGGCCTGCGGGTGATCGTGGCCCGCAGCGCGGGCGGCGCCGGCCGCTCGCTGTACGAGCCGGTGCTGCAGCGGATGCGCGAGCTGGGCGGGCAGGGCGTGATCCTCTCCGGGAACCGGGACGAGGGCGCGCTCCTGGGGACGGTCAAGCCGATGCCGCTGCCGCCGGGCCGCGGGGTGTACGTGTCGCGCCGGGTGACCGGCGGGCAGATGGTCCAGACGGGCTGGCTGCCGCTGGTGTGAGGGCGCCGGCGCACCGCGCCGACGGCTACGGACAGTGATCGAGGGGTCGGGCTCACGGGAGCCCGGCCCCTTTCGCGTCCCAGGTGTCGAAACGTTACCTAGATCTTTCCGGGCCGGGGCTGCGGTTCCCGCACCCCGCCCGGAGTTGACGGCCGCAGCTGAGGCCGCCTGGGCGTATTGCCGTCTGGCTCCATGGACGCCTTTGAAAGGCAGCTTGCAACACTCTGTTCACCTTGGATTCAAGCGCAATGTGGCAGAGGTAACAAGTCGGGCAAACCTCACAATGACCGTGCGTGATCATCGGATCGCATGCCTATACCCTCCCGCGCAACGGATTCCGAAGCATTTCGGCCATTGACGCAATCAATACGCCCAAGGTTCCATGGCGGCCAAGGAGCGACCCAACCGGAACCCGAGCAGACAGCCAGCGGAGGCGATACCGCTCCCCCCACAGGACCGCACAGAGCCGATCGGAAGCCAGATGACCGACACGCTTCGCCCGCCACGCGCCGCGACCCCCGCGACGGCCGACACCGCCGCCGCGCCCCAGCAGCTCAAGCGCTCGATCGGCGTCGTGGGCGGCACGCTGCTCACACTGTCCTGCGTCACCCCGGCCTCCACACTCTTCGTGATCGTGCCGGAGCTGTTCTCCAGCATCGGCAGCGCCACCGCCCTGGCCATCGCCATCGGCACCGTGCTGTGCGTCGCCGTCGCGTTCTGCTACTCCGAGCTCGGCACCCTGATCCCCAGCGCCGGCGGCGAGTACGCGATGGTCGGCACCCTCGCCGGGCGGCTGGCCGGCTGGCTGGTCTTCGTGCTCTCGCTGATCGTGGTGATGATCGTCCCCTCGGTCATCGCCCTCGGCACCGCCGACTACCTCGCCCCCGTGCTGCACCTCGACAAGGCCATGACCGGCGCCGCCGTGATGCTCGCCGCCACCCTGGCCGGCCTGCTCGACCTGCGCGCCAACGCCTGGATCACCGGCGTCTTCCTGGTGCTGGAGGTCATCGCGGCCGGCGTCGTCTCGGTGCTCGGCTTCTCCCACGCCAACGGCGACGCCCCCAGCCTGCTGCACGGCGTGGTCACCGGGGACGGCGGCGCCACCACCACGGTGAGCATCGGCGCCATCGTCGGCGCGCTCGGCATCGCCCTGTTCATCACCCAGGGCTTCTCCACCGCCGTCTACCTCTCCGAGGAGCTGGAGAACCCCCGCCGCAACGTCTCGCGCACCGTGCTGTGGACGCTCGGCATCTCCGCCGCCGTCATCCTGATCCCGGTCGTCGCCATCACCATGGGCGCCCCCGACCTGCAGACCCTGAGCTCCGGCGACATCTCCGGCATGGTCACCGCCTGGAGCAACTCCGCGGTCGGCACCTTCATCAGCCTCTGCGTCGCGCTGGCGATCATCAACGCCGGCATCGTCATGGTCATCCAGAACTCCCGGGTCCTGTTCGCCTCCGCCCGCGACAAGGCCTGGCCCGAGCCGGTCAACAAGGCCTTCGGCACCCTCGGCCGGTTCGGCTCCCCGTGGGTCGCCACCCTGGCCGTCGGCCTGCCCGGCGCCGCGCTCTGCTTCGTCAAGGGCGAACTGCTCAGCAACATCACCGGCGTCGCCGTCACCGGGATGTACCTGCTGGTCGCGATCGCCGCGCTGCTCTCCCGCCGCGCCCACCACAAGCACGCCGCCGCCTGGCGGATGCCGCTGTGGCCGGCCGTCCCGGTGGTCCTGGTCGCCGTCCTGGTCTACGTGATGACCCAGCTGGACATCGTGCCCCTGCTGTGGACCGGCGGCATCACCGCCGCCGCCACCCTCTACTGGCTGTTCTACCTGCGCCCCCGCCAGGACACCCGCTGGGTGATCAGCCTCCCCGAGGACCAGCAGCCCTGACCCCCACCCCTCCCCCACACGGCAGTGCCCCGGGCTCCCCGGCGGTCTCTAGGAGTCCTCGCAACACCTGATGGCCTATGCGGTTGTCAGTAGATCACGCAGACGCTCGGCTGGAGTTCTCCAGCCGAGCGTT
>NZ_JBIVAX010000073.1:0-16828 GCF_044745805.1 Kitasatospora sp. NPDC086801
GACTCAGAGCGGCGCCCGCACCGAGCACCCTGGACGCCGGACGGGAACGGTGATGCACTGCGGTCCTCCACGGAAATCGGCAGTGACGGCAGCGCAACAGAGCTGCCTTCCACGGAGGAACGGGGCACCCGACAGGCCCGGTTCAGTCCGCCGCCACCGCCACCGCCGCCACCGCCACCACCGCCGCCCGGCCGCCCCGCCTGTCGGCCTCCCGCCCGGCGCACCCGCCCCGGACGAAGGGGTACTTCCACCCTTCGCCCTGTCCGTGACCGCCCCCGGCCCCCGGCCCCACGCCCTGATCCCCTCCGGCAGGTGGGGACAGAGCCCGTCGTGGCGGATCTGCCACTCGGGCGGCGGCGGTCGCCCGCCCCGGCTCCACGAGACCGCCTGACCCGGGTCCTCCGCCCCCGTCCCGCTGCTCCCCACCTGCCCCGCTGCTCCCCGCCCGTCCCGGGACGCCCGCACCTTCCCGGGGGTCGCCGCAGACGAGTCCGCCGCACGCACTCACATGCGGACCACGACCATGCCCCGCTGGTTGTTCATCAGCATCGACAGCAGTGCGACCCCGAGGCCCGCCGCCGCCAGTCCCCCCACCGCCAGCAGCATCGTGTTCTCCCGGCGGCGGCGTTCCTCCTCCAGTTCGGCGGCGGTGTGCTCCTCGGCGGTCGCCTCCTGCGCCGTCGTCATCTGAACCTGGGTGCTCATCGGATCGGTCCTTCCTGGGGCCGTTCAGTGGTACGTGGAGGGGCTGCCGTGTTGCTGGGCCTGGGCGGGCCAGTTGGGGGCCTGGCCGCCGGTCGGACCGGTGGACTGGTTGGGGTTGTACGGTGGCGGCACGTACTGGCCGATGATCGTGCTCCGCCGCCCTTCCAGCGCCTGGAAGATCGACACCGCGGCCATCACCAGCGAGGTCGCGGTCGAGATCATCATCAGCTGACGGGTGCTGAGCCTCGGCAGTGCGAAGTCCTCCGGTCGTCTGCGCGAGCCCGCCATCGCCGTCCGTCCCATCCCCGACGGCCCCGGCCGTCGGCACGCCCCGGGGGCCGACTGCCGGCCCACCGCCACCACCTTGGCGAAGACCCGCCGCGTATCCGCAGTACGGCACCCGACCGGGTGCGGATCCCACCCGCCCGGACCATTGCGCATCTCACCCGACCGCCTCGCGGCGGGCCCTGGGGTCGGCGGATCCGCTATCCGGGTCGGCTCTCCTGCCGCCACTGCCGGACGGAGCGCACGATGTCCTGGCCGATCCGGTCCAGGAAGGCCGCGGCGTCGTCCATCCGGGCGCCGGCCGGTGTGCCGGGGCCGAGTGTCTCGGCGCCCTGGCGGGCGATGCCGGCGAGCATCGTGTTCCGTTCGGCGCTGGCCAGCAGTGCCCGGTACCAGACGTCGTCGTCGATGACGTACCGCTCCCGGCGCTGTTGTTCGCCGCGTTCCCGGCGGATCAGCGCCTGGCCTTCCAGGTAGCCGACGGCCTTGGAGACGGCGGCCGGGCTGACCTGCAGCCGTTGCACCAGTTCGCCCGCGGTGAGGCTGCCGTCGTCGGTGACGTACAGGCAGGCGAGGACCCGGGCGACCATTCTGGGCAGGCCGCTGTGCACCAGCAACTCGGCCAGTTCGTCGGCGAATTCGCGTACCGCCTGCGGGTCGCGGCCCTCGGCCGGCGGCGTGGTGGCGGCGGCCCGTCGGGCGGTCGTGCCGCTGCGGCGGGAGCGCTGCGCGGTGGCGCGCTGGGCGTGATCGGCCCGGTAGTCGGAGGGTCCGCCGTTGCGGGCGATCTCGCGGGTGACGGTCGAGGTCGGCCGTTCGATCTGCCGGGCGATCTCGCCGTAGCCCAGCCCCTCGGCCAGTCCGGCGGCGATCCGGTGGCGGTCCTGCGGGGTCAGCCTGGCTCCGGGCATCCGTCCTCGTCTCCTTCCGTCGCGTGAACAGTATCCGTCCGGCCCGCCCACTGTTGCAATGGATTCGCGACGTTCTGTTGCATTCACCGGGAGGGTCATTGCAAGAATATGGCGGCTCTTAGCTGCGAATACATCCACCATCGGCAGGTTTCTTGTTGACCATTATGTGAATTTGCTCGTAGCTTCTTCCCGGACCGCGACACCACATCGAGGGGGAACACGCCATGGGAACCACCACGCGCGCAGCCGTCGCCACCCTGCTCGCCGGGGCCGTGCTGGCCGGCGCCGCCACCGCACCGGCGTTCGCCGATCCCTCGCCGGACGGCAGGGGCGGGCACCCGGGGGTCCAGCGGGTACTGGACCGGGCGGTGGCCGCGGGTGGCCTGCCCGGCGCTGTCGCCGAGGTCCGGGACGGCCACCGCCGGTGGTTCGGCAGCGCGGGCGTCGCCGACCTCGCCACCGGGCGGGCCCGTCTCGCGCAGGACCGGTTCCGCATCGGCAGCACCACCAAGACCTTCGTCGCCACCGTCGTCCTCCAGCTCGCCGCCGAGGGGCGGCTGAGCCTCGACGACAGCGTGGAGCGCTGGCTGCCCGGCCTCCTCGACGCCCCCGGCTACGACGGCGACCGGACCACCGTGCGTCAACTCCTCAACCACACCAGCGGCATCTACAACTACGCGATGGACGAGAAGGTCCGGCAGGAGGCGAGCGGCCTGCCCTTCCTCCGGCACCGCTTCGACGGCTACACCCCCGAACAGCTCGTCCGGATCGCGGTCGCCCACCGGCCCGATTTCGCGCCCGGCACCGGCTGGACCTACTCCGACACCAACTACGTCCTCGCCGGCCTGATCGTCGAACGGGCCTCCGGCGCCACCCTGGCCGCGCAGATCAAGCAGCGGATCACCACCCCGCTGGGCCTCACCGGCACCTACGAACCCTCCTCCGACGACACCGCCGTCCACGGGCCGCACGGGCGCGAGTACTCGCGCCTGGGGCTCACCGGGCCGAGCGCCACCGCCTACGACGTGACGGAGCTGAGCCCGTCCTGGGGCTGGGCCGCCGGGGACATGATCTCCGACGTCCGCGACCTGAACACCTTCTTCGCCGCCCTGCTGGGCGGACGGCTCCTGCCGCCCGCCCAGCAGCGGGAGATGTTCACGATGATCCCGACCGGGCACCAGTGGATCGACCAGGCGGACTACGGTCTGGGCGTCGCCGGCATCAGGCTCGACTGCGGCCCCACCGTCTGGGGCATGGGCGGCGCCATCAACGGCTCGTGGTCCTACGCGTTCGGCACCCGCGACGGCCGGCACCTGCTCGCCACCAACGTCAACGGCGACTGGGTCGAGGGGAGTTGGCCGATCGCGGTGTTCACCTCCGAGCTGGAGGCCGAGTTCTGCCCCCGCTCGTGACGGCCCCGCTCGTGACGCCCCCGCTCGTGACGGCCCGGCTCGTGATGGCCCGGGCTCGTGACGGCCGCCCGGCCGGGGGCATCACGGCAGCGCAGCCGCCTTGCGCAGCAGCACCGAGCGCTCGCGGGTGTTGCGGCACAGCCGGGCGGCGAGTTCCAGTTCGGCCCGGGCCTCGGCGGTGCGGCCGAGCCGGGTCAGCAGTTCGCCGCGCACGCCCGGGAGCAGGTGCGACCCCGACAGCCGGCCGGAGGCGGCCAGTTCGTCGACCATGTGCAGCGCCCGCTGCGGTCCGTCCGCCATCGCGACGGCCACGGCCCGGTTGAGCTCGACGACGGGGGAGGGGGCCACGCGGCCGAGTGCCTCGTAGAGGAGCACGACACGTTCCCAGTCGGTCTCCTGCACCGAGGGCGCCGCCGCGTGGCAGGCGGCGATCGCGGCCTGGAGGCCGTAGGGGCCGAGGCCCCGCCCGGTGGCCGTGGCCCGGCTGAGCGCGGCCAGGCCGCGGCGGATCGCCGACCGGTCCCACCGGCGCCGGTCCTGGTCCTCCAGGAGCACCGCCTCCCCGTCGGGCCCGGTGCGGGCCGCGAAACGCGCGGCGGTGAGTTCGAACAGCGCGAGCAGTCCGCACGCCTCCGGTTCGGCGGGCAGCAGGGCGGCCAGCATCCGGGCCAGCCGGAGTGCCTCGTAGGCGAGGTCGGGGCGCAGCAGGTGGTCGCCGGCGGTCGCCGTCGAGCCCTCCGTGAAGATCACGTACAGGACGCTCAGGACCGCGCCGAGCCGTTCGCGCCGTTCCTCGGCCGGCGGCAGCTCGAACGGCACGTGCGCCGCGGCGATCGTCTTCTTCGCCCGGGTGATCCGGGCCTGGACGGTCGCCGTGGGCACGAGGAACGCCCGGGCGATCTCCTCGCTGGACAGGCCGCCCACCACGCGCAGCGTGAGCGCGACCCGGGCCTCGGGGGAGAGCACCGGATGGCAGGCGGTGAACATGAGCGCGAGGACGTCGTCGTCGACCCGGTCGGGGTCCCACGGCAGTTCGTGCGGCGGGCCGGACGCGGTCGCCGGGCCGGAGCTGAACTCGCCCTCGGCGAGCCGGCCCGCGAGCAGGGCGTAGCGCTCGTCGAGTGCCGAGGCGCGGCGGAAGGCGTCGATGGCCCTGCGCCGCGCGGTCGCCAGCAGCCAGCCCACCGGGCTGGTGGGCGTGCCGCTGCGCGCCCAGCTGACGAGTGCTTCGGCGAGCGCCTCCTGGGCGACGTCCTCGGCGAGCGCGAAGTCCCCGGTGTAGCGGGCCAGCGCGCCGACGATCCGGGCGGACTCGATCCGCCAGACGGCCTCGGCGGCCCGCCGAGCCGATTCGGTGCTCGGCGGGCCGTCGGGGGTCGCGGGCATCAGTGCTGGCCGGTCCGCTCGCGCCACGCCCGCTCCTTGGCGATCCACTCGTTGTCCTGCGGGAACTCGTCGATGCCCGGCACGCGGCGGATCTCGACCTTCGAGCCGGCGATGGCCGGGAGCCGCTTGGCCCACTCGACGGCTTCCTCCTTCGACGCGACGTCGATCACGTAGAAGCCGCCGAACAGTTCCTTCGTCTCGCCGTACGGGCCGTCGGTGACCACCGGGGTCTGTCCGCTGAAGTCGACCACCACACCCTGGGACGGGTCGTCCAGTCCCTCGGCGGCGACGAGCACGCCCGCCCGGATCAGTTCCTCGTTGAAGCGGCCCACCGTCTCGAGCATCTCCTCGAAGGGCGTCTCCATCATCTTCGCGACGCTCTCGTCCGTGCCCCGCATGATCAGCATGTACTTCGACATCGTCGGTCTCCTTGCTCGGGGGTCGCCTTCCGACCCTGTCCATCCCAGGTCGAACGGCGTGGCCGCGGATCGACACGGCGGGCGGACCGGGACCACTGTTTTCGACGGACGCCACCCTCTCGCAGGGCGCCGTCCTCTCACGCCCGGCGGTACGTGGCCGTCGCGATCTCGGTGAACGAGCGGATCAGCGGGTTGGTGTCGCCGTCGTTCCACACCGCGACCACCCGGCTCGGCGCCATGTCGGCCAGCGGGACCGCGGCCAGGTTCTCGGGCAGGTCGTGTCCGAGCGGGGCCAGGCCGACGGTGCTGTTCCAGAGCACGGCCTGCAGGCATTCCTGGACGACGCGCACCACCGGGCCCTCGCGCGGCGTGCCGCCGTTCCAGTACGACTGCCAGAGCGGGTCGGTCCCCGGCGGGAACTGGAACCAGCGGCGGCCGGCCAGGTCGGCCAGCTCCAGGTGGTCGCGGCGGGCCAGCGGGTCGTCGGCGCGCAGGACCGCGCCGACCGGGTCGGCGCGCAGTTCGCGCACCGCCAGGGCGGTGTCGTCGAACGGCGCGCGGGTCAGGGCGACGTCGACGAGTCCGGTGCGCAGTCCGCAGGTCGGGTCGGTCAGGTCGGTGTCGCGCACGCGGATGTCGACGCCGGGGTGGCTGCGGCGGAAGGCGGCCGCCAGCCTGGTGGTGCCGGGGTCGGTGCCGTCGCCCAGGATGCCGATGGTGAGGGTCGCGGTGCCGGCCGCCGCGGCCACGCGCATGCGCGCGCGTTCGGCCCGGCCGAGCAGGGCCCGTGCTTCGTCGAGGAGCACGCTGCCCACCGGGGTGAGGGTGACACCGGCGGGCGAGCGGGTGAACAGCGGGGCGCCGGTCTCCTTCTCCAGCTGCTTGATCGCCCGGCTCAGCGGCGGCTGGCTCATGTGCAGGCGGGTGGCGGCCCGGCCGAAGTGGAGTTCCTCGGCGACCGCCACGAAGTAGCGCAGGGTACGTAGCTCCACGCTGTGACGATACCCGCGGGGTATCGGCGTGGCGCAACGGGTCTTGGACACGCGCCGGGCCCCGGCGGTGCACTCGGAGCATGACCGACGAAGCGAAGACCAGTGAACCGCAGGCCGGCCCCACCGTGTCGGTGGTCGCCCCCGGCGACGGCGAGACGATCGTCCTGGGCACCACGCGCATGCGCGTCCTGGAAGACGGCAGCCACACCGGGCACCGCTTGGGGATGACCGAGTCCGTCCTCGCCCCGCACACCCCCGGACCGCCGCAGCACCGCCACGCCCGCCACGACGAGGGCTTCTACGTCCTCTCCGGCACGGTGCGCTTCACCGTCGGGGACAGGGACCACGACGCGACCGCGGGCACGTTCGTGATGGTCCCGCCCGGCGCCCCGCACACCTTCGCCAACGTGACCGACCAAAGCGCCGTCATGCTCAGCGTGTTCACCCCCGACCTGTACGTGCAGTACTTCCGGGACCTCCAGAGCATGACCGCCGACGGCGGGGCGCTGACCCCCGAGGCCGGCCTGCGCACGATGAGCCGCTACGCCACCGAGCCCGCCACCGACGTGGCCTGAAGCCGGCGGGTCACCGTCGGCGGTGACCGTGAAGGGACGTCATGACCATCGCCTACTGGTTCGTCGCCGCACCGCTCGCCGCCTTCCACCTCTACGCGGGCGCGCTCAAGGCGACCCGCGGCCGCGACCGGCTGCGCCCGATGATGGCGTGGGTGGACCGTGTGCCGCTGCCCGCGGTCAGGGCGCTGGGGACGATCGAAGTCCTGGGCGCCGTCGGACTGTTGCTGCCGCCGGCGGTCGGCATCGCGCCGTGGCTGGCACCGGTCGCGGCCGCCGGGTTCGTGCTCCTGCAGACCGGCGTGATCGCCGTGCACCTGACCGGTGGGGACCGCCGCGTCATGCTCAACGCCGGGCTCATCGCCGCCGCGGCCGCGGCCACCTGGCTGGCCACCACCCGGCTGTGACCGGGGCGGCGCCCCCGCCCCGGGCGCAACCGCCCACCGGCCCGCTCTCCTGCCCGCCGGCGAGCATCGTTCCGCCGTTCCGCCGTTCCGCCGTTCCGCCGTTCCGCCGTTCCGCCGTTCCGCCGTTCCGCCGTTCCGCCGCCAGCCGGGCCGGCCCGTGCTCCGGTGGTGCCCTCGGTAGTGATCTGCCCGGTGTCCCCATCCCCGCCATTGCCTGGCCTGCCGAGTTTGCGTCCCGGCCGTCCCGGCCGTCCCGGCCGTCTTGCCGTTGTGGCCATCCTGCCGTTCTGCTGTTGTGGTGTCGGGTGGGTGTGTGGTGGTGGGTTAGCCTGCGGTGTGGGCCGGGTGCGCGGGGACGACTGCGGGGTGCGTACCGTCCGGCTGACGAGTCGATTTGGGGGGTTTCACGTGTCCAGGATCATTACTGCCGCCATGCCCGCGCACGGGCATGCCGTGCCGTTGCTGGCGATCACCGCGGACCTGGTGGCGCGCGGGCATCAGGTGGTCTTCCTCGGCGGGGCGCGGTTCGCCGGGGCCGCGCAGGAGACCGGGGCGCGGTTCGTCGCTCTGCCGGCGGAGGCGGATTTCGACGACCGCCGGATCAACGACTGCTTCCCGGGCCGGGCGGGGCTGCCGCCGGGGCCGCAGCGGGCGGCCTTCGATGCCCGGCACATCTTCATCGACCCGGTCCCTGCGCAGTACCGGGCGCTGCGCGCGTTGCTGGCGGAGTTCCCGGCCACGGCCGTGGTCGGTGACTGTTTCTTCCACGGCGCGGTGGCTCTGGCACTGGCCCATCCGCGGGGTGAGCGGCCGGCGGTGGTGAGCATCGGGGTGGCCCCGCCGATGCTGCAGAGTGCCGACACCGCGCCTTTCGGGCTCGCGCTGGCGCCGCAGGCGGGACCGGAAGGGCTGGTCCGTAACCGCGAGTTGAACGCCGAGGCGGCGCGGCGCGGTGAGCCGCTGCGGCGGTACGCGGCCGAGGTCTTCGCCGGTGTCGGGGCCGAACTGCCGCCGGGGCCGCGGGCGAACGCCCTCGTGACCGGGGCCGACCACTACCTGCAGCTGACCGTCCCGGGGTTCGAGTACCCGCGCAGCGACGCACCGGCCTCGCTGCGCTACATCGGCGCACTGCCGTTGCAGAGCCGGGGCGAGGCGGAACTGCCGCACTGGTGGCCGGATCTGGCGGAGGCCCGGTCGGTCGTGGTGGTCACCCAGGGCACCCTGGCCAACGACGACCTGACCGAGTTGCTGGTCCCCGCGGTGCGGGCGCTGGCCGAGCGCCCCGACGTGCTGGTGGTCGCGGCCACCGTCCGTCCGGACGGGCCCGAACTGCTGGCCACCGCGCTCGGCGGCAGCCTGCCGGACAACGTACGGGCCGCCGGCTACCTGCCGTTCGACCGGCTTCTGCCGCACGCCGACGTGTTGATCAGCAACGGCGGCTACGGCGGTGTCCACACCGCGCTGGCCTTCGGGGTACCGCTGGTGGTCGCCGGCGGCAGCGAGGACAAGCCCGAGGTGGCCGCCCGGGTGGCCTGGCGCGGCGTCGGCATCGACCTGCGCACCGGACGTCCGGGCGAACCCGAACTGCGCGAGGCCGTCGACCGGGTCCTGGCCGACCCGGCCTACCGCACCAACGCCGCCGCCCTGGCCGCCGAACTCGCGGCCCACCAGCCGTTGAAGGCGATCGCCGAACTGGTGGACTCGCTCGGCTGACCCAGACGGGCCGCCCACCGCCGGCCGCCGGGGAAAGCCGCCCCGGCCGCCGCCCGCCCCTGGCACCTGGCTGCGCAAGCAGGTGGCGGCCCGCACCGACGGCAAGCTGACCGACCAGCAGACCGCGCTCCTGGACGCGCTCCACGGACACAAGGCCGAGACCGTCGCTGGCTGACCGGACCCGCGACCCGTCGCCCCAACCCGCCGCCCGCTGAACGGCACGAGCGAAGCGCCGGCCACCACCATGGTGGCCGGCGCTTGCCCCGCCGACCGGGCCGACTAGGCTGCGGCGGCTCGCACAGACGAGGCCCTCGTCCGGACAGCCCTCCCCATCCAGAACGACCGACTCGCGTTGAACAGACAGAAAAAGAGACAGAAGCCGAGACTGCCCACGCCCTCGCGCGGGAGTCACTGACACTCAACGCCCAGGGAAAACACGACGGGCGGTGGCCGCGGTGGCGCGCGCCTTCGCCGGCCTGGCTGCCACAGCATCCCCGTCCCGGACAGTCTCCACAGCCGCTATCGAACGCACAGGGCAGCCTGTTCCGCCGAACCACGGCGAGCCCCAACCTTTCCAAGCAGCCACGCAGGAGACAGAGGACGGCCGCCGAGGTCGGGCAGGCTGAGGGCGGTGCCCAGCACCACGCTCAGCAGATCCTGCAGACCGTCGAGCCTCGGGCGTTCAACCCGCGCGCCGCCGAGTGGCAGCGCATGCACGTCCAAGCGGTGGCCTTCCACGTCGAGCACGTCCCCTGTGAGTTACCTGTTTTGACTGGAGTTTAGTGGCCCTCTGATGTAGTGGATTCCGTAGGTTGGGCTGGAATTTTTGAGCTTGTGATGGGGAGGGGCTGAGCTGCTGTGATGTGGTGGTGGCGATCGTGAGTCCCAGTCCTGGAGTGCCCTGACCTCGGGATTCGGTTGTTGGCATGAAACTACGTGAGTGTTGCTGGAACGCCTATATATATTGCTGTATTTGCGCAGGTCAGTGCTTTGATTGATGTTCAGGGATGCGTGTCGTGGGGTGGTGTCGTGGTTGCTGGCCGGGGGTCAGTTTCCTCTGGGGTGGCACTGATTTCTCGTAGGTGAGTTCGGTATTGGGTGCTGAGTTTGATAGGGGAATCGCGCGACTGTTCCATGGCGGGAGGGTTTCGCGGCGGTCTGATTGCGGTGGCTAGCGGCGGTGGGGGAGGGGCGGTGCCTCTGGCGTTCCGTCAGGGCGTGGGCATCAGTTTCGAGGCGGTCGTCAGCGAGACTGCGGCGAAGATGAACGACGGATCCCGTCCCGCCTGGGCCACCGCGGACGGCGAGCGCCAACTGCTCGCAACCGAGCCTCCCTCACGATCACCGGACCCAGCACCGCCGAGATCACCCGGGCCGTCGAAGAGGGCATCGGGGCGATGCGGTCCATCTGGATGGAGCCCTGATGCCCGCCTACACCCTGAAGCTGGACGCCGACACCTCACAACCCAGCCCCGCCGGCACCACGTTCTGGTGGCCCCCCGGCCCAGGCGTCTCCTTCTTCTCCACCCTCGGGCCGTCCCTGGGAGCGCTGGGGCCGGTGCCCGAACCCAACGTCGAACTGGTCCGCCTCGCCGCTCTGGTCTACGCCGCCGACCGCAGCACTCCCCGGCCCGCCGCCCGCTCGAACCGGACCCGGCGCTCCTTCGAGCTGAGCGTGCCCGTCTACGAGCCGGCCCGCTGGGACGCCATCCGCGACCGGTTTGAAGACCTCCTGGGTTTCCTGTCCGGCGACCGCTGGTCGATCGACTTCCACCACGCTCCCGCACCGCAGGAGACGGTCCGGGCCACCCCGTATCCCGGCATACGGCGCGTGGTCCTGCTCAGCGGCGGCGCCGACTCCGCCGTCGGTGCCCTCGTCTCACGCCACGACCTCGGACCGGACCGGCACCTGCTCCTGTCCCACGTCGGCGCCATCAACCTCTCACCCCTGCAGAAGGACACCGCAGGTGACATCGCCCGTCTCATCGACGGCCCCCCGCAACACCACCAGCCCCTGCGCTTCTCCCGCAAAGCCCGCCGGCCCGACGGCACCAAACTGCCCAACGAGTACTCCACCCGCACCCGCTCCCTGCTGTTCCTCGCCCTGGGCCTGGCCGCCGCAGCCGTCGACGGGGTGCCGCTGTGGATCCCGGAGAACGGCTTCGCATCACTCAACATCCCCCTCACCGCCGACCAGCGCGGCGCCCTGTCCACCCGCACCACCCACCCCTGTTCCTGCAGACCCTGGCCGCCATCGCGAAAGACGCCGGCGCCCACGCCGACATCCACAACCCCTTCGCCACCTGCACCAAGGGCGAGATGTTCCGCCAGGCCGCCGAACTCATCGGCCCCGCCCCGGCCGCCGAATTCCTCAGCCGCACCCACTCCTGCGCCCACACCGGGCACCGCAGCTACCGCATCCCCGTGCGCACCCACTGCGGAGTGTGCTTCGGCTGCCTGCTGCGCCGCGCCTCCTTCCTCGCCGCGAACCTTCAGGACGCCACCGGCTACCTCCACACCCGTCACGACGAGAACCTGCAGACCTACCTGCGCAACAAGTCGGTCGAACTCCTGCCCCCGGCCGCCGCACCAAGTGCCGACTACGCCGCGGTGCTGCTGGACGACCAGGACACGGTGTGGGCCGAGGTGCCCACCAGCGACGGCCGCGAGGACCTGGTGCTGCCGCCGGTGTACGCCCGGGAGGAGGCCGTCTCCCGGCGTGACTTTGCCGAGCAGGGCGGGCGGCTCACCCACATCGGCTGGGCCCGCTGACCGCGGCCGAGCCGGCCACCCGGTTACCACGAACGTCGTCATCACGAGGAAGGACACTCCGATGGGGGAGATCGACGAGGGCCTGGAGCGCGCGGAGCGGACCAAGCCGATCCCGGTGCACCTGAGTACCCGGGTGAAGTTCCTGTGGGAGAAGGTCGCCAAGGAGGACACCAAGGCCTTGGCCAAGGCCGCCGGCACCTCGGTGCGCACCGCCCAGCGCTGGGCCAGGGCGCTGAAGGAGGGCGAGCAGCCGGTGATGACCAAGGCCAACGAGAAGAAGGTGGAGCAGGTCGTCCGCGCGAAGTGGCAGCCCAAGGTCCGCCAGCGGGTACGCCGCGACGCGGAGAAGAACGGCTTCATGCTCCACATCGGCGGCACCTTCGGCTACAGCGCGGCTGGCGGTTCCACCGACGACCCCCGCTCCCGCACGATCACCCAGAAGATGCCCGGCGACGTCGCCAAGAAGCTGTACGCGGCCCGCGACACCGGCGCCACCCAGGCCCAGCAGGAGCGGATCCTCGCCGAGAACCTGCGCGAGTACTACTTCAAGGACAACGGGCGCCGCGCCGCCGGCCTCGACGTCGAGCTGTAGGCCCTCAGCTTGTCGTCCCCCTGCGAGGTGGCCGACACCGGAGCCAGCCAGGCCCAGCAGGAGCGGGTCCTCGTCAATGCCCTGCAGGAGCACTACTCAAGGACGGCGGCCACCGCACCCATGGCCCTCTCCGTCGAATTCAACAGCATGAACTGAGCGGTGAATCAGGGCTTGCTGCCGCACTTCGGACGAAGTGAGAGGCCCCCGTCGATGGGCGACAGCCTTGAATCTGGCCCTCGGCGGCGGTCTCCACGCCACAGCGGATAGGGCCGCGCAGCGCCATCAAGGCCTCCGGCGCTGGGGCATGGCACCAAGTCAGCGCCGCGTCCACCTCTCTTGCCGTTGATGACGGTTCGTATCTATAGTGGCGCGCATCGTGACGCAGAAGATGCCGCACTCGGCGGCCGGGCAGATGGTCGGCTACCTCTACCAGTGCGAATGGGCCTTGGTAGAGCTCGCCCGCCGGTGGTTCAAAGACCCCGAAGCCGAGCTCCGCATGGAGATGCTCGACGACATCGACATCCTCCACCAGGACACTCCCGTCGAGCTGGTGCAATCCAAACACCACGGCCACGCCGGTGAACTCGGGCTTACCAGCGCAGATCTCTGGCGGTCAATCAATTCTTGGTGCGACGCCTTGGACCACCTGCCTCCCGGCCGGATCCCCATGCTCCGCCTCGTTACCACCCAGACCATCTCGCCAGGAAGCCTGCTGGCCAAGCTCAAGCAGGACACCCGAGACGTCGACGGCGCCCTCGCCGCCCTGGAAGCGGTGGCGAGCGATGCCGACGGGGCCAAGACCACACGCGACTGGCGCGCCCGCTTCATGGCCCTCAGCTCACCAACCCGGGCTGCCCTCGTCGGTGCCGTCATCCTGGACGACCAGGCACCGCGGGTGTCAGAGGTCGACTCTACGCTGCGCGAAGTGGTCGGGATCTGGAAGCACGACCAGCAGAGCCAGGAAATCCTCAAAGAGCTGAAAGGCTGGTGGTGGGCGGTGTCTCTCGAGATGCTCGACCATGCCACGCCCGGGCGGCGCCTGTCAGTTACCGCCGAGGAACTGCGGACCCAGATCGACTACGTGTTCGGCAAGTACACCCAGACCGCGCTGCCGATCATGGACAGCCTCGACGATCTGACCGAGCAAGAGGTCAATCGGTACGCAGACCGCGTCTTCGTTGCCCAGCTCAAGATGGTCGGACTCGGCAACCGCAGCATCCGCGCACACATGGGTGAATTCCACCACGCCTGGGCTCATCGCTCACGCTGGGTCTACCGCCACCACGTCACTCCAGGCGAACTCGCCCAGTTCGACACCGACCTGCGCCAGGAATGGAAGATCATCTTTGCCAAGCATGCCGACCGGTTCGAAGCGGGGAAAGCAGGAGACGACGCGGAGGTCGTAGGCGAGAACATCCTCGAGGAAACCCTTGCCGCAGCGCATGGCATCAAGCTGCGCCAGGTCGACAAGCGGTGGATCGCCCGAGGAACCCTGCACGCTCTTGCCGACAACGCCCACGAAGAACTCAACCCGCTCGGCTGGCACCCCAACTTCCAAGAACTGCTGGGCGCACCCGACAACGCCACCGGCCCAGGGGAGTAGTCAGTGCCCACGCCCCAGCCGCAACTGCCTGAGACAGCAGCGCTTCTCAACCCGGCCTTCGGCGCCTACCTTCTCGCGCACTGTGCCGCCGCGCACAGTGCCGCGCACACGGAGGCCGAGGCGGCCCTTCCCTGGCCCACCGCCTTCCTGGCCCTCCCCCTGATCCTGCCTCCCGACTCCCGCCGCGCTCTGCCACGCGACACCCGCACCCAACTTGCCGGATGGCTCGCTGATCACGCCCTGATCCGTGCCGCCTTCCCCCAGCGCGCACCGGCCCTGCATACCTACACCCAGGACTGCATCCGTTTCGGGATCCGCCACGCCACCCTCACTCTCACCCACACCGGCATCCGGACCACCCGCAAGCCCACCAAGCCCAACCAGGCCGAGCACGGCGAGGAGACCACTACCTGCGTGCGGGCCGCCACCCTCGTAGGCCGCTGGTTCGCGGCAACCGACCCCGCCACTGTCTTCACCCTCCTGGGCGTCCGGCCCTAGCCAGTCGAAGGAGCCTGTCACTCCCATGCACCTGCTCGCCCTCGCCCTCTACCACCGTGACGGTAGGCCCGACCCCCGCGTGATCCGCTTCCGCCCGGGAGCCCTCAACATCCTCACCGGAGAGTCCGAGACCGGAAAGTCCGCAGTGCTCGGTATCGTCGAGTACTGCCTGGGCCGGCAGATCTTCACCCTCCCAGACGGAGTCATCACCAACACGACCGGCTGGTACGCCCTCCTCGTCCAGGTCGGTCCCACTCGGCTCTTCCTGGGCCGGCCCAACCCGACAGGTGCATCGACGAACAAGGCCATGCTCGTCATCGGCGACCACACCCTCGACCTCCCGACGGCCGACCAGATGCACGTCAACGCCGATGCTGCCGCCATCCGTGCCGAACTCAGCGCCCGTATCGGTATCGAGGACTTCCGCTTCCAACCCCCGCCCGGCGCCGGACGCAGTGCCTTCGATGTCTCCAGCGCCCAGGCAGTCCTGCTGTGCCTGCAGAAGCAGAACGAGATCGCCAACCAGAGCCTGCTCTTCCACCGACAAGGCGAACCCGGAATCGCCCAGACAATCAAGGACACCCTGCCGTACTTCCTCGGCGCCGCCGGCCCCGACCAGGCCGCCCGCCGCCACGAACTTGCCGAGACGAACAAGGCGCTCCGCCGGGTCAACAAGCAGATCGAGGAAGCCCGACGTCGTGTGGAAGACGGAGAAGCCCACCGCGTCGCTCTTGCCCGCCTTGCAGCCGACGGCGGCCTGATCGCTGATGTTCCGGAAGCCCTCACTGCCGCCGCACTCGACGACTCGCTCCGCCAAGCCCTTGAAACAGCCCCCTCAGTGCCCTCACTGCCAGGCCAGGACGACCGCCGCGAGCGCCTCGCCGCCGAACGACGACAACTGCGTGACCAGATGCAGGAAGTCAACACCGCCCGGGCGATCCTCGACGGTTGGCACGAAGAAAGCACAGCTCTGACCGGCGAACTGCACGTCCAGCTCAGCCGCCTCAAGCCCATCGGACTGCTCGGCATGGCCCCTGACAACGCGGACGCTCAGACCTGCCCCCTGTGCTCGCAACAGCTCCCCGTACCGGACCCACAGATCGCGGAACTTCAGGCCCTCACACGCAGGCTGGACCGCGAACTCGAGGACCTGTCCGCGCTCCAGCCCGGGCGCACCCGCCACCGGGAAGAGCTAGACGGCCAGGCCCGCGAAATCCAGGCACGACTGCGCAGCAACGCGGCGACCCTCGAGGCCATCAACACCAGCGATCGGCAACTGCGACAGGCTCAGGACCTGCGCACACGCCAGGCCCACATCCAGGGGCGGATCCTGCAGGAACTCCAGCGCACCAGCACCCAAGGAAAAGACGGCCTGGCCGAACTCCAGCGAAGCGCGGACCGGCTCACCGAACAGGCCGCAGCCCTCCAAAACCTTGTCGACTCCGACGAGGTCGGCGCCGAGACCGAGAACCGTCTCAATGAGGTCGCCGACCTCATGACTGACTGGGCCCGCGCGCTTGGACTCGAACACGCTGCCACGGCTGACGAGGTCCGCATCAGCCTCACCTTGCTCAATGTCGTGCTGCGGACTCCAGCAGGCCGCCGCCCGCTGACCCGGATCGGCAGCGCCAAGAACTGGATCGGCTATCACCTTGTCGCCCACCTGGCACTGCACACCTTCTTCAACCGGCACAGCCGGCCCGTGCCCGGCTTTCTGATGCTGGACCAGCCCACACAGGCGTTCTTCCCAGAGGAGGTCCATGACGCCGACACCGTTCTCGACGCCGACTGGGAAGCCGTACGCGCCTACTTCGCACTGATCTCCCAGGCCGTTTCCCGCAACGAGGGAGGCCTACAGGTCATTGTCTGCGATCACGTCAACCTCCGCGACGAATGGTTCCGCGAAGCCGTTGTCGAGAATTGGCGTGGCGGCGCGGCCTTGATCCCCACTGACTGGATCACCACTGGGTCCTGACACATGCCACCTCTGTCCAGGGGCGTGAGGCCGGACGGACCGGCTCGTTGCGCGTGGCCCGCTCAGGCTGCGCACTTCCCTCCTGCCGGCCTGGCCCGGCGGTGAAGAGCGGATTCTCCGTTTAACCGACAGCATGGCCAGGCTCATTGTCCTGCTGCTTTTCCATGCCTACTGAAGGCAATTTAACGGTGCGGTTCCCCGTGGTTCTCGGGGAACCGCACCGTCGCGTTTCCGGCCGCACCTACCAGGATTCTTCTGGGGCGTGACCGAGTCTCAAGGTAAGCTAATTTTTGCCTTCCTGTCGGGTTTTCGCAGCTCAATAGGCATCCTGCCTAAACAAGTGAAACTTGGCGGCATCGACAACCCGCCCGGCCTGTGACAGATTTACCACTGCCAGAAGAAATAAAGCGCAGATCATTCGGTCTTCGCTTCGGATCGCACGAGAGGCAATTCTCATGAACGAGAAGCTCATCGCCGGGTACGCCGCCTACTACTCCAGCTGTAGATCACGATCATGCTTGGGTCGCGGCTTGGCGTCTGTAGTGACTGGCCTGGGAACGGGCTTGATGACGACGTCTCCAGTGGG
>NZ_JBIVAX010000074.1:0-11961 GCF_044745805.1 Kitasatospora sp. NPDC086801
CCTCAGCACGGCGCCAGCCCCGCGATCTGCCGGAGGCGGCAAGGCCACACGTTCAGGCGACGACAGAACGGACTTAATCTCTCATTCCGCCCTCTCAGATCACCCCTACTCCCCATAGTCGCATCAACGACTCAAGTGATCGGCAGGACACGGCCTAAAGGCTGTCCCGTAACTGCTGGCCAGGTTCCGCGTTGGTCACGGCATGAGTGGGGTGATCTCGGCGAGCGACCCGATGTGGACCGAGCCGTTCTCGGGGCTGAGCGAGTCGCAGTTCCGCAAGCTAGTCACGCTGGTCCGCCGTCGTGGCGGTGACGGTCAGCGCGGCCGGCCGTGGCGGCTCAGCTTGGAGGACCGGGTGCTGTTGGTGGCCACGTACTGGCGGACCAACCTGACGTTGCGGCAGGTCGCGCCGCTGTTCGGGGTCTCGAAGTCAGCCGCGGACCGAGTGCTGGACCGCCTCGCGCCGCTGCTGGCGATCTCGCCCGCTCGGCGCCCGCGGCAGGACACCGTGCTGATCGTGGACGGCACACTGGTACCCACCCGGGACCGGACGATCGCGGCCTCCAGCAAGAACTACCGCTACTCCATTAACCAGCAGGTCGTGATCGACGCCAACAGCCGGCTGGTCGTCGCCGTCGGCCTGCCGCTGCCCGGCAACCGCAACGACTGCCGGGCATCCGCCGAATCGGGCGTCGACCGTGCCTGCCGCGGTTCCCCGGTCCTGGCCGACGGCGGCTACCAGGGCACCGGGGCCCTGATCCCGCACCGACGCCGTCGCGGTCAGGAGCACCTCACACCCGAGCAGGAAGCCGACAACGCCGTCCACCGCAGGGCCCGCGCCCGGGTCGAACACGTCTTCTCACGGATGAAGAACTGGAAGATCCTCCGTGACTGCCGCCTGCGCGGAGCCGGCGTGCACCACGCCATGCTCGACATCGCACGGCTCCACAACCTCGCGCTCAGCGGATGAGCTGGTGCCAGCTCACCGTGAATTCCTCGCGTCCGTCCAGCGTCGTGACGCCATGCGGCGAGGTGGAGATAGTGACGACCCGGCTGCCCTCCGACAGGCCGTGGCCTTCGGCGACCACGCAGGCGACGGTGACCTCCACCGGAAAGACCGAGTCCGGGCCGAGCTCGTCCGCCGCCGCGAAGATCGGGGCTTTGTCGACCAGTGACCAGCGCCTTCCTGCCGCGTCCGTGAACTGAACCTCGACCACTCCCGGCCACGTCTCATCGTCCACCCAACGGACCGCCTCGCACCGCAGCTCAACCACGAACGCCCCTACTGTCGAACAAGGTCAACACCGAGCGCCAGTATGCCGTGAGACCTCAGCTGTCGATATACGGGACAGCCTTTAGCTAGTTGTTCTCGTCGGCTTCCAGGACCTTCAACCGCTCGGTGTACAGCTCGGTGATCCGGACGATCTCCCCGGGCCCGGCGTCGCTGAGCCGCTCCCGGTCCTCGCCGCACACCTGCAGCCGCCCGGCCAGCTCCTCCAGGCGCTGCTGGTCCCCGGCACGCCGGGCGGTCATCATCTGGCGGCCGTACCAGGAGATGACGGCGCCGAGGGCTACTTGGGCGTCCTCAATGGAAGCGCCGCCGCCCCGGGGGACGAGGACGACCTGGCCGCCACCATCGCCCGGCTGCGCGACGCCACCGCGAACGGCGACTTCGCCTACTACCTGGACATCGCCCATCACATGGCCGGCCTGCCGCTGCCCGCACCGTCCACCACACTGTGGCTCGACGACGAGGAGACCGTCCGCAACCGCTGGCGTGCCCTCGTCACCGCACGCCGGAGCCACCTGAACACCCGACACTGAAGCCGAGGAGGCCGGCCCCCGGAGGAGGCCGGCCTCCGTACCGATCGCGGACCGCCTGCTATTCGGCGGTATACGGGTTGACGATGGTGTGGTGCCGCTGGGCGGTTTCCAGGACCTTCCGCGGAAAACGGGGCCCGGCAACGTAGTGACGGCCCTTCGACTGCGCGGCGCTGGACCCGCTGCGTCTGCTGGTGGTAGGCGAGGAGATTGAACTTGATCCACCACAGTGTGTCCCGCTGGGGTGACCAGACCGGGCCGCCGACCTCGCGCAGCACCTTGTAGTAGTCCCAGGTGTTGCCGGGCATCCCCAGTCACTCCTCGATCAAGGAGAACTCGGGGGCGAGGACTCCGCCCCGGGCGGTCAGGAGGGTTTGCAGAGAGCGGGACATCCGGCCGTTGCCGTCCGACCAGGGGTGGATCTTCACCAGGTTGAGGTGCGCCATCGCGGCCCGCACGAGGACGTGGCTTTCGAGGTCGCCATCGTTGAGCCAGCCGACAAACTCACTCATCAGACCGGGCAGCAGCTCGGGGTCCGGTCCCTCGTAGTCCGTGGCGAGGTCGTCGCCGGGGCCCGTGATCCGAATGGCCGTCCTGCGCCACTGCCCGGCGGTCTTGAGCGGGTGATGGTGGCCCTGGAGCATCCGGTGCAGGGCGTTGAGCAGTTCCTTGCTGTAGCGGAAGTCAGCGGCATCGTGGAGGGACTGGATGTAGGTCATGGCCTGCTGGTAGGCCAGGGTCTCCGTCTTGTTCTCGTCGCTGGCCTCGACCTCGCGCTCGCCATCCATCAGGTCGACGACGTCCCTCGCGTCGGCCCAATGGCCCTCGATGGTGTTCGAGGCCGCGATGGCACTGGCCGTGAGGGCCTTGCGCAGGTCGAGGGTCCATTTCATGGGGCCTGCTGAACCGCTTACCGCGGCTGGTCGCGCATGGAGCTGATCTGCTCCAGGACCTGATGGTCGACAGGCTCAAGGCTGGGCGTCTGATACAGCATGAATCAATGACACCCAGCTCCTGTCATTCAATCAATCCAGGCTGCCGAGCCTCGGCCCTGGTCACGCGGCACCGCGGGCGCGGCCCGGCAGCTGGCCGGCAGCTGGCTGGCACCGGATGCCGTGGCGGCGAGAAGCAGGATCCGCGAAGTCGGCGGCCCACTCGCAGCTGCCCTGAGGACTGCTGAACTGGCACATCGCGCCCGGCAGGAGCCGCTGCCGACGGTACCGCACCGGTGGCGCCTCGCTCCCGCCCTTCACTCCATCGGTCGACTGAGCTGCGAAAACGCCCCGCCATCGCATCAGACGCGAAAAACTCGCGTCTGATGCGATGAGCGGAGAGTAATGGCACTGCACGGGAATCCACCGCCGGGAGCGGCCCACCTGCACCTGATCGGCGGGTTGGCAATGCTGCGGCCGGAAGAACAGGTCTTCGAGGCGATGCTCGCCGGCTGGCGGAACCCGCACCTACGGCCGTTGCCGGAGCTGCCGATCCGACCGGCTCCTGCCGGGTCGCGACAGCAAGGGCCGCCCCATCTGCCGGGACTGTGCCGGGATCGCCCAGGTGTTCACCTGCGCCCGCTGCGGTTTCGAGGGCGATCTGTGGGGCCGGCTCTGCGAGCGCTGCACGCTCGCCGACCGTCTCGTCTACCTTCTCGGCGACAGCGAAGGCCGAGTGCCACCGGACCTTCTACCCGTGGCCGAAGTACTGCGCGACACCGACCGCCCCCGCAGCCGCCTGCTCTGGCTCCGCGGCCGCGACGCGACCGAGCTCCTGCAAGCCTTGGCCGCCGGCACTGTCCAGCTGTCCCACGAAGGCGTGCAGGAAGCACCCGGCTGGCGAACAGCCACGCTCCTACGGGATCTGCTGATGGACAGCGGTGTCCTTCCCCGCATAGACCGCCAGATCTTCCTCTACGAGCGGCGGCTGTCCGACCAGCTTGCCGGTGTCGAAGATCCCGGCCACCACCGGCTGCTGCAGCACTTCGCCACCTGGCGCCTTTTCCGCCGGCTGCGGGAGAGGGCGGAGAAGCAGCCCCTGGGGACGTCGCGGGCGAGCCACGCCCGTCGGCAGTTCAACGAGGCCAGGGGCTTCCTCACCTGGCTGGCCGGCCGGGGCCGCAGCCCAGACCGGTGCCGCCAGGAGGACCTGGACGCCTGGCACGTCCACTCGAACCATGCCGCAGCGACGGTTCTTGCGCTGGTGCACGGACAGCGGCCACCTGCCGAAACTGAAGCACACGCCGCAGGCCGTCGGCAGCAGGAACGCCTCGCTCGACCACGCCGGGCGGGCGACGGATCTGCGACGCGTCCTCCAGGACGACGGCCTGCCGCTCCGCACCCGGATCGCGGCGGCCCTCGTCCTGCTCTATGCCCAGCCCGTCACCCGGCTCGTCCGGCTCACCACGGACCACATCACCGACGACGGCTCCACCATCTCCATCGCCTTCGGCGACCCGCCGTCCCTGCTACCCCAGCCTGTCGCCGACCTCATCCGGACACACCTCAAGGCCGCCGGACGAATGCACCGGGCCAGCCCCCGGAGCGCCCACTGGCTGTTCCCCGGCCGCCAGGCCGGACAACCGATGAGCCCCGGCGCCCTCCGCGAACACCTCCAGGCAGCAGGCACCTCCCCCCGATCGGCCCGGGTGACAGCCCTTCGGTACTACCTCCAACACGCCCCGCCCCCGGTCGTCACCAAGGCTCTGGGCTACACCCAGGCCACCACCGCCTACGTCGCCATGGAGGTCGGCGCGCCGTGGAGTCGGTACGCACCCGGCGACCACTCGCGCCGAGGGAACGCCGGAACACTGCGTTCGGGGCACGGCGCTGGTGCTAGCGAAGTTGGCCGACAGCTCCCGATGCAGCTCAAGCTGGAGAACGATTTCGAGGTGGAGCGCCATGCTGATAGCGGCGGCGGTCGCCGCAGTTGCTCTGTTCACCAGACTCGTTCTCGTCGGCAGAGCCACCGCGGACGGTGCCGGCCAGCCGTCTACAAAGGTCTGGTGCACGGTGGCCCGCCCCAGGCCGGTGCGCGCAGCGACATTGGTCAGCCGAAACTGGGCCAGCCCGTTGGTCAACAAGCTGTTATGGCGACTGGTCCTTGCGCGGTCGGCGATGACAGGCGCCGCTCTTAGCCATCGACCACTCTTTCAGTCGCTGCACATCCCGGACCCCTGAGGCGCCGTCAGGGGCCGCTCAGGGAAACCTCGGGGACGTCCCCGGATGCCGACAGTGTCGAGCCTCCGAGAGGATCGAAACGAATCCGATCGCACCCGTAGGACCAGGAGCCCTTCATGGCCATCACCAGGACCGCCGCCCTCGCCGCCCCCGTCCTCGCCGGGCTGTTACTCGCCGCGGTGCCACCGCCCGCGCTGGCAGCCGGAACGGCGCAGGGCGGTGGCGGGCCGGACGCCGGTGCGCTGCGGGCGGCGTTCGCCGCGCAGGCCGGGGATCCGAAAGCCGGGGCGGTCGCCAGGGTGGCCATCGACGGGCGAACCTGGCGGGGCAGCAACGACGACCCGGTGAGCGGCGAGCCGGTCGCACCGAACGCGTCCTTCCGGATCGGCAGCATCAACAAGACCTTCATCGCCACTGTGCTGCTCCAGCTCACCGCCGAGGGCCGGATCGACCTGGACGGCACCGTCCAGCAGTACCTGCCCGGCGTGCTGCCCGACGCCTTCGAAAAGACGCCGATCACCGTCCGGCAGTTGCTCAACCACACCAGCGGCCTGCCACAGGCCGTGGAGGGCCCCGAGGTCACCGACAACGATGGCTTGATCGCCGACCGGTTCATGGTCGAGTCGCTCGACGAGGTGATCCAGCGCACGCTGCGTCCCACCAACCCGCCGTGGCCGGAGCCGGTCTTCACGCCAGGCAGCGAGCAGCTGTACAACAGTTTCAACTATCGGCTGGCAGGTCGGATCATCGAGCAGGTCACCGGTCACTCGATAAGGGACGAGGTGACCGCCCGTATTCTGCGGCCGCTCGGCCTGCGGCACACCGAAGTGACCGAGGGCGCTCCGCAGATGCCCACCCCGCACCTGGCCGGCTACCTCACCGACCACGCCGACACCCCGGTGGACGTCTCCGAGCAGGGCGGCAACCCTGAGTCGATGGTCTCCACCCCCGCCGACCTGGACCGCTTCCTGCGCGCACTGCTGGGCGGCGAACTCCTGCCGCCGCAACAACTGCATGACCTACTCACCCTGCCGCGCGATGCCGCCGGGCAGCTGGTGCCCTCGCTCAACCCCGGTGACTGCCAGTTCGGGCCGGACAAGGGCCGGGCCTGCTACAGCGCCGGGCTGATGGCCATCCCGCTGCAGGACGGCACGGTGGTGTGGGGCAAGACCGGCCACGATCTCGGGTACTCCGACGGGTTGTTCGCGACTGCAGACCTGAGCCGGCGCCTGGTCTATTCGTCCGGCAGCAGCAACGGCACCCCGGCACCGGCCCTCCGGCTCGCCTTGACCGTGTTCGGCCCCTTCGCCCCCTGAGCCCGACCGCCGACAAACCACCAGCTTCAACGAGCGCAGACGGGCCTGGGGCCGGCCAGTGACACCGACCGCCCGGGCAAGCTCGCAGGAGAGCCGGGGAAGTCCAAGCGCTGTTTCAGCAGCGCGCGCAGGTCCATGGTGGTGCAGACGCCGGTCGTGTCCACCGTGGAACTGTGGTGATTGCTGCTACGTCACGGCGGCAGCCCATCACCCTTCGTAGTCACGACGCGAATCCCACAAATGAATACGCGACATCTCAACATGTGCGCCTACCAGTCAACCGCCGCAGGTCAGAGGCCTGCGGTGATGTCCTGTCCCGGCGCAGGCTGCCGCTGCACCAGCGCGTCTTGTCCGCTTCGTAGCCCGTCCCACTTGAGGTTGTCGCTCGGATGACGGGTCTGCGGTGGCATCTCACACCGTGTTGTCGCTGAGCGTGTTTCGTCCCGCGTAGGTTTGTCGTTGGAGATGGCTACACTTCCGGATCATGTGGAGACAAGTAGCCCTTGATGCGTTCCCGGACGCCGAATTCAGGGATCCCGCTGACGAGTCAGTGCTGGCCGCGGCGGAGCGGAGGCTCGGGGGTGAGCTGTCGGCTGGGCTTAGGCAACTGCTGCTGGAGAGCAACGGGATCATCGGACAGAACAGCGTGGACACTGTCTGGGCCATCCAGCAGATCGTCGAGCAGAACCTCCACTTCCGGTCGGACAGTTCGTTCGCCCAGCTGTATATGCCGTTCGACGCTCTCCTGTTCTTCGGAGACAACGGTGGCGGCGACCAGTTCGCCTTCGTGCAGACGCCGCGGAGGCCAGACGTCTTCGTCTGGGAGCACGAGACCGACAGCCGCCGCTGGGTGGCCCGTGACCTGCGGGACTACCTTGGGCGCTCGCTCGCAGAGGGCGGAGACGACTGGTATCAGTAGTCCTGTGACCGGGGCGTCCGCAGACACAATCCCCAGTTGATCGACAACCTGAAGTGGGACGGGCCCAGGGCACACGCCCTGTCCGCAGCATGTTGCCTATCCGCAGGTCAGCGACACGCCCACACCGACGAACTGGAACGGGACAGCGGCGCCCCAACGGAGCCGGTCAGATCTGCCGGTCCGGGTCGGAGAAGGTGAGGCCACCGGCCCCGAGCGGGCGCCGGACCGGAGCGGGTTCGGCAACGGTCTCGCCGGGCGGCTGGCGGAAGTCCGCACCCTGCTCAACCGGCAACAGCCGACGCCCACCGGACTGGGCAGGCACGGGAGCGTCGGCGACGGGCTCGGAGAAGAGGGACAGTCCAAGACTGCGACGGTCAGGGGTCATGGTCCCCAGTCTCGCAGCCTGCGCGGGTGAGGCAGGCCAGAGCGCCCTGACTGCTGCGCTCTGTCCCGCCTCCGCCCCCGCACTCCCCGACACCCCACCGCTGCCCTGGCCACTGCGCGTCATGAACGCCACCATCGCCTGGAAGAGCTCCACGGGCGAGGGCGTGATCGTCGCCCTGGTCGACAGCGGGGTCCAGGCAGACGCCGCGCTGACCGGACCCCGCCTGCCCGCCGTGGACTTCACCGGCTCCGGCACTCCGGACACCGACGACGACCAGGTCCTGTCCCACGGCACCATGATGGCCGCGCTGATCAGCGGCGCCCGCGGACTGCCCGTGCTCCGCTCCGCCCATCCGGACTGGGACGCCCCACGCGTCGTCGCCCACCTGCGCAACACAGCGCGCCCACCGCACGACAACCCCGACAAGTACGGATCAGGCCTCCTCGCACCCGATCTCGCACTCACCCAACCGGACAACCCGACCAACCCGAGCAGGTAGGACCGTCCGGAGGTGCGCCCGGTGTGACAGGCCCTCGACGAACCGCCCGCCACCCCCGGTCCCCACCTCACGCTTCTCGCCCAGGCGGCGCAGCTCCTCCCGGACCGCTGTCTGCCCGGTCACCAGGGTCTCCAGGGCCCGGCCCTGCTCCTCAGGCATCCGGCCGTGCTCTGCCTGTCCGGCGACGAGGACGCCGACGGCTTCGGCGAGGCGGGTCATCGCCTGGCGCTGCTCGATCTGGTCCTCGCGGATCGCGTTCAGCACCTGGGTGTGCCCGCGCAGGGAGGTGCGGACCTCGGCGCTGTCCCGGTTGGCCGTGGCCGCCATCGTGCGCGTGGCCGCGGACTCCTCCCGCAGGCGGTCGACTTCCGCCTCCAGCGCGGCCGGTCGGCCCCGAAGGTCGTCCATCTCGCTCATGTCTGCCCTTGTCCAGGTCCCTCTGAGGACCGGGTTCTGTTCTGCGGGTCGCGGCACCGTAGGGTGCCGGGCATGCACACGTTGACGGAGCACGCCAGGTGTCTCTACGGGGATGAGTACAGACCGGTGCCCGAGTGCGAGGAGGAGCACGACGAGCACTACTTCATCGAGGAACTGACCTTCGCCGATGCGGACGAGGTCCTCGGCATGCTGCGAGAACTGTGCCCGTACCTGAATGACGGCTGTCTGCCGGTGCGGGTGCGGAACCTGGCGTATCGCCTCGTGCTCCTCCAGAGGCCGGACGAGCCGGCGCTGATGCGCGAGGCGGCGCACAGCCTGTACCTCCACGGTCCGACCTGGGACGGCATTGCGGCAGACCTGCGCAAACGGGCCGATGCCTTGGAACCGAACCAGCTCACGCACTGAGCCAGAGCCGGGTCGAGGCCACCGTGACGGTGCCCGTGAAGACGCAGGCCCTCTTGCCCGGGAGGGCCGGCGGTTGCGTGTACGACCTGCGGCGCCGAACCGGCCGCAAGCGCCTGCATCGTCATCCGACCAACCTGACGCACCACAAGGCTTCCATCAGCAACGAGTCTGGCGCGGGCCTTCTTCAGGGCACTGGAAGAGGAGCCGGGGCGAGCCTCTGTCTGAACCGCCCGTACGCTGATGGCCGGACCGGCCTGGCCTCCACGGACAGGTCGGTCGGGGAGGCGCGCCTGGCAACGTGGCTACTACAAGTGCGGGCCAATCAGCAGCACGGTGACCACCGGATCTTCCTGGCCCTCGCGCTCCTGGCGGCTGGTGTCGGCCGGGCCCGGATCCAGGAGATCCGCCAGGCGTCGGCACCGGTTTCGACGTAGGAGTCCCAGACCCGCTGGCCGGAGTGACCGGGCAGGGCGTGGTAGCGGTGGGTACGCAGGCCTGGGTGGCGCGGGTCTACGGCAAGCTGGTCGAGCGCTCGGCGGACCCGGCGCAGCTTCGCCGAGTCGGCCCGTCGGCGTTCCAGGCAGCGCCGGGTGCGGGCGGCGGCGGGGGTGTAGCGCAGCAATGGCAACGCGGTCTCCTTCTTCGTCCGGGCGTGCGGAAGGGCCCGCCTCCCGGTGTGGGAGACGGGCCCTTGGTGAGGTGGCTGGCTATGAGTGCGGGTCAATCGGCGGACTGGTCCTGGTCCCAGGCAGCACCGGCGGTCGGAGCGCAACGGGATGGCCGTACCGTTGCGGATCGCTTTGCATCCATAGCAAATAAGGAGCTCAGGGAATGGCTGATTGGTGCCCGAGGTGTGACCAGGGCTGGGTGCTGGAGTACGTGGCCCGGGGACAGAGCGGGATCGTCAGGATCTGCAGGGAGTGCGAAGCTCTATGGCGGGCCGGAGAGCAAGTCACGGCGGAACGCTTCGGGAGCTTCGAGTCCTCCATGGAGGACTCGGCCTGTCGCCGCTCTGGTCGGAGATCTCGGCGGTGAATCGCCAGGCCGCCTGGAGGACTACCGGAATCCGACGACCACTCGAACGTACGGACCAGGGCGTTTCCCGCTGCCTTCGTGAACAACTGACCGTGGAGCCCCGCCAGGAGGTCTGACGGAGCTCCTTCGCGCCCTCATCGCGGCAGCTTTCCCAGGGGGCTGCCCTACTGTGGTGCGGTGCTAGACGACCCCGCGGACGTCGAACGGACCGCCGCGGCCCCCGACCCGGCGTTCCGTCAGACCGCCTCCGCCGACCACTGGCTCGCCCCCACCCTCGCCGTCGACCCCGACGGCTCCGTGCGCCACCTCGCCCGCACCAACCCGGCCCTGCCCCCGCGGGACCTGGTGCCGCTGCTGCTCGACCCGCGCCGGGTCGGCACCGCCGCCCAGAACCCCGCCATCCCCACCGGCGTCCCGCACCGCATGGCCGGCCTCGCGATCACACACGCCGCTGCAGCCCGGGGCCGGCCAGGGGTGCGGCCGGTCCCGGGCGGGGGCGGTGCTCAGTGGCAGACGAGCTTGTTGCGTGCGAGCTCCTGGACGGTGCCGGGGGAGACCGGTGTGTCGCAGGAGACGGTGCCCTCGATCTCGGCGTCGAAGGTGCTGTAGGTGGGGTGGGAGCCGAAGGAGTAGGCCCAGTACCCGTCGCCGGGGTCGCTGTTCGGGGGGTAGCGGGGGAGGCAGACGTACTCGTCGGCCTTGCCCTGGACGCGGTTTGTGCCCTTGAACACCGCGTAGTCGCCGGGGCGGGAGAAGTTCAGCGTGACCTTCTGGGACCACGTGCTGGTGCTGGACCTGCTGGTCTGGACGGAGAACCCGACCTTGACGGAGACCTTCGCGAAGAACGCGCCCACCTCCGAGTTGATCTCGGTCGAGGCGTTGAACGTGGTGCTGACGTTCTGGACCTCGGTCACGGTGGTCTCGACGGAGCCGGTGGTGCCGGGGGCGATGGTGATGCCCTTCCAGTGCGTGAGCACCGGGTCGACGACGGCGGTCGAGACCTCGTACAGCCCGGACCGGGTCACGCGGGGGTCGCACGGGCCGCCCGGTTCGGCCGCGTGGGCCGTGCCCGCGCCGAAGGCCGAAGCCGCCACGGTCAGGACGGCGAGCGCGGCGGGTAAGGACAGCCGCCGCAGGAAGGTGTTCGCCAAGAGGACTCCTCGGGGAGGGGAGGTGCCAGGCCGTCACACCGCCGACACCTGGCATGGATTTGTCAGATCATGCCCCGGCCACCTCCGCCGCACACCCACAACTCCCCTGTACAAAAAGAAGGTTGGCCGCGCACATAGCCTGTGGCGTTGCCGTTCGTACGGGGATGCCCCCTGGCGCAGCAGCGCCCGGCACGTGTCGCGGTCGCCGGCCCCACGCTCGACCAGCTTCCCGACGGCGTCCAGCTCGCCGGGACGCAGCGTGGTGGGAGCGGCTTCGGCGGCATCGGAGAGGAAGACGTGCAGCGGAGCCGCGAATTGGCCGCAGAGCGGGCCAGTCAGCCATGCCGGACGGACGGGCGCGGTCACAGAGCGCCGCGACTCCATGATCACTGACCCCTGTGCCCACGTGTTGTCGACGCCCCCACCCCACCTATCTGCGAGGGATCCGGGTGGGCGTTTGATGTTGATTTCTGCGGGTCACCCTCAGGCGGCTTGCACCGTTTTATGGCCAACGGACACGACTTGAAACACCCGGAAATTCCTAGCTAATCGGATGCTTCTATCCCGTTGCTAGACCAGACGGAATCTGAGCGATACATGCGGACCAAACGGGCGACCCGCTCACCCCTTGAGAGCGCGCAAATGAGCCCCAAAGGGGTGAGTCGTCCCAAAAGTCGTTAACCTCAATAACGGCACATCACCACTGAACATCCCTAAATGCCCGCTCAGTGGGGGTTTTGGGATCTCTGATCCCATAAATGGCTTATGGTCACGTCGCTTTGATTACGCTATGCCCGATAGATGAACAACATCCATCCT
>NZ_JBIVAX010000075.1:0-11528 GCF_044745805.1 Kitasatospora sp. NPDC086801
CCTCAGCACGGCGCCAGCCCCGCGATCTGCCGGAGGCGGCAAGGCCACACGTTCAGGCGACGACAGAACGGACTTAATCTCTCATTCCGCCCTCTGAACAGTCGTCAACTCACCCCGGCTGTCCAGATCCATCAACCGGGCTACGGCAGCTTCCCGCTCACCCCGGGCCACTGCGGCAGGCCGGTCCGGCACCAGCCCGGGCGGATCCAGATCCACCACCGCTCCCCCACCTGTCGACGGCACGAGACCCGCGAACCCTCGGAGCCGGCGGTCCCCTTTCAGCGGCAGGCTGTCCTGCGTCTCCCCGTTTCATCCCGACACGCCGCACGACAGCACACGATCGAAGGGAAGCTCCGCAGCCGATGTTTCACCGGACGCCGATCCCCCCACCACGGGCAGCAGCGTTCGGCTCCCGCTCTTCACCACCGTGGCGGGCCCCTTTCACCCATGCCCAGCGACCGCCCCCGGACACCGCGCACAGTGGCTTCGTCCTCGACAACGGAAGGCGCTGAGCGATGGGTTTCGAAGAGCACTGCGTACCGCGGGTCGGGAACTGAAAGCGCTGGAGCGTGCGGTCGTGCTGGTGAAGGCGTGGCCGGCGCCGGCTGAAACAGGTAGAGGATGCGCTTGCTGGTCGTCATGATCTGTACATGGAACAAGTCGTCGATCTTGATCACGCGGCCGTCGAAGTCGCCGAGCGCAGGGCAGATTGGGAGCGCCAGGGACTGGTAGTCGGGCACGTGACCTGGCGGGCCGAGGCCGCGTCGTGGCCACAGCGCCTTGAAACAGACCGGTCTTCGGTGACCGAACCCGACTCGATCGGCGTCCTCATCACAGGCCCCGGCGACGCACAGCTCTCGGTCGTCCTGTTCCGTGGCGGATGGGCCGACATCGACTTCATCGCGACCATCGACGACGCGGGAACGCTGCCGACCCCTGACATCGATTCAGCCCAAGCCTTCGGTGATCTTCTCGATCGCTGTGTGGCCCGGGTCTTCGGGTCGCAGGGCTCCGGGAGACAGAACACTCCGTAGAAGGATCTGGGCCTTCCTCAGCTCTCGATGCACGGTCACAAGCCGCGCCCCGAGGCCGGTGATAACGATCGGCGTCGGCTCTTCACCGCGATACAGCGGGACACTTCACCACGCACCCGGCTCCCCGGTTCACCATCCCTGGCTGACCGCAGCCGTGACCAGGGACAAGAACCCCGACCACTCCCGGTGAACAGCCACGCCGAGCCACTGAAAACCAAACGCCGATCATCAACGGCCCTCCAAACCGACACGGCGACCACCCTTCCAGACCGCCCAAAAAATCCCACCCCACGTCAACCCAGCAATTCCCGAAGCAGCACCACCAAACCGAACACCGGACCAGGACAGCGGCCTGGACGAACGGTCAGGGCGCAGCGGGCGGCAGAGCGGCCCAGGGGGCCAGGGCAGCCGGGACGGCGGCCAGGACCGACCACCAGGGCCTCCAGGGCACGGGCTTGGACGGCGCGGCCAAGCCCGGCGCAGCGGGACGGCCCGGCGACCGACCAGGACGACGCCCGGGCCCCAGCAGCGGCCGGGCAGGCGGGAAGCCGCCGAGGCCGGCGGACCGGGCAGCGGGGTGCAACACCGCGTTGCACCCGCACCCACCACCCGGCCGCCGAGCACCACCACCAGCACCAGGCCGTCGAGAAGGCCGGCCTTCCCGACCGTCACCACCGAGCAGCAGCCGCGGCCCCGCCCCGGCACCCTGTCGCACCCACCCTGTCGCGCCCAGACCACACACAGGGGATCAGGGGTATCCGCCCACGTCACACCACACGACACCACCCCATCGCGACAGGCCAACACGACAAGGGACGCGACAACCCGCCGACTACTCCCCAGCCGCCACCAGAGCAGCCTCCACGCCGGCCTGACGGCCACCCAGCCGTCCCGGACGGTGGTGCCAGCAGCCCGGACGGCGGCTCAGCGAGGCCCGGGCGGGGCCCCGGACGGCGGGACGGCACGGCAGAGCCGGGCCCAGCAGGCCCGGCCTGGCGGCCGACCAGAACGACGGCCGAGCCGGGCGCAGCAGGCGGGCAGGCAGGCGGGCAGGCAGGCAGGCAGGCGCCGGGGAAGCGGGGAGCCACCGAGGCCGGCGGCACCCGGCCCGGACATCGGGCCGGGAGAACGCGGCCCGGCCACCCCGGACGGCGGCCGCCCGACGGCGACCACCGAGAAGGGTGAGCAGCAGGCCCGCACGACGCCGGGCCCGACCCCCACCAAACCGAACACCAACCCCGCCACCACCCCCGGCCATCACAATTCCAACCCGAATTCACACCACCACCAGCAACCAATCCGCCAAAACAACCACACGGAATACCCAGCAGAATTCGCACCCGAAAATCCGCCCACAACACCCCACCGACCCCCGAGACGGCGCCGGCGGGGCACCGGACGGCAGCCACCACCACACACAGTCACCAAACCCCGACCCACACCAACCCCTGCCACCACCCCCAACAGGCACAACCAAAGGTCCAGACAATCAGCCATCCAGGGCCAAAACACGCCCACCACGACCAACAGGTCACACTCGACGGCCCCTCGCCGGGTGGAGCTTCGCGTGCAGCACCCGCTCCTCCCACCACGGATCGTCCGGAGTGGAGACCAGCGTGGCCACCTGCTCGCGCTTGGTCGGGACCGGCAGCATCAGCGGGCCCAAGTCCTTGACGGCGCGGGCCTGTTCGCACCGCGGGGCACTCCAGCCGGTCCCGGCCCGCCTTCTCCCGCAGCTCCAGCTTCGAGCCCTCCTTCCCGCCGATCGAGCCCCGGCACGTCCAGCACGGGCGCAGCGCGGCGTTCGCCTCCCGGGCGGCCTCCAGCCGTTCCTCGGCCTCCCGATCCAGGCGCTCCTCGCGGTCCTGGTGGCAGGGCCAGCAGCGGCCGCCGGGGCGGCGGGTCCACTCGATCTGTCCCTGGCGGCCGTACTCCCAGGCGCTCTCCTCCTCGGGAACGTCGCCGCGGTCGATGCAGGCCAGGGAGTCCATCAGCTCCTGGTGGGCCTTGTGCTCCTCGTCCTCGCGGGCGGCTTGGCGCAGGTCGTAGGCGGTGCGGTTGTTCGGGTTCTCCAGCGCCTCGACGAGGGAGTGCCGGCCCGAGCGGCCGAAGCGCCACCACACCGGCCCGAGCGGCCCGTGTTCGGCCAGCAGCTCCAGGGTGGTCGCGACGATGGGCACGGCGTCGTCGTACTCGCGCCAGCCGTCGTCGTTGTAGTCACGGACCTCCCTGCACCACCGGCCGCGCCAGCAGTCGACGGACAGGTCCGCGACGGCCCGCTGCCGGTTGGCCAGCGCGAGGGGTCCGGCGTCGGTGACGACCAGCGCGACCGGCGGGTACCCGGCACGGGTGTGACCGGGCCAGGTACGACGCCACCAGTGCACCCTACGGTCGGCCGGCTCCCGGTCGTAGAGGGCCGGGTCGTTGCCGCGGACCTTGGTGCGGAACAGCTCGCGGTACCGGGGGAACTTCGCGGCGACCCGCTCCGGCGCCATGGTGGAGCGGTCGACCTCGACCATCAGCACCGGCACCCCGACCTCCGGGGCCTGCCACACACCGTCCGGACGCACCTTGCGCCGCCCGCCCGGCAGCAGGAACTCGGTCTCGGTCGACCAGTCGGTCACGGTGCCCACCCCGCCCGCGGCCCCGGACGCGCTGCCGCCCAGGACGAACGCGGCGATCGTCTCGTTGACGGCCATCGCATGCTGGGCACCGGACCGGCCTGCGCCCCGGGCCGTGGAGCCCATGTCGGAGCGAGGCAGGCCGAGCACCTGACCGGCCGCCTCCAGTCCGGCCGTGCCCTCCAGCCGCCACGTCTTGCGCCGGTCCCGGGTGTTGCCGTCGGAGGCGACCAGGCCGTGCAACGCGAGATCGCGCAACGCCTGCCGAATCACGGTGTTCGACACCGCCCCGGGGCGCAGCAGCCGCTGGAGCTGATCGGCGGTGGCGACCTTGAGAACGCCGAGCGCACCGAGGACATCGGCCCGCAACGCGCTGGTCGAACCGTTCGGGTTCGCAGACCCGCGCCGGTAGGCGGTGCGGCCCAGCCGGGACGGCGGCAGCGGCGGTTCGACAGCGTCGGCCTCGAACGCGACAGCGCCACCTCTCGACAGCCCATTCGGGCACGAAGAGGCAGCGCCACAGCGTGGTTGCAACGCTACTCAGAGGACGGTCCGCAGGGCGACAGCAGCGGCGACCAGATCGTCAAGCCGGCGGAACTCCCTCTTGTCTTCCTCGGCCTTCGAGGACCATAGGAGGTAGGAACCGTCAGCTTGTTGCTGGATCAGCAGCTCACCCGCCTGTTCACGGTAAGCGTCCCTTGCAAGGCGTAGCGTCCACATCGAGAAGAAGGGGAACATCTCCGCGAGACGCGGCTCAGCGTGCAGCGCAGCGAGGAGATCCCGGTATTGCGTGAATTCCTGATTCTCAAGGAGAAGGTGCCACATCACGGCTTCCGGGTTCCCGTCCTCGTAGCCCTGGCTCAGCCTTGAGTACGTCATGAAGGGAAAGCTATCGGAAAGCTCCTTGAGTGTGGCCCCCTTCTTCCATGCTGCGATAACCCTGGCAGTCTCGACAATGTCAGCGGTAGTTCCACTGGCGGATGAGAGCAGTCCCCGGCCGCTGCCCAGCCAAATGACGAACCCGCGCTCTTCAAGTAGGACGTTCACTTTCATCCGCCTTCCGGGGGACTCGAATGCCGCGACCTGTGGCGTCCAGTCAACAACCGTCGGACGGGGTTCGTCTCCGAGACTGATGCCGTGTTCAGCGGCGGTTGCGCGGATCGCGGCTGTCAGGCCTTCGAACCGGCCGAGCTCCGGATAGTGCCCAGAGACGCTTGACGGGTCACCGCCGATCGCTCCGTTCATGTCGTTCATGGAAGTATCCCTCTCCACTTGCACTCAAGCGGGCTGCCCGCTTCCGGTAGTCGTCCCACCGGAAGCGGGCAGCCCACCAGGACCAAGGTCAGTCGGCCCACTCGAAGATCCAGGCCTTCTGCCATTTGGCTTCTTGCCATTTCGGTTCTGGGACGCTGATCAGCTTCCCGTCATCGTTGTAGAACTTGAACTTACTCCACGGCACCCTCTCACCGATCACTGTCCTGGCGATCCACGACATCTCCTCCTGGGTGGCCGTGGCGCTGGCCGCCGACCCGCCGAGGCCAGTCACTGCCATTTTCTCGAAGTCATTTTCCAGGAATCCCTTCATGCTGACGTGGATATCGACCGAAGGATCATCGATGGCCTTCCGGACGTGTCCTCTCCAGGTAGTCGAGAACTCCGGCTTCATGAAGTGCGTGAAGCCTTGCTGTTCGGCCCACTTGGCGGTTTCGGTCCACTGGTAGCCAAGTGCGACCGCGGTGCTGCAGTTGTGGACGAGGACCGGGGTGTCGCCCGCCAGCACGTAGAAGGTGTGGAGGTCGGCGACGGTGAGGTTGTAGGCGGCCTGGAGGCCCTCCCACTGCCTGGTCGCGCCGACCGTCGCCTGCCGGCCCGAGGGGGTCAGCAGAGAGTCTCCGGCCCGCAGATGCGAGGCATCAACCCAGACACGCTCGGAGGCGTTCCAGAACGGGTGGCCATTGGTGGCGGTGAGTGAGCCGCCCCCGGCCAGAGTTACGTCCGTGAACCGGCGGTCGTCGGACGTGTAGATGGTGGCGTCGACCCGTCGTGGCCCCGTCAGGGATGCGACGGGATCGCTTGAAAGGACTGTGTCGCCTGTTTGAACGGCCTCGATGGGTCGGGTGGAACCATCCCCCATGAGGACGGGCGTACCGGCCGGGAAGCTGTTCGGGCAGGTTGCGGGAGCCCGGGTGACCAGCTTCTTGACGAACTCGACGGCCTTCTTGCCCCAGTCTCCAAACTTCTTGCCCCACTGGACGAACTTGGCCATCGCCGCGCCGTCGCCAGCGATCGGGATCGCGCCCATGCAGGAGAGGGTCGCCTTCTCCTTCTGGCCCTCGATCGCGTAGTAGGCGCAGTTGATCAGGTCAGCGATGTCGGCGAGCCCGGGCGCGATGACTCCGCCGGCGCCTCCGATGACGTCGAGGGTGAGGTGGATGCTCTCGGAGACAAGGTGGTAGATGAAGCTGGCCTTGTCGTTCGCGTCCTTCTGCTTCTTGATCTCCTCCTCGATCGCCGAGATCTGGTCCTGCTTCTCCTTAGCGGCCTGCTCGTCAACGGCCTTCTGCTCGGCGGCCTCCTGTTGGCGCAGCCGCTCCGCCTCCGCACGTGCCTGTGCCAGGGCGTCGTTCTTGGCCTTCTCCTCGGCTTCGTGCTTGGCCTCGTAGACTCCCCAGGCGTCCTCGGAGGCGGCCTGGGCCGCCGTCGCGTCCTTGCCTGCGGCTTCGGCCGATGCACGGGCCGATGCGGCGGAGGCGTATGCGTCAGATGCTGAACGTCGAGCCGCGCCTGCCGATTGCTCGGCTCTCCTGGCCGAGTAGGTGGCCAAGGCTGCGTCGTGTCGGGCCGAGGTTTCGGCGGCTGTGGCGGTCTTGGCGGATCCGGCGGCCTTGGCGGCCGCAGTCTGGGCGGCGTCGGCGGCGGCCTGAGCCTTGGCGACCTGTTCGGTGGCGGTGTTGGCCGATTGCTGGGCGGCGACGGCGTAGCCGTTGGCCTCCGCAGCAGCGCCGCGGGCGATGGCGGCGACGCGCTGGGCCTCGGCGGCGGTCTGCTGGGCGGTGGCCGAGGCCGCGGCGGCCTCGGCGATCAGGCCGGTGACGTCCGCGATATGGACGGCCGCCAGGTGGTCCTTGCGCTTGGCTGTGTACTGGCCTTCGGCCACGAAGGAACGCAGATTCAGGACGGGGCCTTCGAGGGCGATCTTCGCCGCGGCCTTGAGCTCGGGCTCGGTGGACGGGGCGTCCTCGAGTCGGGTGGCGGTGACACGGTCGTCGGCGCTCTGCGCGTCCGCAAGGCCCTTGTCGAGGAAGTCGCGCAGGGCCTCGGGGGTGTTGGCCCGCAGCGTGGCGTCGGCGGCTGCCTTGACGGCGGGGCCGGCCTTGTCGCTGAGGCGGGTGATCGTCACCCGGTTGTCGGGGGCGGCGGCTGCGTACTGGTCGTTGGTCAGGAACGTAGTGACCTTGGCTGCGTCGCCGGAGTTGAGAGTGTCGTAAGCCGCAGAGCGGACGGCGGAGTTCTCGGAGTTGTAGAAGATCTGCCGGGTTTGTTCGCGGTCGTCCTGCGCCTGGGCGTCGGACCGTCCGGACTTCAGGTAGGAGACGATGGAGGCGTCCGGACCGGACAGGGCTGCTTCGGCGGCTTTCTGCCCCCAGGTGCCGGAGATCTTCCGGGAGAGGATGGCGAGCTTGCGGCCGTCGGTGGCGAGTTGCTCCGGGGTGGTGCCCGGCTGGTTGACGGCCTGGGAGAGACGTTCGGCCTCGGCCTTGGCCTTCTGGACCTCCTGACGTGCCTGGTCCGTCTCCGCCTGCTTGTCCGCGGCGTCGGCCTTGGCCTTGCGGGCCGCCTCGGTGGCGGCGGCGGTGCGGTTCGTCAGGTCCTCGGCCTCGGTGCGGCGGGCCAAGTCCTGGACCTCGTTGGCCTTGTTGACCGCGCTCTGGGCGTCCTTGGCGAATCCGGAGGCGGCGTTGGCGTGGTCGGTCGACTCCTGCGCGGCGTTGGCGCTCTGACCTGCGTGGTCAGCTGCGTCCCGGGCAGCCTGGGCCGCCGCGGCCGCGTGGGAAGCTGCGGACTTCAGGAGCTCCGTAGCGGCTTGGGCCTTCGCGGCGGCCTCTTCGGCCAGCTGCCGGGAGGCGGCGGCGGCGCGGCCGGCCTCCGCCGCCTGGCGGCGCGTCGCCTCCGCGGCGCGCTTGGCCTTGGCCGACTGCGCGCCAGCGCTGTCGGCGTAGGCACCTGCCTGGTCGGCGGAACCCGCTGCCGCGTCCGCGTTGAGCTTGGCGCCCAACGCGGCCCCTGCTGCGTCCTTGCTGCTCGTGGAGGCATGGTTCGCCTGGTCAAGCGCGCCCTGCGCCTCTGCGGCGATCTTGGCTGCTGCGGCGGCGGCATCGGCATCCACCCGTGCCTGGTGGGCCTTGCTCGCATCACCCGCGGCTGCGGCTGCGGAACTACGGGCACGCGCGGCGGCCCGTTGGGCGGCAGCAGCGGCAGCGGCGGCGTTCGAGGCCGCGTAAGCCGTGTTACGGGCGGAGGCGTTGGCAGCACGGGCGGCAGTGACGGCCGTCTGCGCCGCCATACCGGCACGCTCGGCCGCGCTGGCAGCCTTGTTGGCGGCCTCCGTGGCCTTGGCCTTGTCGTTGCCGGCCTGCTGGGTCTCGGACGCGGCCTGGGCGGCGGCCTCCATAGCCTTCTGCGCGTCGTGGACCGCCTTGTCCTTCGCCACGGTCGCGACGACCGTCTCCTGCGCTGATTGGGCGCTGGCGTCCTTCGCCTGCTGGGCCAGCTGCGCGATGCTCGCGCGCTCCTGGTCGCGGCTCTGCGCGATGTACTGCCCAACCGCGAGGAAGTCGCGTACGTCCTCGATCGTGCCATTGAGCGCGGCCCGCGCAGCCGCCTGGACGTTGGAGCCGCCCGTGCTGAGGATCTGGACGAGCTTGACCCGGTCGTCGGCATCCGTGGCGGTGAACTGGCCCTCGGTCAGGAACCGCTGAACGTCGTCGCCGTTGCCGCGCAGTGCGACATCACCGGCGGCCTGGAGACCCCGGCCCGCGCCCGTGGCCGGGTCGATGATCCGGGTCGTCGCGATCCGCTGATCGGTTTGGAGCGCCGACTGCCAACCGGTCTGCAGGAACGTTTGCAGCTCGGCGGCCGTGCCCTCGATCGCCTTGTCCGCGGCCTCGCGGACCGCTGGTCCGCCGAGGCTGGAGATCTGCGTGGCGGCAAGCAGGTCGTCCGAGTGCTGAGCCCCGACCAGGTCGCTCTCCAGGAACCGCTTCACGTCATGATCGGAACCGGCGAGCGCGGCCTCGGCGAGCGCATGAACGCTGGAGCCACCGGTGAGCCACGCCTGCACCGCGCGCTCGCGGTCGCTCAGCTGGACCTGCCCGCCGGTCGGGTCGGCTCCAGTTACGACAACGCCCTGGCCGAGAGCCTGTGGCAGAGCCTCAAACGAGAAGCTCTGTTCAGGACGCTGTTCTCCACGATGGAGCAGGCCCGAATGGTGATCCTGCGATGGCTCACGTACTACAACGCAAGGCGACGCCACAGCGCACTGGCCTACCTCTCCCCGATGGAGTTCGAACAACAGCAACGCACGACGGCTAAACTCTCACTCGCGGCGTAAACCCCTGTGTCCACAATCCGGGGGTCACCTCAAAGAGGACGGGTACGCCCTCTTCTGCCTTTTCCTTGATGACCTGGGCCATGTCCTGGACGGCGAAGGGGTCGAGTCCCGAGAACGGCTCGTCGAGGATGAGGACGTCGGGGTCGTGTACGAGTGCGGCGGCCAGTTGGACACGCTGGCGGTTGCCCAGGCTGAGTGTGTCGACGGTCGAGTCACGGCGGTCGGCGAGATGTAAGCGCTCGGTCCAGTTCATCATCGCTTCGCGAGCGTCTTTGGTGTTCAGGCCGTGCAACTGGGCCAGGTAGATGAGGTGCTTGGCAACTGTCATCTTTGGGTAGAGGCCGCGTTCTTCCGGCATGTACCCAAAGCGGGCGCTGGAGTTGACGTTCACGGGTTCGCCGCCGTAGCGGACGTCACCCTCGTCTGCCTGGAGGACGCCGACGGCGATCCGCATCGTGGTCGTCTTCCCGGCTCCGTTGCTGCCGACGAATCCGAAGATCTCTCCGGGCGGTACAGCGAAGGAGAGCGAGTCGAGGGCTTGGCGTTCTCCATAGCGCTTGGACAGCGCGTTGATCTCCAGGGGTTTCACGTCCGGTCTCGCTTCCTGGGTTCTGTGAGGGTGTGGCGGTGCCGCGTCGCGGTTCCCAACCGGCCCTTCTTCAGGTCTGGTTGGCGCTCGCAGGTTGCGACTCCAGGGTCGGACCCCTCAAGTTGTTTCCAAGAGGCTAGCACTTGAAAATCAGGAAAGTACATGCGAACCTGGCAAACATGGATGCAGAAAGCGCCCGACATGACCTCGAGCAGGCCCGCCGGTCCTACGACGCCTCAGCACAGCCCCGACTGCCGCGATGGGCCCCGCCCATCTGCGGACTCCTGGTCGGTGGCGCCATCGCGCTCGCCGGCGCGGGCCCCGCCAGCGGCTGGCTCAAGCTCGCCACGGTCGCCGCAGGAATCCTGTGTGCCCTGGCCGCGGCCCAGCTCCTTCTGCGGATCCGGAGCCGACAGGGCATCACCGGATTGCGTGGACCAGCCCGCGAGAAGTGGAGGACCGTGGGCATCTGCTGCATCGCCATCGTGGTCTCCGCCCTGGCATCCTCTCCGAATACCCGCTGGATCTACACTGGCCTGGGCGTCGTCGTGGGCATCTACACCTGGGTGGCCTTGCAAAAGCAGGTTCGCGCGTGACAGACGAAGACGACCTGGACGATGCCTTCCGGACGGCCAACCGCCTTCGGATGTCGGCCTTCCTCTCGGGTTGCGACGAAGCGGAGTTCCGGGCCGTCCAGGACTACTGCAGCCTGTCGCCCTCGAACCTGTCGAAGAATGTCGCCGCGCTGGAGGAGCTCGGCTACCTATCGGTCCGCAAGGGCCACGTGGGGAAGATCTCCCGCACCTGGCTGTCCCTCACCGACCAAGGCCGCCTGGCCCTCGCAGGGCATCTGGCAGCCCTACGCCACATCGCTGAAACCGCAGCGCGCACGGGGCGCCAGGCCCACCCGTAAGGGTGGGTGACGGCGCCCCGCGCACATCTGCACTGGTCAGCAGGCGATGTCGTACGTATGGGCGGAGGCCAAGAACGACGCGACGGTCAGGGAGACGATCTCGATCGTGGCCGGCGCGCTGTCCAGGACGTCGGCGGAGAGCTCCGCGGCGTCGGTGTAGGCGGCGTACCCGGCGATGAGCTTCTCGTTCATGAGATTGACCTCTCGTGTGACTGAGGAGAAGGAAGCCGAGTCCTTTCGGCTGCCTCGTCTGACGGGGAGAAATCTGGCACGGCCGCTACGGGGTGTCGACGACCCGGCCGATGCCCTGTTTAGGGAGGAACCCGTCTCATCTGCGGGAACCTACGGTGATCGGCAACCTGGCTCATTCCTTTGGGAGCGGGCCGAGGACCCCGATCGTGCGGAAGACGGTCGGAAACGCCACGGTGCGGTTCCCAGAAGCGAGGAACCGCACCGTGTGGTGAACGTCAGCGGGCGGCGAGGGGACTCGGGGCGTGTGCCCCCTTCGACCGCCAGCGCCGGACGACTACCGCGTTCAGCAGCCGTGGTCGAAGGTGGCCGCGACGCTCACGCCGACGGAGGCGGCGGTGACGGCCCAGCTGACGGTCTCGATCGTGGCCGGCGCGTCGCCCAGCGAGGTCGAACCGAACTCGTCGGCGTCGGTGTAGTACTCCAGCTGTAGATCGCTCTTTGGGCTGCTGGTGCCTACGCTTTCCGCGGTTTGCGGCGCTTGCCCCAGCTGCCGTGTGGCCGGTTCCGG
>NZ_JBIVAX010000076.1:0-11363 GCF_044745805.1 Kitasatospora sp. NPDC086801
CGGGGGGGGGGGCGCCCCCGGGCGGGGGGGGGCCCCCGGCCGGGCCCCGGGGGGGGGGGGGGCGCCCCCCGCCGCGGGGTGGGGCCCGGGGCGGGCCCGCCCCGGGGCGGGGGCGCCGCGGGCGGGGGGCCCCTCGGCCCGGGGCGGATCGTCGTGGTACGTCCGGTGCCGGCGGCCCGTTACAGGTACGGGCCGGACCGGATGCCGCGGCCCTGGCCCGGCTCGTCCTCGTCCGGCTCGCCGCCGTTCAGACCGGGCGGCAGCGCCCGCCGCATCTGCTCCAGCTGGGCCCGCGCCGCCATCTGCTGGGCGAACAGCGCGGTCTGGATCCCGTGGAACAGGCCCTCCAGCCAGCCGACCAGCTGGGCCTGGGCGATCCGCAGCTCCGCCTCGGTCGGAATGCTGTCCTCGGTGAAGGGCAGCGACAGCCGCTCCAGCTCGGCGACCAGCTCGGGGGCCAGACCGAGTTCCAGCTCCTTGATCGAGCTGGCGTGGATGTCCTTCAGCCGGGCCCGGCTGGCCTCGTCGAGGGGCGCCGCCCGGACCTCCTCCAACAGTTGCTTGATCATGCTGCCGATGCGCATGACCTTCGCGGGCTGCTCGACCATCTCGGTCACCGGGAGCTCACGCGGCAGGTCGCCGTCCTCGTCCCCCGCCGAGCCGGCGAACCCCTGGCCCACGGGCAGCCCGTCCGGTCCGACGATCAGCACCTTCTGGCCGTCCTGCGACTGCCCGCCCGCGGCCTGGAAGGGCTGCTGAAACGAGCGCTCGTTCATCGGATTCGTCATGAACAACATTCTCTCTCACTGGGGTTGGTCGGGCGGAAGCCCCCGTACACCCGCCGTCCTGAGCCACCGCTGACGACGGTACGCCTTCGCGCGCCGCCCCGGAATCCGTACGGATACTCAGCTCCCGACCCGCACCGGCCCGCCTGGGGCCGTCTTGGTCCATCACACACCCCTCACCGAACCTCCCCCGCCACACCCCCCGGCCCACGACTCACCCCCGGCGCAACCGCAACCCGATCAACCCCAGGCCGCACCCGATCAGCCCCAGCCCCGCGCCCAGCGGGAACTGGACGGTCGAGGCGTCCCGCCAGCGGGCGGGCAGGACGGTGGGGACGGCGGCGGCGATGGCCTGGCCGGTCCCGGTGGTGGCGGTGTCCGGCCCGGCGTCGTCGGTGGGAGCCGCCGCGTCCGGGGTGTCCTGGTCGGCCTCGGGCTGGTCACCCGTAGCGGCCTGCTCGACGGTCTGCTCGGCGGTCTGGTCGGGGGCCTGCGCGGGAGGCTGCTCGGCGGTCTGGTCGGGGGCCCGCGCGGGAGGCTGCTCAGGGGCCCGGTCAGGGACCCGCGCGGGGACCTGCTGGGGAGCCTGCTCCGGCGTCCGCTTCGGGGCGGCGTCGGCGCGCTCGGGTGCCAACGCCGGCCGGTGCCGGTAGGCCCGGGGTTCGCCCCGGCCGGGGCGCGGGTGCTGCGGCGGTGCGGCCGCCGGGACGGCTCCGGGCTCAGCGGTGGAGGCGACGGCCGGCGGAGGCGGCGAGGCCGTCGGAGCCGCGGCCGGCGCCGGCTCGGCGGCCGGCACCGCCTGCTCGCCCGTCTCCTCCATCGGCGACGGGGACAGCGACGGCGATGGCGACGGCACGACGGCGACGGCCGCCGAAGCGGCGGCCAACGGGAGCGTGAGCCCGAGCACGGCCGCCGCGATCAGTCGCTGGGCCCGGCCCGGGCGGGTACGGCGGGTACGACGGTGGTGCGGCGCGGCGGGCAGCGGCCCGAGGAGGTGCGTTGGTGCGGCCACGGTCGGAGGTCCTTCCGACGGCCGACCGCGCGCGGGCGGGGTCGGCGGCGGGACAGCTCCGGACCAGCCTCACACAATCCGACAATTAAGGCATTTCGGATATCCCCCTCAGGCCCCCTCAGGCCCCCTCGGGCCACCGCAGGGCCCCTCAGACCGCAGCCCGGCTCAGGCCCGCAGCACGACCTTGCCGACCTGCTCCCCCGCCTCCAGCGCCCGGTGCCCCTCGCCGGCGTCGGTCAGCGGCAGCACCCGGTCGATCACCGGCTTCACCACCCCGGACTCCACCAGCGGCCACACGTGCTCGCGCACCGCCGCCACGATCGCCGCCTTCTCCGCCAGCGGGCGCCCGCGCAGGTTGGTGGCGATCACCGCGGCGCGCTTGCGCAGCAGCGCGTTGAGGTCGAGCTCGCCCTTCACGCCGCCCTGCAACCCGATGATCACCAGCCGACCGTTGACCGCCAGCGCGTCCACGTTCCGCTGGAGGTACTTGGCACCCATGATGTCCAGGATCACGTCCGCCCCGGCCCCGCCGGTGGCCTCCTTGACCACCTCGACGAAGTCCTGCTCCCGGTAGTCGATCGCGATGTCGGCGCCGAGTTCGACGCACCGGGCCAGCTTCCCGGCGCTGCCCGCGGTGACCGCGACCCGCGCGCCGACCGCCTTGGCCAGCTGGATCGCCATGGTCCCGATGCCGCTCGCACCGCCGTGCAGCAGCACCGTCTCACCGGGCCGCAGGTGGGCGGTGAGGAACACGTTGGACCACACCGTGCAGGCGACCTCGGGCAGCGCGGCGGCCTCCTCGAAGCCCAGGCCCTTGGGCAGCGGCAGCAGTTGTCCGGTCGGCACCGCGACGAGCTGCGCGTACCCGCCGCCGGCCAGCAGCGCGCACACCTCGTCGCCGACCGCCCAGCCGGACACCCCCGGGCCGAGGGCAACGATCCGACCGGCGCACTCCAGCCCGGGGTAGGGCGAGGCGCCCGGCGGCGGGTTGTAGTTGCCCTGCCGTTGGAGCAGATCGGCGCGGTTGACGGCGGTGGCCGCCACCTCCACCAGGACCTCGCCCTCGCCGGGCACCGGGTCGGGCACCTCCGCCCACACGAGCGCCTCGGGACCGCCGGGTACGGGAATCGTCATCGCATGCATGCCCCGAACCTACTGTGCGTCATGGCGCGGCGGGGGCAAGGCCCGCGTCAGCCGGTCGACTTGATCACGATCACCCGGTCGGTGAGCTGGAGCACGGCGGCCTCAGGCTCGGTGTAGTTGAGCACCCGCCGGCCGCGGACCACCGCGACCACCAGGTCCTCGCACTCGCGCGGACTGTGCCCGGCCTCGGCCCGGGTGACGGGGCGCTCGACCACGTCCAGGCCGTTGCCGTAGGTGAGCAGGTCCTCCATCACCGCGCCCGCGTGCGGGCTGAGCATCGACAGGCCGAGCAGCCGTCCGGCCGAGCTGGAGCTGGTCACGACGACGTCGGCGCCGCTCTGCCGCAGCAGCGGGGCGTTCTCGTCCTCCCGGACGGCCGCGACCACGGTGGCGCCCTTGTTCAGCTGGCGCGCTGTCAGCGTGACCAGGACGGCGGTGTCGTCCCGCTCGGGCGCGATCACGACCCGGGCGGCGGTGGGCACCTCGGCGCGCAGCAGCGTGTCGGTGCGGGTGGCGTCGCCGACCACGCCGACCAGGCCGTGCCGGGCGGCCTGGTCGATCACCTTGCGCTGCGGGTCGACGACGACGATCTCTTCCTTCTTCACGCCCTGCCCGAGCAGGGTGTCGACGGCGCTGCGGCCCTTGGTGCCGTACCCGATGACGACGGTGTGCTCGCGCACGGTGGACCTCCAGCGGTTCAACCGCCACTGCTGGCGGGTTCGTTCGGTGAGCACCTCCAGCGTGGTCCCGACCAGAATGATCAGGAACACCACGCGCAGCGGGGTGATCACGAAGATGTTGGTGAGCCGGGCGCCGTCGCTGTACGGGGTGATGTCGCCGTACCCGGTGGTGGAGAGCGTCACGGTGGCGTAGTACGCCGCGTCCAGGAAGCTGAGCTCGCCGCCCGCGTTGTCGTTGTAGCCGGCCCGGTCGAGGTAGACGATCACCGTCGTGGCGACCAGGACGGCGAGCGCCAGCAGCAGCCGGAAGCCGACCTGCCGGACGGCGGGCGCGGTCCGCCGCGCGGGCAGCACGATCCCGGCGTCCGACCACGGCTCGGTCCCCGGGGCGGGCGCACCCCGCAGCCTGCTCATGCGGTCACCTCCCCGCTGTCGTCGGAGGACGCGCACGCCTCGGTGGCCGGCCCGTTCACGGCGCCTCCAGCAGTTCGACGGGGGCGCCGGCCGCCGCGCCGCCGGGCGGGACCACGGCCAGCGCCTCGGCCCGGGCGAGGCCGCGCAGCATCGCGGGCCCGTCGAAGGCGAGCGGGACGACGCCGTCGGCGGTGCGCCGGACGGGCAGCAGCCGGGTGTCCACCGGGTGCCCGGGCAGGCCGACGGCGGCGGGCGCGAGGGCCGGTGCGCCGGCGGACCGGCCGCTGCGGGCGTGCAGCAGCGGCAGGGCGAGGGTGACCGTCCCGACGACGGCGGCCAGCGGGTTGCCGGGCAGGCCCACCAGGTGCCGCTCGCCCGGGAGCCCGGCCGAGGCGGAGCCAGCCGACGGGAACTCCGCCGACGGGAGTTGGGCCAGCAGCATCGGGTGTCCGGGGCGGACGGCCACGCCGTCCACCAGCAGCCGGGCGCCCGCCTCGGCGAGTGCCCGGTGCAGGAAGTCGACCGGGCCGGCCGCCGTTCCGCCGGTGGTGACCACGATGTCGGCGGTGGAGTGCCGCAGCGCGTCCCGGAGCAGCCCGAAGTCGTCCCGGACGGACCGCACTTCGGCCACCTCGGCACCGGCCGCCCGCAGCCAGGGCGGCAGCAGCGGCCCGAGCGCGTCCCGGACCAGGCCCGGGCCCGGGAGGCCCGAGGCGAGCAACTCGTCGCCGAGGAGCAGCAGTTCGACCACCGGGCGGCGGCGCACGGCGAGCCGGTCGTGGCCGCAGGCGGCGGCCAGGCCGAGCACCGCCGGTCCGACCGGGACGCCACCGGGCAGCAACGCCTCGCCACGGCGGCACTCCTGGCCGCGCGGCCGGACGTCCTGACCGGTGGTCAGCGGGTGGAGGCCGCGGTCGTGCAGCAGCGTGCCGTCCGTGCGGCCGTGCTCACGGCGCAGGACGGCGGTGGCGCCGGACGGCAGCTGGGCTCCGGTGGCGATCTCGACGGCGGCGCCGTCGGCGAGCGGCGCGGATGCGGCCCGGCCGGCCAGCACCCGCCCTGCGACCCGCCAGGGGCCGGGCCCGGCGACCGCCCAGCCGTCCATCGCGGAGGTGTCGAAGGCGGGCAGGTCGGTCAGCGCGGTGAGCGGCTCGGCGAGGGTGCGGCCGAGCGTCTCGGCGAGCGGCAGCCCGATCGCCGGCAGCGGGCGCAGTCCGGCCCGGCGGGCGGCCTCACGGGCCTGCGGCCAGCTCAGCACGCCGGGACCGGTCGACGGGGCGGCCACGGCGGTCTGCTCGACGGCGCTCACGGCTCGCCCGGCCCGGCGGCGGCGCTCCAGCGCTCGGCGAGCGCGGCCGTCCGCCGGGCGGCCTCGGCCACGGCCTCCGGCCCGCCGCCCTGCTGGGCGGCCGCGTAGCCGATCAGAAAGGCGGTCAGCGGCGCGGCCGGGCGGGCCACCCCGTGCGCGACCACCCGGGCGAGGTCGAGCAGTCCCCGGACGTCGACGTCCAGAGCGATGCCCAGGTCGGCCCTGACCTCGGCGATCCAGTCTTCCAGCGTGCGCTCCATGCGCCCATGCTGCCTGATCGGCGGTTTCCCCGAGGCGTTCCGCCCGTGTGCGGCGCGCGTCGCTTCCCGTCCGGGGCGCGGGGGCACCCGTACGGGCCGTGAACACGAGCCCTCGGGCACGCCCTAGGAACGGTCGCGCTCCCGGGCCTGTTCGAGGTCCTCCCAGGTGTCGCAGTCGTAGGCGACGTTGTCGGTGTCGGCCACCAGCTGGCGGGAGAGGCCGCCGGTGAGGCGGCGCAGCGGGAGGCCGGCCGGGTCGCCGAGGGCGGCCAGCGCGGTGCGCAGCGGGGCGGTGCGGTAGGCGGCGGCGAGCGGCTGGTCGCGCCCGCCGGCGTCGACCAGGACGGCGGCGTCGACGGCCGGCCCGGCCTCGGCGAGGACGGTGACCAGCCGGTCGACGGTCCGCCGGTCCAGGAACGGCAGGTCGGCGGCGAGCAGCAGCACGGTCGGCGCGGTGATCAGGTCGAGTCCGGCGGCGACGGCGGCGACCGGCCCGCCGCCGGGCGGCTGCTCCCTGGTCCAGTGGACGCCGGTGCGCACGGTCGGCCGTCCGGGGCCGACCACGACGGTGGTGCGGGCGCCCGTGCAGGCGGCGAGCACCCGGTCGAGCAGGGTGGTCTCGCCCACGGTCAGCCCGGGTTTGTCGGCCCCGCCGAGGCGCCGGGCGGCCCCGCCGGCCGGGACGATCACGTCGTAGGGCGTCATGCGGCCAGTATCCGCCCTACTCGGCTTCGCCCTTCCCGGACTCCGTGGCCCCCTCGGGGCCCGCGGCCTCCTCGGGCTCCTCGGGCTCCTCGACGATCTCCGCCTCGATGATCTCCGCTTCGACGATCTCGGCCTCGACGATCTCGGCCCCTCGCGCCACCCGGGCGGTGTTGGCGGCGGCGCCCAGTTCCAGGATGGCCGGCAGCGTCAGCTCCCCGTACCGCTCGTTCATCGCGGTGACCAGCGCCTCCGGGTCGTCGGGGTGCACGGCCAGCAGCCGGTCGAAGTCCTGGAGGTACTCGCCGGTGAAGGCGAGCACCCTGGCGGCGTCGTCGCCCTGGTCGGGGGCGCGGTGGCCGGCGATGACCCGGTCCACGCCGAGGTCGGCGATCCGGCCGAGGTTGTGGCCCCAGGTGGTGCGCTGGGCCGGGGTGGTGTCGGCGGTCCAGACGTGGGTGCCGTTGTAGGCGAAGTCCCCGGCGATCACGGTCCGGATGCTCGGCACGTGGACGACCGTCGAGTCGCCGCAGTCGCCCTGGCCGAGCAGCAGCACGGGGATGACCTGGCGGTCGAGCATGAGGGGCTGCGGCAGCAACGGGGCGGGGATCAGCGGGTGGTCCGGGATGTCGTCGCCGTAGACCGGCTTCCACTGGGCGACCTTGGCGGCCGCGGTGCGCCGGATGCCGTCGACCACGACGGGCGCGGCCAGCAGCTGGGCCTCGGGGAAGAGCTTCAGCACCTCCTCGGCGCCGAAGTAGTGGTCGGGGTGGTGGTGGGTGACGACGATGGCGAGCAGTCGGCGGCCCTTGCCGGCGACCCATTCGGCGAGTTCGCGGCCGGCGCTGCGGGTGAGCTGGGCGTCGACCAGGATCGCGGTCCGCTCGCCGAGGATCAGGGTGGAGGTGGCGAAGAAGGCCGATTCGGGGCCGGTGAAGACGGCGACCTCCAGCGGGCGGGCGGGCCGCTCGGTGTCCGGGGCGGCGGCCTCGGCGCCCGTACGCTCCGCGCCGGCGCCCTCCTCGGGCGGGGACGACGTCACTGGCTGCTCCCTCTGGTCGGCGGTCGGACTTCCTGCGCCCTACAGCATGGGAGTACCGGTGTCCGATTGCGCGGAAGGCGCGCCCGGCGGGGCGCGCCTTCCGGCTCAGGTCACATCGCGGTTCAGACGGCCAGCGCCTTCGCCTTGCGGGCGGCCAGCTCCAGGGCCTGGGCCTTGGACTCGGCGGCCTGGGGGGCGAACTCGGCGAGCGCGGGGACGACCGGCGCCAGGGTGAACTCGGGGACGATGAAGTCGACCTCCAACCCGAGCCCGCCGCCCAGCACCTTCTCCAGGTAGGTGGTGACGAACTCGTACGGCTCGCGCGGGGCGCCGGGCGCGTAGGAGCCGCCACGGGCGGCGACCACGGTCACCGGCGTGCCCTTGGCACTGGGGGTCTCGCCCGCGGTGCGGCCCATCAGGATCACCTGGTCCAGCCACGCCTTGAGGGTGGACGGGATCGTGAAGTTGTACATCGGGCTGCCGATGACGACGGCGTCGGCCTGTTCCAGTTCGGACATCAGCTGCTCGCGCAGGGCGAAGGCGGCGGCCTGTTCGGGGCTTCGGTCCTCGGCCGGGACGTACCCGGCGGAGATGCCGTGCACGTCCAGGTGCGGTATCCGCTCGACGGCGAGGTCGTGGTAGACGACCGTGCCCTCGGGGTGCTCGGCCTGCCAGGCGGCCCGGAAGGCCGCGGTGACCTCGCGGGAGACGGAGCCGTCGGCGACGGCGGAGGAGTCGATGTGCAGCAGGGTGGGCATGGCGGGACCTCCACAGAGTTAGTAGCTGCTCTTTCCGCCGCAGCTGCAACTAACGTAGCAGCTTACTTTTCTACAGTCACTAGGGAAGGGTCCGGTACGCTGGGAGCCATGTCCGACCAAGAGTTCGTGACCGACCGGCTCCAGGGCCGTCCCGGTGTGCCCACGGGACACTGCGCGGCGGCCTCGCCCGCTCTGACCCGGGTCTTCGAACTGCTCGGCAAGCGCTGGTCCGGCATCATGGTCGCCGTGCTCAGCCACGGGCCCGCCTACTTCTCCGAGCTGCGCCGCACCATCCCGGGCATCAGCGAACGGATGCTCTCCGACCGGCTCACCGAACTCGCCGACGCCGGGCTGGTCCTGCGCGAGGTCGACGCCGGCCCGCCGCTGCGGGTCAGCTACCGCCTCACCGAGGCCGGCGTCGCGCTGAAGCCCGCGCTCACCGAACTCTCCCTCTGGGCCGACCGCCACCTGCCGGCGCGGACCCTGCCCCCGGGCGACTGCTGAGCCTGCCGCGTACGCACACCGCACACCGCACACCGCACACCGCACACCGCACACCGCACACGAAAACGCCCGGGGCCGGTCCGTTGTGACAACGGACCGACCCCGGGCAGCTACGCAGCGAGGACTCAGCCCCTGACGGCGCCGCGCAGGCGGGCCAGCCGGTCGGAGACGCCCCAGGCGGTCACCCGCCACAGCGCCTCGACCACGATGTTGCGGCTCATCTTGGACGCGCCCAGCTCGCGCTCGACGAAGGTGATCGGCACCTCGGCCACCTTGAACCCGGCCTTCACCGTGCGCCAGGCCAGGTCGACCTGGAAGCAGTACCCGGCCGAGGCCACCTCGTCCATGCCCAGGCCCAGCAGGGTCTCCTTGCGGAACGCCCGGTAGCCGCCGGTGACGTCCCGGATCGGCACGCCCAGCGCCAGCCGCGAGTAGGTCGAGCCGCCGCGGGAGAGCAGCAGCCGCGACTTCGGCCAGTTCACCACCCGGCCGCCCGGCACCCAGCGCGAGCCCAGCACCAGGTCGGCGCCGCGCAGCGCGCCCAGCAGCCGGTCCAGTTCCTCGGGCTGGTGCGAGCCGTCCGCGTCCATCTCGACCAGGACGTCGTAGCCGTGGTCGATGCCCCAGCGGAAGCCCGCGAGGTAGGCGGCGCCCAGGCCCTCCTTGCCCTTGCGGTGCATGACGTGCACGTTCGGGTCCTCGGCGGACAGCTTGTCGGCCAGTTCGCCGGTGCCGTCGGGGCTGTTGTCGTCGGCGACCAGCACGTGGACCTCGGGGACCGCCGCACGGACCCGGCCGACGATCCGCTCGACGTTCTCCGCCTCGTTGTAGGTCGGAATGATCACCAGGACCCTGCCGAGATCAGCAAAACTCTGCTGGTTCACGGTCACGTACAAACCTCTCGGCCGATGGCGGGGAGTGTCAGAACACCGTCGCCCGCACTCTGGAACGCGGCTCCGCCGGCAGCCCGCCGACGGGATGACCACGGTGGGCACTGCTGTGCAGGGCGGAGACTACTGCGTCCTGGCATCCTACTACCGCGCCCGGGAACCACCGGTCCGGCCAGGGCACTCCCCTCCGGTACCCGCCGTTTCCCTGCGGGCGACACCGGTCGGCTAGGGTCGATGACCTTGCCTGTGCCCGGACCCCCGCACCGCCGGGCCCCTTGCCCGACGATCCGGCACACCCGCCACCCAGCGAAGGAGTAGGACCGCGCGCATGGACAGGCTCATCAACACCGTCCGCCCGTACGCCTGGGGGTCGCTGACCGCCCTGCCCGAACTGCTCGGGCAGGAGCCGACCGGCGAACCGCAGGCCGAGCTGTGGATGGGCGCCCACCCCGGCGACCCGTCCCGGGCCGACCGGGGCGAGGGGCCCCGCCGGCTGGACGAGCTGATCGCGGCCGACCCCGAAGGCGAACTCGGCGCCGCGACCGTCGCCCGGTTCGGTCCGACCCTGCCGTTCCTGTTCAAGGTCCTGACCGCGGGCATCCCGCTGTCCATCCAGGCCCACCCCACGATCGACCAGGCCCGCGCCGGATTCGCCGCCGAGAACGCCCTAGGCATCCCGCTGGACGCCCCCGAGCGGAGCTACCGCGACGCCAACCACAAGCCCGAAATGGTCTGCGCGCTGGGCGGGTTCGAGGGGCTCTGCGGCTTCCGGCGGCCCGCCGAGGCGGCCGGGCTGATGGCCGGGCTCGCGGTGCCCGGACTCGCCCCGCTGATCGACCTGCTGGCCGTCGAGGACGAGGCCGAGGCGCTGCGCGGCACGCTGGCCGCCATCCTCACCATGGACGGGAAGGCCGCCGAGGAGACCGTCCGGGAGACGGCCGCGGCCCTGGCCCAGACCGACCCGGACGGGGACTACGGGCCGTACGCCCGGATCGCCGAGGACTTCCCGGAGGACCGAGGCCTGATCGCCGGCCTGCTGCTCAACCACTTCCGGCTCCAGGCCGGCGAGGCGCTCTACCTGGACGCCGGCGTGCCGCACGCCTACCTGGCGGGCGCCTGCGTCGAGCTGCAGGCCAACTCCGACAACGTGCTGCGGGCCGGTCTCACCCCCAAGCACATCGACCTGCCCGAGCTGCTGAAGGTCCTGGCCTTCGAGGCCGGCACCCCCGAGCTGCTGCGCCCCCACCCGGTCGACGGCACCCCCGGCGAGGAGCTCTACCCCGTCCCGATCGACGAGTTCCGGCTCTCCCGCTTCGTCCTGGACGGCCAGGACCGCGAGATCGACGGCCGCACCCCGCAGATCCTGCTCTGCACCGCCGGCACCGCCCGGCTCACCGCCGCCGACGGCACCACCCTGGACCTCGCCCGCGGCCGGTCGGCCTTCCTCCCCGCCACCAGCACCCCCACCCGCCTGTCCGGCACCGCAACGACCCTCTTCCGCGCCACCGTCACCGTCTGACCGCGCCCGGGGACCACACGACGAGGGCTCGCCCCCTGCCGGGGAGGCGAGCCCTCGTCGTGTCCGCGCGGCGGTCAGCCGACCCGTTGCCCCGGGCCGCCGGCGCCGGCCTCGACCGGCACAGTGGTCCTGCTCCTGCTCCTGCGCCTGCGCCTCGGACCGGACCGGAGCGGCCTCGGCGGCCGCGGGCGCCCCGATCGACACGGCGGCCGCCGGCTGCGGGGCCCGGCGGGAATTGTTCGGGCACGCCCTAGTAGTGCTTGGTCAGGTCCGTGTGGGTATGCGGATGTCGCGATGGCAGGTGGGGCAGGCGCCGGCCCAGGTGGCGAGGAGTAACTGCAGCTC
>NZ_JBIVAX010000077.1:0-10986 GCF_044745805.1 Kitasatospora sp. NPDC086801
GCCCACGAGCACGAGCGCCTCTATCCCACCCCCGATCAGCAGAACTACACCCTCACTGCTTGATCAGCAGCTTCACTCGAAACGAACCGCACCCAACAGAGTTGTGCGGCGGCTGCGAGGCGCTGGAGCGATGAGTTCGGGAGTTCGGTCTGAGGACTACCACCCTGCGGAGTCACGGGCCACCTGCTCCAGGTCGGCGAGCACCGCCGGCGGCAGCACCACGTTCTCGACGGCGACCAGGGCCAGGGGCTGCTCCACCGCGCACTCGCCCAGCCGGATGTGCTCCGCGTCGTCGGCGGGCAGCTCGCACTCGATCCGGTTCAGGAACCCCTTGAGCTCGGCGACCAGCATCACGAGGCACCGCCGGCGGTGAAGGTGGCCGGGACGGACGGCGCAGAAGGAGCGGGGACGGGCGCGGTCACTGCGGCCGCGACGATCGCGGCGGCGGCAGCCCGGTCCGCCTGGTCCATCACGTCGTTGCCGTCGTTGCAGCACACCCCGCACACCAGCCGGAAGCCACCCGGCTTGGTCGGGATGTTGTAGGGCAGGCGCCTCTCGTCGTCCTGCTTGCGCAGGTCGTAACCGCACTCGGCGCACAGCAGGCCCATCCGCCCGGCCTGCTTCTCCGTCCACCACGGCCAGGCTGCGGCGAACCGGGTGTGGAAGAAGATCTCCATCCGGCCCGGCTTGGGCTGGAAGTACATGAAGCTCCAGCCAGGCGCGTCCTCGGGCATCGGCGGGCGGTCCTTGAGCGAGGGCATCCACACCTCCAGCGACGGCAGGTCCTTGGTGGCGATCCGCACCTCGTAGCCCTTGCGCGGGCGCTGGGAGCGGCTGTTGGCCAGCGGGAACCGGTAGGCCGTCACCACCTCGCACGGCACCTGCAGCACCGCCAGGTCCTGGGCGACCTCGTCGGCGTCGGGGTAGAACTCCCCGCAGTCGGCCTCGCGCCAGAACGCCAGGCCATCGCGGTTGAGTACCCCGCCGGCGTTGACCCGGCCGACCATGCGGCGCTGGGCCGTCCTCTGCTCGGCGGTGGCCACGTTCGGCACCTTCCACTCCCTTCGTCGGGTGCGGGCCCGGGCCCGCACACCGGCTCAACGACGCCCCGGCCCACCCGTTCCTCATGGTTGGGCCGCCGGGGCTACTCGTCGTCCTGGTCGTCGTCCACCGCGTCCGGGTCACGCAGCGGACGCAGGGCGCCCTCGGGCTGGGAGGGAGTGAAGGCGTACCGGCCCAGGACGTTCAGATGGCCGGCCTTCAGGGGCGAGAGGCGGGCGACGTCTTCGTCCAGGACGTCGTGCTCGCGCTGGTCGGCGGGCAGCGCCCGCAGCTGCTCGACCGCGGCGTCCAGGTAGCGGGTGTTCCACAGCGTATCCGGGGTGAAATAAGAGATGCATGACGTTTGTGCAGGTCGAGCGCTTGCGGTCGCGTCCGATAACGGAGCCCTGGTGACGGTCAGTCATTCTCTTCTGGGTGTGCCTCCGCCTCCACAGCAAGGTCGTAGCGGTAGTCGCCAACGCTGATGCGATGAACTTGGGACGTGCAGCCTCCCCCGCCACCGCTTGTCGCTACGGTTGGTGCGAATGACCTCGCCAAGTGGCTGGCCTGACCTACGAGGGGCTCTCATGTCAGAGGATCAGGACGATGTGGTTACTGAGCAATCGGACAACGAGCGACGGCTCGGCATCGACATCCGGCAGCACGCGGGCGGCCTCGTCCTTACTGGCGACAACAACCGAATCGTTCAGCTGGGATCGGGCGCGTTCCATGCGGCTCCACCACCACCTACACGTGAAGATCCGCGCCAGGTGTTCCTTGCTGAGGTCCGGGCCCTGGCGCTCAAGGAGGCGTCGCGCTTTTCCCTGCTCAGCTTGATCTTTATGGCCGCTGGAGCAACCATCCTGCTTTGCGGTGGTGTCCTGGCTCTGATGCGTCACGGCCCGTCCGCCGGCCCCTCGGCGGCCCTGATGACTAGTCTCGGGGGCGTGCTCATCGGGACTTGTGGTGGAGCCCTTGCGCTGCAGTCAAAACGATCACAACGGCGCTTGACCGCTGAGGCTGATCGAGTTGCCAAGGAACTGCTCCAGGATCACACGCGTGAGGAGGTGCTTGCTCTGATCGACCGGATTGATGACGCCGCACTCAGGGATCGCCTCAGGTCCATCACCGCGATGGAGATACTCGGCTTGTCTCCGGCTCCCGAGGATGTCGCTAGTCGAGTGTTCCCAGCGGCCAGCAGCACCCCACCTGAGATCAGTCCACCATCCTCTGATCAATGAACTGATCAGAGGTCAAAGGTGCCTCGCCCGTCCCCGCACCGGTAGCGGCCCTGCTGCTGGCGTACATCGCGGACCGCGGCAACATGAACACCGCCACCAACCAGGCATCCCGCTGGCTCTTCCCCGGCCGCCGAGCCGGCCAGCCAGCCCGCCCCGACCACCTCTCCGCGCTCCTGGGCGAGATCGGCATCCCGGTCGCCGCCGCCCGCGGCGCCGCCATCCGACAGCAACTCCTCGAACTGCCCGCCCCCGTTGTCGCGGACGCCCTCGGCTACCACGACAAGACCACCAGCCGACTCCTCCGAGAAACCGGCGGGACGTGGAGTCGGTACGCCGCAGGCGACCACACCCGGTCACCGGCGGGCTGGGCTCCCCGGGGAACTGGCGACAGTTGAGTATCACACCCGGTCAAAGGCCCTTCAGAACGCGATCAAGTGCCGACCGGCCCGCGGGCCCCCAGTTCGGCTTGCCGCCGGGCAGGCCGCGGTCCCCGGCCTGGCCCATCAGCATCAGGAACAGGCTCTTCATCGCGGCCAGCCCGCGCGCCCGTCGGATCGCCGCCTCATCCGCCTGCGCGTAGCTGTCGAAGAACCGCGCGGCGCCGCCCGCGGGGAGCAGCACCCAGGCGGCCGCAAGGTCCCAGGCCGGGTCGCCGGCGAAGACTGCACCGAAGTCGACGACGCCCGCCAGCGTGCCGTCCGCGATGACAACGTTCGCGGGATGCAGGTCACCGTGCACCCACACCCGCGGGCCCTCCCAATCGGGAGCTGCAACCGCGTCGGCCCACACGGCCCGGATGTCGTCCTCTGCGAAGCCGCCGAGCTCCACGGCCTGCAGGAAGTCCTCGAAGCCGTCCGTGCACTCCCTGGGGTGACCGCCGCGGTCCGAGGCGTCAGGCGCGTCGGCGGGAGCCTCCACGTGCAGCGCCTTGAGGAAGGCCGCCAGCATGTCGGCCGCATGGTCGCCGCGGGTGATCGAACCGTGGTCCAGCGGCGTGCCTTCCACCCATGTCATGACGGTCCAGACCTTGGGGAAGCGCTCGGACGGTGCCCCACTCCGCACCGGGGTCGGGATCGGAAGCGGCAGGTGCGAGGCCAGTACCGGCAGCCAGCGGCGCTCCTTGAGCTGCGGATCGGGGAGCTTGTCCATCCGCTGCATCCGGACGGCCAACTCGTCCCCGAGGCGCCACATCTGGTTGCCCCAGCCACCCTCCACCTCGCGGATGGGTAGCTCGGCCAGGTCCGGATGCTGTTCCCGCAGCAGGTCACGGACCAGATCCTCGCTGATCTCAATCTCGGATTCGATCATGCGAAGTCACAGTACTTGAGGTACGCGGAGCCGGCCTTGCCCTTGGGAAGATCCAGATCCCGGTTCGATCCCCCAACTCAAGGGTGGCGCCCTCCAGCTCAATGCCGACGAGGCCGCCTGCCTGGCCCCGATACGCCGCTGGCGGTCACAACCAGTCACCATTGGGCTGGGCTTCTCGGGGAACCCGCGACAGTTGAATACGCGAGCCCACCAGTACCGAGGCCGGTGTAGGCATCGAGGTCGGTCGGGACGCCGCGTTGGTGATTGTGGGTCTGCAGTGCGAGGAGCCGGTATCTCCAGTGATGCGGGACGGCGGCTGGGGAGGCCGGCCAGGGCGCGACGGCGGTGGCCGCGGTTTGGTGGGCGAGGGTGAGTTGCTGGGGTGTGAAGCGTCGTAGGAGGCGGTTCGCCCGGTGCTGGGCGGTGGTGATCTCGGGACATAGGGAGAGGTCGAGGTGGTGTTCTCCGAGATCGCTGAGCCAGATCCCGTGTTGTGTGCAGACCTTGTGGTGAATCGGGAGGTGGACGGGGACGGGCTCGCGGATACCGAGGCGGGCAGTGCACCGGTGGCAGGCGGTCGTGGCCCGGACGGGGCCTTCGTCGGCGCCGAAGGCGGGGAGCGCGTGAGCCAGGCCGGCGGGAGTTGTGCTGGTGAGGTGAGCGAGTTCGTGCAGGGCCTGGGTGGCTGCGGAGGCGAGCATGTGGTGCTGGGCTCGGTCGTCGATGTTGTTGGTCTTCGTGGAGAACCAGGTGGGCAGTCTGGGCGGCCAAGACACTGCAGGGCGCGTTCGGGGCCGAGGCCGCGCTGACGGGCCGCCAGGGCGAGGTGAACGCGGCGCTGGTCCGGGTGACCGCCCAGGCCGCTGCGATGCTGCCCACCAAGGCGGAGGCCGGACGGGCCTCCGCCGCGGGCGGGGTGCTGAAGATCCTGGACCACGCCCACTGGGCGGAGGGCTGGCCGCACCACCTCACCGGCCGCCGTCCCCGCCCCGTGGGCACGGACGAACTGGACGACATGGCCGAGGAGTTCTCCGACTGGTTCGCCGACTGGGCGGACGCTGCTCTGACCGAGGCCCGGCAGGCGCAGGGCGTGCTGGGCACCGCCGCGATCACCCGGCTGCTGACCAAGCAGGTCGGCGAGCTCGGCCGCTCGCTGGAGGGCCCCTTCCGCGCCCAGCCCTACCGGGAGCTCCGCCTGCCCGTCGTCCCGCCCGGCGCGAGCCGCTACGGCCGCCTGGACACCGTCATCCGCCAGCTCGGCGCGGCCGACATCGTCGTGGAGATCGACTCCGCGCCCAACGCCTCCTCCGCCGCCAAGCTCGCCTTCGCCCGCGACGCCGGCGCCGTCCCGAGCTGGCTCCGCTTCGGCAAGGGCAACATCGACGTCCCGGACGGCGTGGCCGTCATCGACCTGCGCGCGGTCATCAGCGGCATCCAGGACACCGCCGCCGAGCCCGTTGAAGAAAGAGAAGGCGCGGACATCACCGAGCGCGTGCAGCGTGCGATCCCCGAACTGGATCACTGCACGTACTACGAACTCGACTACCGGGGCGAGATCCTGTGCGTCGCCGTCGACTTCAGCCTGCGCGGCGTGTGGGCGCTGCGAAATGGCGACATCCACGGAGCCAGCCCCGACGACGATCCCGAGTTGGCCACTCTCCTGCTCCGCAACGGGATCCGGCTCTAGCCCGGCGCCGGACAGGCGGGCTGCTGATCGTGGGTCAGTGCCGGAGGGCTGCGTGGCGCATGTCCGCGAGCGCGGTGGCCAGGCGGGCGGAGCCGACGGTGGCCGCCAGGTCGTGGGCCTGGGCGGCGTGCTGGTCGGCTTCGGCGCGCTCGCCCCGGCGGTAGAGCACGGTGGCCAGGCGGGCGGTGGCCATGGCCCGTACCCGGGCCTGCGCCGTGTCGGCCTCGGCAGCCCGGCGCAGGTCGGCGACGACCTGGGGGTTGTCGCGGCCGGTGGCGGCGGACAGCAGGTAGAGGGCGAAGCCGCTGTCGCTGCCGACCTTGGCCTCGGTGATGCTCTGAGTCCAGGCCGGGCCGGCCGCGAGGTCGGTGACCTTGTCGTAGGCGTGCTCGGCGGCCACGAGGTGGCGGGCCGCCTGCCGCTCGTCGCCGCCCAGGGCGTGGGCTTGGGCGCGCACGGCGGCGAGCATCGCCCGCGCGGCGGCGGGCAGGCGCCCGTCCACCCGGCCAGCCAGTTCCAGAGCCCGCTCGGGGCGGCGCAGGTGGATCTCCTGACGGGCGGCGTTGGTTGCCAGATGGCACAGCAGACCCGCGTCGCCGTGCTCGTGGCCGGCGGTGAGGCCGAGCTGGAAGAGCGGGCGGGCCTCGTCGAACAGGCCGGCGTCGAAGGAGGACCAGGCGGTCAGGTTCGCCAGGCGGGCGATCGTGCCGAGCAATGCGGCGCGCACGGCCGGGCTGGTCGACGCCTCGGTGAGTGCCACCGCGGCCTGCAGCTCGCGCAGCGCGAAGTCGCGCACGGCCCGGCCGCCCGCGGCCCGGTCCCAGTGCTCCAGGACGCTGGTGCGAGAGGCGATGGCCCGGACGTCGCCGATGCGCAGGCGCGACAGGGGCGGCGCGGGCGGCAGCAGGGCGACCAGGGCTGCCTGGAGAACGTCTCGGCGGTTCGAGGAGCTCACCTCATCGGGGTGTTCGCGGTGGTGGACCTGCTTGGCGATCAAGCCCAGCTCGGCCGCCGTCCCCGCCCCCAGCACGACGCAGAGGGCCTGCCGGTAGTGCTCGTGCGGCCAGGTGATGAGGCCACGTTCTATGCGCGAGACGTAGCCGGCGTCAAACGACGATTCCCGTCTGGTGACCGCCTCGACCAGCGCGCGCACCCGCTCGGCGACCTGGCGCTGCGTCAGGCCCAGCGCGAGCCGCGCGCGCTTGAACAGCACGTTCGCCACGATGCCCCGCCCCCAACCCTCGGTCCAGGCAGAGAACTCAGCGTACCGAGACGGCCACGGACTGCCTACCGATCTGCCCTGCCGCTGTCACCCGATCCGGTGGTCTTCTGGACATGCCCCACCCGCCACCAGGCACCGGCCGACAAGCAACAGCGGAACGGCCGCCTGGGCCGGGCCGGAGCCGTACAGTCCTGGCCATGACGACCGACACCACCACCGCGTCGTGGCGCGAGATCGAACGCACCACCGTGTTCAGCAAGTTCGGCCGGTCCGTGGACCGCGTCGAGTTCGAGCTGCCAGACGGCCGGAAGGAGGAGTTCTACCTCAAGAGCGAGCGCCCGGCCGGCGCGGTACTCGCCCTCACCACCGACCGGCAGGTCATCCTCGCCCGCCAGTACCGGCCCGGCCCGGACCAGGTGCTCTACGAGCTGCCCGGCGGTTTCCTGGAGCCCGGCGAGGAGGCGCTGGACGCCATCGCCCGGGAGTTGCTGGAGGAGACCGGCTACCAGGGCGAGGTCCACGCCGCCGGACCGTACTGGCTGGACGCGTACTCCAACGCCCTTCGCTTCGCCTTCTTCGCCACCGACTGCGTCAAGGTCGCCGAACCGACCCCCGAGCGCACCGAGTTCATCGACGTCGTAACCCTCGACCTGGCGGAGTTCCGCGCCCGCGTGCTCCGCCGCGGCGAGATGACCGACACCGCCGCCGCCTACCTCGCCCTGGATGCGCTGAACCTCCTGTGACCCGGGGGCGGGCAGGTGCGGCACCCCACGCTCACCCACCCGCCACCCGGGAGGACCCCCGTGACCGAACGGAGCACCACCGACACCACCGCCCCCTACTACACCAGCAAGCTCGTCTCCCTGCCCGCCCGCGCCGTCGCCCTGGTCCTGGCCGGCGGCAAGGGCAGCCGGCTGCGGGACGCGGCCGACGCCGAGCTGCACCGCACGCCGAAGGTTCTGGTTCCGATCGACACCGACACCGGCCGCACCCCGATGCTCGGCCACGCGCTCACCCAGCTCACCACCGCCGGGTTCCGCCGGATCGCCGTGCTCACCAGCACCGACCCCGCCACCGGCGCCGACGCCGTCGAGACGTACGCCCTCACCCACCCCTCGGCCCGGCAGGCAGAGCTGACGATCCACCGCGAACAGCACCCGCTCGGCACCGCCGGTGCCGCCTACGCCGCCCTGGACCACCTGCCCGACACCCCGGCCGCGGTGGTGCTGCCCGCCGACACCCTCTTCCCCACCGCCCTGCTGCCCTCCGCCGTCGCCGAGCACCGCTCCCGCCCGGCGGCGGTGACGTGGACCGTGACCACCGCGCCCGGCCGCTCGGCCCAGAACGCGGGCCGGCTCTTCCTCGCCCCCGACGGCCAGCACGTCGTCCACGCCCTCGAAGGCGTGGACGCCACCCTGCCGGCCGGGAGCCGCAGCGGGCTGCGGCAAGCCACCAGCACCGGCGCCGTCATCCTCACCCCCGCCCCGTTCCGGGCCCTGTTCGAGGAGTACGCCCGGCGCCTGGCCAACCCCGGCGAGGCCGACCTGTACCGGCAGTTCATGCCCTGGGCGATCAGCCAGGGACACCCGGTCGGCGCCTTCGACATCCGCACCGCGGCACCCGACCTCGGCACCCCGGACCGCCTGGCCGCCTTCGGCCGCACCGCCTGAGAGGGGATCAACCGCTGTGCCCACCACCACCTCGCCCGTGCTGACCGAGCAGCAGGCCCGCCACTTCCGCGACCTCGGTTACCTGCGCCTGCCCGATGCCGGTCTGCCCCAGCGCCTCCTGGACGACGTCGCCGAGGCCGTCCGCGCCCGCGCCGCCCGCCTCCCGGCCGGGCGGGCCAAGGTATACCGGCTCTACCAGCACGACCGCGCCCTGATGCACCGCCTCGTCGCCCACCCCGCCCTGACCGGGCCGCTCACCGCGCTGCTCGGCCCGAACGTGGTCTACGTTCTCAACCGGCACAACCAGGGCTCCCTCAACGCTCCGGGTGCCCAGGAGGTGCGGCTGCACCGCGACATCCTCCAGCCCACCCGCGGCCTGCTGACCGCCGTCGTGTACTTCGAGGACGCGACCGTGGAGACCGGCTGCACCTGGATCGTCCCCGGCTCCCACCGCGCGCCGTACGTCGGCGTCCCGCAGCCAGACGGCGGCGGCACCTGGATGGACGAGCACCCCGAACTCGCCGACCTCGCCGACCAGGCCGTGCCAGTGCCGGTCCCCGCCGGCGGCGTCCTGCTCTTCGACGGCACGCTCTTCCACACGGTGGGCGCCAACACCGGAGGGACGACCCGCACCAGTGCCGTCCTCGGCTACCGCAGCGCGGACGAGCTCGACGCCCACCCGGACCTTGACCGGCAGGTCGTCGTCGCTGGCGCCCAGCTGTACCGGGGCAACGACCGGCCGAACTGACGCAGCGCCTGGCGAACACCCGTCCAGGAGGTTCGACCGAACCACCTCCGGGCCGATGATCCGACCTCAGCATCCGCCGGTGGTCGGATCATCGTGTCCCGTCTCATTTGATCTTTGCCGGTGACATGGTGCCCGAGCTGGGCTGATGCAAAGGGTCGTGAGACCCGATCACTTCGCTGGTCTCACATCTCGTTGTCGCTCAAGCGAGCTTTTCGCCGGGCGTCTCAGGTCCGGTTGCCGCTGATCTTGGTTCGAGATGGGAGAGGTCGAGGAGGCGATAGACCGTCACCTGGGAGACCTTGATCGTTGAGCTGCCCTCAGCCCCGGAGGTCGGTCCCCTCCAGGCCGCGTGGATGATGGCGCGGTGACGAACATCAGCGACGCCCACGTGAAGGTCCACTTCCGGATGGAGATTGACGAGGACGGTTGGCCGCCCGCCAGCGTTGAGAGTCTGTGGGCAGTGGACCTCGGCGACGGAACAGTGCGTCTCGACTTCCGGCCCGTCGCCGCGGCCGGCCGCCTTCTGCTCCTCGCCACGCCGGTCCGGCCCGCGGCCGGCACCTGACCGTCTCGGTTCAGTCGGGTTCCTCTTCCGCGTCGCCGATCTCCGCCCGCAGGTCGTGGATGCTCCGCAGGATCTCGATGAGGGCCGCCTCCGTCCGGCCGAGACCCCGGCGGACCCCGTCCACGTCGCCGGCCTCGAAGTGGAGGTGGGCGCCGAGCGCGTCCACCGCGACGGCGATCGCCATCGCCGACGCCATCCGGCCCGGGGGCGTCTCGTCCTGGTCAAGGCCCATGAGCTGCACGCCAGTGCGCTGCAACCGGTTGATCAGCGCGTTGGTCGACACCGCAGAGCCGGGGCCGGCCTGGTCCATCCACCCGAGCAGCACCTCGGCCTGGTCCTGGTCGACCCCCAGCCTCGTCGCGGCGGTGACCTCCAGTTCGACCCTGGCCAGCAGCACGCCGAGCAGCCGCCGGCGGTTTCCCTCCTCCGGACCCTGCGGCCACAGTTCAGGATCGAGTACGGGCTCGTCCCCCAGCGCGACCAGGGCCGCATAGACCTGCTCGGCGCTCACCGGGAACTCGCTCTCGACGCTCACCCGGCCCAGCCTCCCCGGTCAGCAGCGCGAGCGCGCGGACCCACGCCCGAGACACCACCCGTTCGATTCCCGGCCCAGCCGAACGCTTCGTACACCCTCAGAAACAGGTATTCAGCGAACTTCACACACATGAAGAACACGGAAGTGCTGGCTCAAGATAACGGCCGCAAGCGCCACCTGGTCGTGGACACCCACGGCCTGCCGCTGTTCGTCATGGTCACCCCGGCCGACATGACCGACCGCGACGCGGCGAAGGAAGTGCTGTTCCGGCTGCGGCTGATGCATCCGGAGATCACGATCGTCTGGGCCGACTCCGGCTACGCGGGCCCGAAGCTGGGCGGCTGGGCGAAGAAGTACCTGAACCTGACCCTCAAGACCGTCGGCCGGCCGAAGGGCGTGAAGGGCTTCGTCGTGATCAAGCGCCGTTGGGTGGTGGAGCGGTCGATCGCCTGGATCACGCACGCCCGCCGGCACGCCAGGGACTACGAACGGCTGATCCAGCACTCCGAGTCGTTGATCACTTGGGCCGCGATCACCCTCATGACCAGGCGCATCACGCAAAGACAGTCCCGCCGGGCCGGCCAGCCCAATCCCCGCGCCCCGATCGGGCACTGATCATTCTCAAGTTCCCCGTCGGGAACGCGGCCGGGAAGAACCCGAGTCACCGGCCGGCGCCTCACTCTCCCACGGCCCCGGGCGGCCTGTCAGAGGATTCGCCGCGCTGAAGCAAACACCCGGCGGGTGATGTGATTCGTCGCCTCACTTTCCTGATGGTCAAGGCCAGTTGATTTTTTGGGCTTAAGGAGTGAAATCATCGCAAAACGCGCAAAGAGGCGTCCGCGCTGAGCGATAGCAAGCGTATTCCCCGGGACTATGAGAGGGCGGAATGAGAGATTAAGTCCGTTCTGTCGTCGCCTGAACGTGTGGCCTTGCCGCCTCCGGCAGATCGCGGGGCTGGCGCCGTGCTGA
>NZ_JBIVAX010000078.1:0-10421 GCF_044745805.1 Kitasatospora sp. NPDC086801
AGCCGGCCGCCAGGGCGAGCAGGGCGGCCGCCGCGAGCGTTCGCGCGGTCACGGTTCTCCTCCTTCGCGGGGCGCGGGGCGCGGAGCCGCCGGGGGGGGGGGGGGGGGGGCCCCCCCGGCGGGGGGGGGGGGGGGGGGGGGGGGGGCCGGGGGGGCCCCGCCCCCCCCCTCCCCCACCGACCCGCGGTCAGACCTGGGCCCACTCCTGCTGCCGCGCCAGGTCCGCCTTCACCTCGGCGAGCTGGACCGCCACCGCCGACGGTGCGGTGCCGCCGCGCCCGTTGCGCGAGGCGATGGCGCCGTGCACGCTGAGCACCGACCGGACTTCGGGCGTCAGGTGCACCGAGATCGCCGCGAACTGCTCGTCCGTCAGGTCGGACAGCTCGATGCCCTCGGCCTCGCAGACCTTGACGCAGGCGCCGGCCACCTCGTGCGCGACCCGGAACGGCACGCCCTGCCTGACCAGCCACTCGGCGATGTCGGTGGCGAGCGAGAAACCGGCCGGGGCCAGCTCCTCCAGCCGCTCCCGGTGCACGGTGAGGGTCGCCATCATCCCGGTGAACGCGGGCAGCAGCACCTCCAGCGTGTCGCAGGAGTCGAACACCGGCTCCTTGTCCTCCTGGAGGTCCCGGTTGTAGGCGAGCGGCAGGGCCTTGAGGGTGGCCAGCAGGCCGGTCAGGTTGCCGATCAGCCGGCCGGACTTGCCCCGGGCGAGCTCGGCGATGTCCGGGTTCTTCTTCTGCGGCATGATCGAGGAACCGGTGGAGAAGGCGTCGTGCAGCGTGATGAAGCCGAACTCCTTGGTGTTCCAGATGATCACCTCCTCCGCGATCCGGGAGAGGTTGATGCCGATCATCGCGGTCACGAACGCGAACTCGGCGACGAAGTCGCGCGAGGCCGTGCCGTCGATGGAGTTGCCGACCGAACCGCCCTCGAAGCCGAGGTCGGCGGCGACGGCCTGCGGGTCGAGGCCGAGCGAGGAGCCGGCCAGCGCCCCGGAGCCGTACGGGGAGACGGCGGTGCGGGCGTCCCACTGGCGCAGCCGCTCGGCGTCCCGGCCGAGGGCCTGCACGTGCGCGAGGACGTGGTGGGCGAAGAGGACGGGCTGCGCGTGCTGGAGGTGGGTGCGGCCCGGCATCGCGGTGTCCGGGTGCGCCTCGGCGAGGCCGACCAGGGCGTGCTGGAGGTCGAGCACCAGGGCGCCGATGGTCCTGGCGTGGTCCCGCAGGTACATCCGGAACAGGGTGGCGATCTGGTCGTTGCGCGAGCGCCCGGCCCGCAGCTTGCCGCCGAGGTCGGCGCCGAGGCGCTCCAGCAGGCCGCGTTCCAGGGCGGTGTGCACGTCCTCGTCGGCGACGGTGCCGGTGAAGGTGCCCGCCTGGACGTCGGCGAGCAGCTGGTCGAGGCCGGCCAGCATCGCGGCGAGCTCGTCGTCGGAGAGCAGGCCGGCCTTGTGCAGGACCCGGGCGTGGGCCTTGGAGCCGGCGATGTCGTACGGCGCGAGGCGCCAGTCGAAGTGGACCGAGGCGGAGAGCCTGGCCAGCGCCTCGGACGGGCCGTCGGCGAAGCGCGCGCCCCAGAGGCGGACGTCGGCGGTCTGGTCGGCGTGCTGGTCGGCGGACATCGCGTGGGCTCCTGACGGGGAAGGGGGATGCGGACGGGAGGGGATCAGGCGAGGTCGCGGCGGGCGGCGAGCTTCGAGGACATCCCGAAGATCTCGATGAAGCCCTTGGACATCGACTGGTCGAAGGTGTCGCCGGTGTCGTAGGTGGCGAGGTCGAAGTCGTACAGCGACTGGTCGGACTTGCGGCCGTTGACCACGGCCCGGCCGCCGTGCAGGACCATCCGGATCTCGCCGGAGACGTACTGGTTGGCCTCGTTCACGAAGCCGTCCAGCGCACGCTTGAGCGGGGAGAACCAGAGGCCGTCGTAGACGAGTTCGGCCCAGCGCTGCTCCACCTGCCGCTTGTAGCGGGCGAGTTCGCGCTCGACGGTGACGTTCTCCAGGGCCTGGTGGGCGGTGATCAGGGCGATCGCGCCGGGGGCCTCGTAGATCTCCCGGGACTTGATGCCGACCAGCCGGTCCTCGACCATGTCCAGCCGACCGACGCCCTGGGCGCCGGCCCGCTTGTTCAGCTCCTCGATGGCCTGCAGGACGGTGACCTTGCGACCGTCGACGGCGACCGGAACGCCGGCGTCGAAGGTGATGACCACCTCGTCGGCCTCGCGCGGGGCGGCCGGGTCCTGGGTGTAGTCGTAGACGTCCTCGATCGGGGCGTTCCAGATGTCCTCCAGGAAGCCGGTCTCGACGGCCCGGCCGAAGACGTTCTGGTCGATCGAGTACGGGGACTTCTTGGTGGTGGCGATCGGCAGGCCCTTAGCCTCGGCGAAGGCGATCGCCTTGTCCCGGGTCATCGCGTAGTCGCGCACCGGGGCGATGCACTTCAGGCCGGGGGCCAGGGAGTTGATGCCGACCTCGAAGCGGACCTGGTCGTTGCCCTTGCCGGTGCAGCCGTGCGCGACGGTGGTGGCGCCGTGCTTGCGGGCGGCGGCGGCCAGGTGCTTGACGATGACCGGCCGGGACAGCGCGGAGACCAGCGGGTACTGGCCCTGGTAGAGCGCGTTGGCCTTGATCGCCGGGAGGCAGTACTCGTCGGCGAACTCGTCGCGGGCGTCCGCGACCTCGGCCTCGACGGCGCCGCAGTCCAGCGCGCGCCGGCGGATGACCTCCAGGTCCTCGCCGCCCTGGCCGACGTCGACGGCGACGGCGATGACCTCGGCGCCCGTCTCCTCGGCGATCCAGCCGATGCAGACGGAGGTGTCCAGTCCGCCCGAGTAGGCGAGTACGACGCGCTCGGCCACGGCTTTCTCCTTACAGCTCTACGTACAGGGTTTCCGTACAGGTTTACGGCGACAGGCATAAGTATGCACTACTCCGTATGAAACACAAAACCCCGGCCGGGGAAGTCTCCGCCGGTCGGGGTTTCGTGTCGTGGCGCGTCGTGGCGCCTCGGGGTATCGCGTCGTGGCGCGCTACTGCGCCTTCGCCTGGGCGAGTTGCATGAGGTGGTCGGCGAGCGCCTGGCCGCCCGCCGGGTCCCGGCTGATCAGCAGCACGGTGTCGTCGCCGGCGATGGTGCCGATGATCTCGAACACCTCCGCCTGGTCGATCGCCGAGGCGAGGAACTGCGCGGCCCCCGGCGGGGTGCGCAGCACCACCAGGTTGCCGGAGGCCGTCGCGGAGACCATCAGCTCGCCGGCCAGCCGGGCCATCCGGCCCTCGCTGGCCGACTCCCCCATCGGCGCGCGCGGCGTGCGGTCGCCGCCCTCCGCCGGGACGGCGTAGATCAGCGCGCCGTCCCGGTTGCGGATCTTGACCGCGCCCAGCTCGTCCAGGTCCCGGGAGAGGGTCGCCTGGGTGACCACGAGTCCGTCGTCGGCGAGCAGCTTGGCGAGCTGGCTCTGCGAGCGCACGGGCTGGCGGGTGAGCAGGTCCACGATCCGCCGGTGCCGCGCGGTGCGGGTCTGCGGCACCTGCGGCGACGGGCCTGCGGCGGACGGGCCGGAGTGGGAAACGGTCATGTGGTTATTCTCCCGGACAACGGTCAGCTCGCATCGGCCGGGGCGCCCTCGCGCACCGCCCGCAGGATGCCCGGCAGGGCGGCGAGGAAGGCGTCCGCCTCCTGCTCGGTCAGCACCAGCGGCGGGGCCAGCCGGACGGCGTCCGGGACGGCCGCGTTGACCAGGAAGCCCGCCTCCTGCGCGACGGCCTGCACCTGCGCCGACACCGGCTCGGTGAGCACGATGCCGAGCAGCAGTCCGGCGCCGCGCACGTGCGAGACCAGCGGGTCGCCGATCGCCTCGACGCCCTGGCGCAGCCGCTCGCCCAGCTTGCGGACGTGCTCCAGCAGGCCCTCGGACTCGATGGTGTCCAGCACCGCGAGCCCGGCCGCCGCGGCCACCGGGTTGCCGCCGAAGGTGGTGCCGTGCTGGCCCGGGGTGAGCAGTTCGGCGGCCTCGCCGAAGGCCAGCACCGCGCCCATCGGCAGCCCGCCGCCGAGCGCCTTGGCGAGGGTGACGACGTCCGGCTCGACGCCCTCGACGGCCTGGTGGGCGTACCAGTGGCCGGTGCGGCCGACGCCGGTCTGGATCTCGTCCAGGATCAGCAGGGTGCCCGTCGCCCGGGTGATCTCGCGGGCCGCCCTCAGGTAGCCCTCGGGCAGCGGGACGGCGCCGTTCTCGCCCTGGATCGGCTCCAGGAAGACCGCCGCGGTCTCGGTGGTGACGGCCGCGCGCAGCGCCTCGACGTCGCCGAACGGGACGTGCGTGACGTCGCCGGGCAGCGGGCGGAAGGGCTCCTGCTTGGCCGGCTGGCCGGTCAGCGCGAGGGCGCCCATCGTCCGGCCGTGGAAGGCGCCCTGGAGGGCGACCAGGTGGGTGCGGCCGGTCCGGCGGCTGATCTTGAACGCGGCCTCGTTGGCCTCGGCGCCGGAGTTGCAGAAGAACACCCGGCCGCCCTCCCGGCCGTCCAGCTCCAGCAGCCGCTCGGCGAGGGCGATGGTCGGCTCGGCCATGAAGAGGTTGGAGACGTGGCCGAGGGTGGCGATCTGCCGGCTGACCGCCTCGACGACCGCCGGGTGGGCGGTGCCGAGGGCGTTGACGGCGATGCCGCCGAGCAGGTCGGTGTACTCCTTGCCGTCGGCGTCCCAGAGCTTGGCGCCCGCGCCGCGCACCAGCGGGATCCGCGGGGTGCCGTAGTTGTCGGTGAAGGCGTGCTGCCACCGGCCGGTCAGTCGCTCGTTCGCGGTCATGCCAGTCCCCCGGTCACGGTCTGCTCGTCGTCCGGCACGACCATCGTGCCGATGCCCTCGTCGGTGAAGATCTCCAGCAGCAGGCTGTGCTGCACCCGGCCGTCCAGGACGCGGGCGGTGCCCACGCCGGAGCGGACGGCGCGCAGGCAGCCCTCCATCTTGGGGAGCATGCCGCTGGCCAGGTCCGGCAGCAGCTTCTCCAGTTCGCTCGCGGTGAGCTGGCTGATCACGTCGTCGGAGTTCGGCCAGTCCGCGTAGAGGCCCTCGACGTCGGTCAGGACCACCAGCATCTCGGCGTCCAGCGAGACCGCCAGGGCGGCCGCGGCGGTGTCGGCGTTGATGTTGTAGACGTGGCCGTCGGCACCGCGCGCGATCGAGGAGATGACCGGGATCCGGCCGTCGGCGATCAGCGCCTTCACCGCGCCGGCCTCGATGTTGACGATGTCGCCGACCAGGCCGATGTCGACCTGCTCGCCGTCCACCACCGCGTACCGCTTGACCGCCGTCATGGTGTGCGCGTCCTCGCCGGTCATGCCGACCGCGAACGGGCCGTGCTCGTTGAGCAGGCCGACCAGTTCGCGCTGCACCTGGCCGGCCAGCACCATCCGGACCACGTCCATGGTCTCGGGGGTGGTGACCCGCAGGCCGTTGGTGAAGCTGGACTCCAGGCCGAGCCGGTCCAGCTGGGCGCTGATCTGCGGGCCGCCGCCGTGCACCACGACGGGGTGCAGGCCGGCGTAGCGGAGGAAGACGACGTCCTGGGCGAAGGCCGACTTGAGGCTCTCGTCCACCATGGCGTTGCCGCCGAACTTGATCACGACGGTCTTGCCGTGGAAGCGCTCCAGCCACGGCAGCGCCTCGATCAGCGTCATCGCCTTGGGCAACGCGGTGTTGTTGCGGGCCTGTTCGCCCTTGGGTGCGATCTTCACGGGTGTCCCTCGTCCGAACGGGTGTCGCGCATCGGGTGTCGCGGATCAGGTGGCGCGCATCGGGTGGCGCGCGTCACCTGTCGGGCATCAGGTCGAGTAGGCGCTGTTCTCGTGGACGTAGTCGGCGGTGAGGTCGTTGGTCCACAACGAGGCACTCTCCGTACCGGCGTTGAGGTTCGCGGTGATGACGACCTCGCGGCCGGCCATGTCCACCAGGGTGCGGTCCTCGCCGACGCTGCCGTCCTTGCAGACCCAGACGCCGTTGATGGCCACGTCCAGCCGGTCCGGGTCGAAGGCGGCGTCGGTGGTGCCGATCGCGGCCAGCACCCGGCCCCAGTTGGGGTCCTCGCCGTGGATGGCGCACTTGAGCAGGTTGTTGCGGCTGATCGTCCGGGCGACGTCGACGGCCTCCTGCTCGGTGGCGGCGCCGGTGACGTCGATCCGGATGTCCTTGCTGGCGCCCTCGGCGTCGGCGATCAGCCGGCGGGCCAGCTCGGCGCTGACGGTGCGGACCGCCTCGGCGAACTCGGCCTCGTCCGGGACGACGCCGGAGGCGGCCGAGGCCAGCAGCAGCACGGTGTCGTTGGTGGACATGCAGCCGTCGGAGTCGATCCGGTCGAAGGTGGTGCGGGTGGCGCCGCGCAGCGCGGTGTCCAGGGCGGCGGCGTCCAGGTCGGCGTCGGTGGTGATCACGACCAGCATGGTGGCCAGGCTCGGGGCGAGCATGCCCGCGCCCTTGGCCATGCCGCCGACCGTCCAGCCCGCCGGGCTGGTGACCTGGGCGGTCTTGTGCACGGTGTCGGTGGTCTTGATGGCGATCGCGGCGGCCTCTCCGCCGGTCGCGCTCAGCTCCCGGGCGGCCAGCGCGACGCCGGGCAGCAGGACGTCCATCGGGAGGCGCTCGCCGATCAGGCCGGTGGAGGCGACGGCGACCTCGCCGGCGTTGAGCTCCAGCTCCTCGGCGACCTTCTCCGCGGTGGCGTGGGTGTCCTGGAAGCCGAGCGGGCCGGTGCAGGCGTTGGCGCCGCCGGAGTTGAGGACCACGGCGGACACCTGGCCGCCCTTGAGGACCTGCTCGGACCAGACGACCGGCGCGGCCTTGACGCGGTTGGCGGTGAAGACGCCGGCGGCGGCGAGCGCGGGGCCGTCGTTGACCACCAGGGCGAGGTCCGGGGTACCGGACGCCTTGATGCCGGCGGTCACGCCGGCGGCCCGGAAGCCCTTGGCGGCCGTCACGCCCACGTTCGTGCTGTTGCTCACGGTGCGACTCCGTTCACGGGAAGGCCCAGCTCCTCGGGCAGGCCCAGGGCGATGTTCATGCTCTGCACCGCGCCGCCCGCGGTGCCCTTCACGAGGTTGTCGATCGCGCTGATCGCGATGATCCGCCCGGCGGTGGCGTCCAGCGCGACCTGGACGAGGGCGGTGTTGGCGCCGTAGACGCTGCTGGTCTGCGGCCACTGCCCCTCGGGCAGCAGGTGGACGAACGGCTCGTCCGCGAACGCCTCGGCGTAGGCGGCGCGCAGGCTCTCCGCGGTCACCCCGGGCCGCGCCTTGGCGGAGCAGGTGGCGAGGATGCCGCGCGACATCGGGACGAGGGTCGGCGTGAAGGAGACGGTGACCGGCTCGCCCGCGACGGGGGTGAGGTTCTGCACCATCTCCGGGGTGTGCCGGTGCACGCCGCCGACGCCGTACGGGCTGACGTTGCCCATGACCTCGCTGCCCAGCAGGTGGGTCTTGGCGGCCTTGCCCGCACCGGAGGTGCCGGAGGCGGCGACCACGACGGCCTCCGGCTCGGCGAGCCCGGCCGCGTACGCCGGGAACAGCGCCAGGGACACGGCCGTCGGGTAGCAGCCGGGCACGGCGATCCGGTTGCTGCCCTTCAACGCGGCCCGGTGGCCGGGGAGTTCCGGCAGGCCGTAGGGCCAGGTGCCGGCGTGCGCGGAGCCGTAGAACTGCTCCCAGTCGGTGGCGGCGCGGAGCCGGAAGTCGGCGCCGCAGTCGACCACCAGGACGTTGCCGCCGAGCGCCTCGGCGACGGCGGCGGACTGGCCGTGCGGCAGCGCCAGGAAGACCACGTCGTGGTCGGCCAGCACCTCGGGGGTGGTGGGTTCGAGGACGCGGTCGGCGAGCGGGATCAGGTGCGGCTGGAGCGCGCCCAGCCGGGTGCCCGCGTTCGAGCCGCCGGTCAGCGCCCCGATCTCCACCTCCGGGTGGCCGAGCAGCAGGCGCAGCACCTCGCCGCCCGCGTATCCGCTCGCGCCGGCGACGGCGACTCGCAATGCCATGGCGTTCCTCCTTGGTTGTGGCATGAATATACGCAGCACGGAACATTCATGCAAGAAGCTGCGGTCAGGACCCCGAAGAACGCCCGAAAACCGCCCTGCGTCCACCCGGCCGGCCCTCCGCCGGCCCTCCACCGGCCCTCCACCGGCCGGGCAGGCGCCGGGCTACCGCTTGACCGCGCGCAGCACCACGAACTTGGGGTTGCCCGCCACCAGTTGGCAGTTGCCGAAGAGACGCCGCAGCTTGACGTGGTACCCGAGGTGGCGGTTGCCGACCACCCACAGCTCCCCGCCCGGCCGCAGCGCCCGCCGGGAACCGGTGAACATCCGCCAGGCGGTGGCGTCCGTGGTGGCCTGGTGCGAGTGGAACGGCGGATTGTTCAGGACAAGGTCCACCGAACCCGGGGGCACCACCTCCGGCGCCAGCGCGTCGGCGGTCAGGAACTCCGCCCGGGCGTCCGGGCCCAGATTGGCGCGGAAGGTCTCCTCCGCCGAGGCCACCGCCTGATGGGACTCGTCGACGAACACCAGCTCCGCACCCGGCCCGGCCAGCGCGGCAGCCGTACCGACCACACCGTTGCCGCAGCCCAGGTCGACCACCCGGGCCCCGGGCGCCGGGGTCGGCAGGTGGCCGAGGAAGAAGCGGGTGCCGATGTCGAGGCGCTCGGCGCAGAACGTGCCGGCGTGGTTGACCACCGTGCGCCCGGAGACCGGGCCGACGTCCGGCGGCAGAGCGTAGCAGTGCGGCCACGGGCTGGGGCCGGGGTCCAGCGCCGGATCCGGGGTGCAGAAGATCAGCCGGGCCTTGCGGGCGGCGAGCGAGGTGCGGGTCGGGCCGAGGATCCGCTCGAAGAGCTGGAGCGTGGACGTGTGGATCTCGGCGACCATGCCGGTGCCGACCACCACCGTGCCCGGGTGGACGGCGGGGGCCAGCCGGTGCAGCTGGTCCTCCAGCAGGGCCAGGCTCTTGGGGACGCGCACCAGCAGGACGTCGATCCGCTCCGGCGGGGCGTCCCTGGTGGTCAGCAGCCGGGCCGGGTCGACGGCGGCGCCGGCCCGCGCCAGGTTGGCCAGGGTGGCCTGCCGGCCGAGGTGGGAGTCGGCGATCTGCACCGGCTCGTGGACGGCCAGCGCCGTGGTCAGCGCACCCCAGCGGTCGCCCAGGACGACGATCCGGCGCCCGGCCAGATCGGTCGCGGCGCCGGCGGCGCTGTCCGCCTCGCCCGCGAGGTGGCGCAGCAGGTACTCGTCGGCGGCGTCCCAGGCCCGCAGCCGCTCACGCGGGCCCTCGGGGAAGCGGGTGAGGCCGAAGGCGCCCCACGGCGTGGTGAACAGGGTCGCCGCGGTGGGCGTGATCTCGGGATTCATCGTGTTCTCAGGCTATCCGACGGCCCGACGGGGAACCGTTTCGACGGATACTGGAAGAGCCCGGCCGAAAGGGGTGAGGGCGATGGACTGGAAGCTCGAAGTCGTAGTGGTCCCGGTGTCGGACGTGGACCGCGCAAAGCTGTTCTACGAGGAGCGGGCCGGCTTCACGGTCAACCACGACACCCGGCTGCGTGACGGGGTCCGGGTCGTCCAGCTGACTCCCCCGGGCTCGACCTGCTCCATCGTGGTGGGCACCGGGGTCATCGGGGCGCCGCCCGGATCCGTGAAGGGACTGCAGCTGGTGGTGCCGGACATCGACAAGGCGCACGCCGAGCTCGCGGCACGCGGCGTCGAGGTCAGCCCGGTCCAGCACTTCGAGGCGGGCACCCGGGTGGACGGGCACGGCGAAGCGTGGAACTCCTTCGTGTTCTTCAACGACCCGGACGGCAACGGCTGGGCGGTCCAGGAGGCCCCACCGACGGCCGGGGACGTGCTGCGGGCCGTCCACCAGCGGGCCCAGCAGACGGCTTAGCCGGCGTCGTGGACCGCTTGGGTAGGCTCCGGGGATGGCTGAACACGAGGGAAGCGTGCGGGTGGACAGCTGGATCTGGTCGGTCCGGCTCGCCAAGACGCGGGCGCTGGCGGCCGCCGCCTGCCGGGCCGGGCACGTGCGGGTGAACGGCGAACGGGTCAAGCCGGCCCAGGCGCTGCGCCCCGGGGACGAGGTGCGGGTCCGCGAGGAGGGCTACGAGCGGGTCGTCGTGGTGCAGAAGCTCATCCGCAAGCGGGTCGGCGCCACGGTGGCGGCGGACTGCCTGATCGACAACAGCCCGCCGCGGCCGCCGCGCGAACTCGTCGCGACGGCCGGCGAGCGGGACCGGGGCGCCGGGCGCCCGACCAAGCGGGAGCGGCGCGACCTCGACCAGTTGCGCGGACACTAGGTTCTGTCCGCGCGATCATGAGCGGAGCCAGATGGCCAGTGCGGCGACCGTGACTGTGCCGAGAAAGACGTACACGCGTTTGTCGTACCT
>NZ_JBIVAX010000079.1:0-9688 GCF_044745805.1 Kitasatospora sp. NPDC086801
ACCGGGTCCCGGTCACCGCGCCTGTGGTGCTGTTGTAGTGGAGCTCGTCGTTGCCGAGGTACACCGTGGTGCCGCTCGGGTCCTGCTTCTCCAGTTGCGTGCCGGCGGCGTCGTAGACGTACGTCACCTTGCCGGCCGTCGTGTTGGTGAACTGACCGAGCTGGCCCTCGCTGTTCCAGGACAGGTTGGTCTGCTTCCCGGTGGCGTCGGTGATCTGGGTGGTGTCACCCGAGGCGTCGTACTGCATGCTGGTGACCGACGGCGTCCCGGCGCCGGTGACCGAGCTGGCGGAGATCAGCGCGTGTGGACCCGCGACCGCGCCGTTGAGCCCGTTGACCGTCTTTGCAGCCGGGAAGGACTGGGTAACGGTGCGGTCGGCGGCGGTGTTGCCCGCCGGGTCGTGCTGGACGAACTGGGTCCGGTTGCCAGTGGCGTCGTACTGGTAGCTCTGCCAGTAAGCGGCCGGCCCGCCGACCGTGGTCAGCACCGGAGCCTGCGCGCCGCTGGTGGGCGTGGAGTTCCCGCACGAGCCCAGTCCACCGATCGAGGGCTGCGCGGCCAGGGTGAGCCCGCCGGTGTCGCTCCACGCGGTCGTGAGGCGTCCCAGGTAGTCGTAGCCGAAGCACTGCAGGTCGGTGGAGGAGGGAACGTTGTCGGGAATGTTCCGCACGCCGGTGATCTGGCCGCTCTTGTTGTACGCGTACGTGGTCTGCTGCACCGCGCCGGTGGCAGCGGTCTGCTTGTCCACGAACTGCGAGAGCAACCGTCCGGTCGACTCGTCGTAGATGTTGGTCAGGACGATCTGGGTGCCCCAGGGATTGACCGTGGCGCGGATGCTGCGGCCGTATGCATCCCAATCCGAGGACAGGTCGTAGGTGGCGCCGCCGACGGCGCCGTAGGAGCGCAGCGGGCCGCGTGAGTCGTAGGTGTAGTGGACCGTCTCCTCCGCGATGTCGCCGACTGCAGAACGGTCGTCGTCGGTCAGAGCGCCGGTGATCGGGTCGTATTGTGCCTGGTAGGTGTAGGTGAACGGGGTCGTCGCGCTCTGGCCGATGTCCGTGCCGGGGATTGTGGTGGTGGTTGTGGTGGGATGGTAGGCGGTGTCGTAGGTCAGCACGGAGCTGGTGTAGGCCGGGCCGCCGGCGCCATTGGTGTACCGGGTGGAGGAGCCGGGCTGACCCGTCAGCACGGTGTCGTAGGTGTAGGAGGTCAGCTGGTTGGCCGACGCCACCGAACCGTTGTATGAACCGGTCTTGCGACCCAGCAGGTCGTAGGTGTACGCAATGGTCTGGTGACGGCCGTCGGTCTGGCTCACCAGGCTGCCGCCCGGGTTGTAGACCTGGGTCACGGTGCCGCTGTCCGGATCGGTCGAGCTGGTCTGGCGGCCGCGAAGGTCATAGCCGTAGCTCCAGACGTTGCCCACCGAGTCGGTCCGGGTGGCCGGCTTGCCGCCGGGGGTGGAGGTGAACACGGTGACGTCCGCGTCGGACTGCTTACCCGTGGCGGTGGCGGTGCGGTACTGCCAGATCTGCGCCACCTTGCCGCGAGCGTCGGTCACCGTACTGGTCGGCGTGGTGCCGGTCGGCGGGGTGACGTCGGTGCGGTCCACACCCGGGTAGCCGGTGGTCGTGGTGGTCTGCACCACTCCGTAGGCCAGGAACTGGGTGGTGACCGGTCGGCCCTGGCCGTCGAAGACGGTGTAGGTCTGTGCCGGGACCTTCTGTGTGGTGGTCAGGAACGGCGTGGTGCTGGGTGCGGCGTCGTTGTTGTACCAGGCCGCGTTGGAGCGCATGGTACGGCCCTGCGAGTCGTAGTTCGTGTCAGTGATCATGCGGCCCTGGTAGGCCGAGATCGCCGGGTCGGCCTGTACCTGCACGGTCCGTGCCAGGCCGTCCATGATCTGGATCGACGTGGTGTAGGTGTCGCTGGACAGCAGGCTCTTGGTCGTGACGGTCGGAGGGACCGCCGCGTTGTTCACGACGCCGGGCACCGAGTAGCTGAAGGTCTTGCTGGCGTTCTGGCCGGTGGTCCGGCCCGGCTGCCAGACTGCGGTGAGTCGGCCGAGTGCGTCGTACGCCTTGGTGGTCACCCGCCCGTTGGGGTCGGTCACCACCAGTGGCAGGGCACGCCCAGGAGCCATGGTGGTGGTGGTGATCCGGCCCGCGCTCTGCGCGTCCGGGGCGCCGGCCGGCGCCGGAGTGGTCACCGTCATCGAGTTGGGCAGCTCGCCCGGGCCCGCCGCGGAGTACGCCGTCGTGAAGGTGACACCGCTGTGCGTGCTGTCGGTGTGGTTCGGGTCGGTCACCGTGGCCGAGCGCCCGTAGGCGTCGTAGGTGGTGATCGCCGAGGTAGTGAAGGTCGGGTTGCCCGAGCCGTCGATGCTCTCCACGGCCTGGGCACTGGTCACATCATGGGCGGCGCCGAGCTGGTTGAGCGGCCGGCCGTCGTAGAACGAGCGGGTCCAGGTCACCGTGTTGGCCGCGGTCGGGGTTGCGGTGCAGGCGCTGCTACCCGAGACGGTCTGCTGCTCGGAGGGCAGCGAGGAGATCTGCGGGTCGGAGCCGGCCGCGTACGAGTCCCGCTCGCAGCTGTCCGGCAGGCCGTCAGCGCTGTTCAGGACGGTGAGCACGCGATTGGCGTGCGCGGGGTCGGTGGTCGTGGTGGTACTGGTGGTCCGCCAGGTGCCGTCCGCCTTCAATGCCTTGGCCGTGGTGACCGCGGTGGTGGAGGTGTAGCGGGCGATCAGGGCCGGCAGGCTGCCGCGGCTGTGGGTCGCGGTGGTGCTCGGACCGCTGCTGGTGTTTACCGTGTATGAGGTGATCGAGCCGCCGGCGCCGGAGTAGGTGTCGGTCTCCAGGGCCCGGCCGGAGAGCCAGTCGGAGTCGGTCACCGAGCCGCTCTTCGGTCCCGCCACCGAAACGCTGCGGGTTGTGCCGCTGCTCAGCAGGTCGCCGTCCATGCCCTGGTGGAAGGTGCTCGAACTCTGCGCCTGCTGGCCGTCGTTGCCGCTGCCGGTGACCGTGGTCACCGAGGCGTAGCCGCGGAACTGGTCCCAGGTGCGGTCCATGTCCTTGACCATCGGCGAGTCGTTGCGGTGCCAGGCCGCGTTGCCGTAGCTGTAGGAGGTGGTCTGCGGCGTGGAGCCGGCCGTGTTGGGGTTGACCGTCACGGTGCTCACCGGGTAGCGCAGGAACCAGTCGTCGATCGGCTGGGCGTTCGGCTGCTCCGTCGACGGATGCCACTTGACGTTGTAGCAGGAGAGCGTGTCGGTGTCGGCCGTGGCGGGCATGACGTTGTTCACCCGCGAACAGGCCGCCCGGGCGTAGTTGACGCCGATCGTGCCACCGGTCTCAGTGGTGATCAGCTGGATGCGCGGGCGGTTGAACGCCGGCCGGGCGGGGATCAGGTTGGTGCCGTCCACCCGGTTCGGCAGCAGCTGCTCGGTGAAGCTGACCGCAGGCAGCGAGGCCGAGGTGCCCGAGGCGGTGGAGTCCTGCCCGGTGCGCTGGACCGAGCCGAGCCACGGGACCTGGGTGTTCTCAGTGGCGTTCTGCACGTTCACGAAGCGGTGGTTGAGGGTATAGCCGTCCACCGGGATGTAGGTGCCCTTCGACCGGATCTGGGTGGTGATGCCGGTCAGCCACTTGCTGGTCCAGAAAGTCGGCTGGTAGTTGGTGCAGGAGCCGGCGGCGTCGCACTGCTCGTCCATCGGGACGTCCGGCCAGTTGGCCGCGTTCGCCTTCGTGCGCTGCGAGGGGTCGCAGGCGGTCGTCGACGTGACACAGCGCTCGGCCGAGTTGAAGACGATCTGTGCCGCGGCCTGGTAGTTGCCGCCCGCGCCGAGCTGGTCGGAGAGGCGCTGGCCGTAGCTGATCGCAGAGAGCACACCGGAGCGGGTGTAGGCGGTGTTGGTCCCGGTGCCGTTGTTCTGGCCGCCGCCGAGCACGTAGTAGTTGGTCTCGGGGGCGTAGGTGTAGGTGGTCAGGTTGCCGTGCGGATCGACGACGTAGTCGAGGTTCCACCGCCAGCCCGCGTTGCACCATGACTTCTGGCCCTTGGAACTGTCGTAGCAGGGGTCGCCGCTCTTGGGCGAGTAGACCGGGACCGTCCAGGCCGAGTTGCTGGCCGGACCGGTGCCGGTCGGATTGCCGTTCGCGTCGGGCAGGTGGTTCAGACCCAGGTAGTAGGCGTTGCCCGCGGTGTCGGTCACCTTGAGGTAGGAGCCGTTCCAGGTGCCGTTGGTGGCGCCGGTCAGGAACTGCACCTTGATGCCGTCGTCGCTCTTCAGCCGCCAGGTGCAGTTGGACTGCTCAGTGGCGCCCGGGGTGTTCGCCTGGCAACTCGCGTCGTCCGGCACCAGTTCGCCGGAGTGCCCGCCCAGCGACAGGGTCAGGTTGGCGCCCGCCCAGCAGTCGTCCCCGGAGTTGGTGATGCCGTCGTTGTTGCAGGATTGGTAGGAGCGCTCCACGTAGCCGGGGCTGTAGCTCCAGCCGTCGCCGATCCAGGACGCCTGGGCATTGGTGGAGGAGGTCAGGCCGTCCACGGAGGAGGAGTTGTAGGAGAGCGCGACCTGAGGCGTTGCGCCACCGAGGGTGGGCGGCGAAGCAATCGGGTAGCTGTAGGTGAACGAGCCCGAGGAGCCTCCGGAGGTCCAGGCCTGCGACGGGTTCAGACTGGTGGCCGCGTAGGTGCCGGCGCCGCTGGAGGAGCCACTGACGGTAGCCAGCACCATCGGCGCGGCGGCCACGGCGAGCGCATCGGCCCGCGCCGCGGAGTTCGCAGCACCACGCGGCAGGGCACCATTGTGCGTGCCGCTCGCCGGCAGGGTGACGTCGGCGACCAGCTTCTCGGTGGCCGGGTCGTAGTGCGAGGGGACCGGCTGCTGCGCGAGGCAGCCCGGCTCCTGGGGCGTCGTCAGCGAGCAGGCCGGCAGCTCCACCAAGTGGGCGCGGGAGGCCCAGTCGCCGCCGATGCCAGCGCCAAGCTGCGTGGTGTCGAGCGCCACCTCGACCCGGCTGCCGGGGGCAGAGTCGGTGCGGGAGAGGGAGAGAGCCAGGCCCGATATGCCGGCGGCCGAGGTGGTCTTGGCATCGGCCACATCCACCCGCACGTTCTGCGCGGCGGCCGGCGCGGCGGCCTGGTCGCCAGGGGTCGCGGCCAGCGGGGCGATGGTCACGGGCAGGTTCTGCGCCTGGGCCGGGTCGCCAGCGGGTGCGGGCGGCGGCGTGCCGTCCGGCTGCGCCTGGGCCGTCCGCGCACCGGCGGTCGGCGCGGCGCCGAGCACGACGTTGGCCGTGCCGTGCGGGTGCGGCTTCGAAGCGGTGGCGGTCGGCGGCTGCCAGGTCGGCGGCACCGGGTGTTCCGGCTTCGGGGCTGCCACCGGTGCGGCGTCCTTCCCCGCCACGGAGGGAGTCGTCGGCAGGGCCGTATTCGGCGGGGACCACTTGCGTGAGTAGTCCGGCCCGTCCGCTGCCGCGAGCGGCAGCGGACCGAGCATCGAGCCGAAGACAGCAGCCGTCATGACGGCCGCCAGCCGTCCACGCAGTATCCCCCTCCTACTCCTTTTGTTCCTGAAAATCGGCGGTCGTCCAAATGGCATGCTATTTACCCCCACGCAGCTTTTGGCCCCCGAATACGGGAGGCACGTCCTGCATCCGAACTGACGGATGGTAGCGCCCTTTGGTGACTGACCGTCAAGACATCGTAACGGGTGAGGATTCTCACGGGGGTCCACGAATCGGAATTATCGATGCAAGCCTGGACTTCGCCGTCGAATTGAAGTGGTCGATGTCAGTGAACCCACCTACGTTGCTTCCGTCCTGTGTTACGAAAGTCTTCCATGTCTTTTTGGGGGGAGATTCCCGTTTTGAACAGAAAACGCCGCCACAACGGCGTGCCGCTCAGGGCATTGACCGCGGCAACCGTTCTCGCGCTCACCACCGGCCTCTCAGGCCTCAGCGCCCAGGCCGCCGACGCACCGAACGTGCCGTCGCAGGCCGCGATCGACGCCGCCACCGCGAAGCAACTGCAGGAACGACCACCGGCCGGAGCGACCGAGAAGGCCATCGCCGAGGCCAAGGCCACGCAAAAGAGTGTCCCGATCGACTCGCTCACGACCGAGTACAGCGAGACCGTCGCCACCCCCGAAGGCCACCTCGCGCTCACCAACCACCTGGAGCAGCAGCGCGTGCGCCGGGGCGGGGTGTGGCAGGGGCTGGACGCCACCCTGGCGGCCAACCGGGACGGCACGTTCTCGCCCAAGTCCGCGGCGGGACAGGTGGCACTTTCCAAGGGCGGGGACGGGCCGCTGGCGACCATGACCAGTCCGGACGGGAAGAAGCTCGCGCTGTCCGCCCCGTTCGCGCTTCCCGCGCCGACCGTCAGCGGTGACAGCCTGGTCTACCCGTCCGTCGCCCCCGACATCGACCTGAAGGTCACCGCTACCAAGCTCGGCGGCCTGACCACCGTCCTGGTCGTCAAGACCCAGACAGCAGCCGCCAACCCGGTCTTGAAGAACCTGCACTTCGGGACCACCCTCGACGGCGTCACCGTCAAGAGCGACGAGCACGGCAACGTCACCATGGTCGGCGACGACGGCAAGCCCCGCTGGGTCTCCCGCACCCCGCAGATGTGGGACAGCACCACCGCACCCGCCCCAACCGCGCCCGTGCCCGCGGCCAAGGCCGCCCTGACATTCAGGGCCGCCGCGACGGACACACCCGCCCCCACGCCGACGGACGCGGGACAGGCCCCGGCCGTCGGCTCCGACACCGGCCCCGGGACGGCCTCCAAGGTCTCCACCATGCCGGTCAAGGCCGACAACACCGGCATCGACCTCACCCCCGACCAGGACCTCCTGGCCCACGGCACCGCCCCGTACTACATCGACCCCGACTACCTGCCCTGGACCCTGACGGGCAACTCCTGGACCTGGGTCCAGTCCTCCCACGACGGATCCAACAACTGGATGCGCCAGGGTCCCAAGGACGCCGACCACCCCGGCGTCGGCAAGTGCGGCTACTACCCCAACGGCGGCAGCTGCTCACCCGCTGACATCGAGCGCAGCTTCTACCAGTTCGACATCAGCTCGCTCGGCGGGGCGGTCATCCACTCCGCGACGATGACCATGCAGGAGTACGTCTCCGCCGACTGGTCCTGCACCACCAAGTACCCGCTCAACCTCTACGTCACCAACGGGCCGATCGGGAACGGCACCACGTGGTCCAACCAGCCCGGACAGCAGGGCGGTCAGCTCGGGGATACGGCTTGGGTCGGTGGCTCGGGCCAGGACCCGTGCCACGACAACGTGTCGTTCAGTTTCGACATCACCGGCGCGATGAAGCAGTACGTCAACTACGGGCAGCTGACCTTCGGCCTCTACGGTGACGAGAGCAACCAGTACGCCTTCAAGCGATTCACCTACCAGCCGGCGCTGTCGGTGATGTACGACCGGGTGCCCAACGTGCCCACCAACCCGTCGGTGTGGCCCGCCCCCACCACGGCCAGCCCCGCCGCGACCAACCAGTCCTGCGGTGACGGCGACAACAGCCACTGGGCGTGGCTCGGTGCCGGCTCCGCCCAGAACAACGCCGTCTGGCTCAACGCCACCGTCAGCAGCCCCACCCAGGCCCAGGTCGCGACGTGGGACCACATCTGGGACTACAACTCCTCCAACGGAGCGAGCGGCACCACGGCCCCGGTCGGCAACGGTGGCACCACCAGCTTCCAACTGCCCGCAGGTCTGATCCAGGACGGTCACGCCTACGGCTACGACATGCAGGCCACCGACCTCGTGGACGGCATGACCTGGTCCGCTCCCACACCGAACTGCTACTTCAAGGTCGACCTCACCCCTCCGATCCTCACCTTCCCCACGACAGTCGCCGACACCAGTAAGCAGTTCCCGCCCAGCGGCAACGGCCAGACCCCCCAGCTCTACGCCGGCCAGAGCGGTGGCATCCCCTTCACCGCCACCGACCCCAACCCGAGCGGCGGCTACACCTCCGGCGTGGTCTGCCTGCGCTGGAGCTTCGACCCCCAGCTCGTCGACGCCACCTGGCAGTGCGGCAGCTCCATGCCCACCGGCCAGATCCAGGTGACCGCCGGACGCTGGGGCACCAACGTCCTCTACATCCAGGCCGAGGACAACGCCGGCAACCTCTCACCCGTCGCGCAGTACGCCTTCTACGCCCCCTGGAACCCCAACAGCCCCGCCCCGACCTTCGGCGACGTCACCGGCGACGCCCAGCCCGACATCCTCACCGCCGACCCCAACGGCGACCTGCGCGCCTACAGCATCCCCGCCACCGCTGCCAAGGCACCACTTGCCGCACCAAAGACCAAGTCCCCCGGCCACGATTCCTGGGCCAACTACCGCACCACCCATCGCGGCAGCCTACGCGGCGGCAACAACGTCGACGACCTCATCGCCCACAAGGACGGCGACCCGAACCTCTGGTACTACCAGAACCCCGGAAACACCGGCGTCACCGGTGTCTTCGACGCCAACAGCTCCTTGGCCAAGCCCGCCTGCGACCCAAAACTGACCGACTGCACCGGCTACAACGCCACCGACTGGTCCACCACCCTGCAGATCGCCGCCAGCGGAGACCCCAGCACCACCAAACTCGACACCAGCAAGAAGTTCCAAAACCGCACCGGCCTGTTCACCACCGAGACGAGCCCGGACGGCACCGGCGCCCTCTGGTTCTACCCCACTATTGGCAACGGCCTCTTCGGCTCACCCACCAAGCTCGCCGCAACCGGCTGGAAGGGCTGGGACCTGATCTCCCCCGGTGACTGGGCCGGCCAAGGACACCCCGGCTTGTGGGCCCGCAACGAGAGCAACGGCGACCTTCGCGGCTACACCTTCACCACCAGCACCATCACCATCCCAGGCCCATTCGGCCACACCACCAACTACCCCACCCTCACCGGCATCGCCACCGACACCAAGATCGGCTGGGGCATCCCCGCCACCACCTGGCCCATTATCGGCTCGGACGGCGACCTCACCGGCATCGGATCCCCCACCCTCTGGAGCATGACCCCAGGCGGCGTCATCCAGACCTTCACCGGCCACTCCACCACCACCGACCCCTACTACACCTGGACGAACGGCTGGACCAACGTCCTGAGCGTCTACGCCGAGAACAGCCCCATCACCTACACCGCCCAGACCGGCAAATGCGTGGACATCGTCGGCGCCGTCAACGCCAACGGCACCGCTGTCCAGCTGTACGACTGCAACTCCAGCAACGCCCAGAACTGGACCATCGAACCCGACGGAAGCCTCCGCGCCCTCGGCCACTGCCTCGACGCCACCGGACGCGGCACCGCCAACGGCACCCCCCTGCAGATCTGGGACTGCGGCAACGCCGCACCGCAGCAGACCTTCGTCCCCAGGCCCGACGGCAGCCTCTACAACCCCGCATCCGGCCGCTGCATCGACCTCCCCGGCGGCACCGCGACCAACACCGCCCGACTCCAACTCTGGGACTGCAACAGCAGCCCCGCCCAGAAGTGGACCGTCCTAGTGCGCAGCTGATCACCAAAGCGTGAGCTGACCACAAAGGTGCCCCTGCCCGGCCTCCTTAGTACTCCAGCTGTAGATCACGATCATGCTTGGGTCGCGGCTTGGCGTCTGTAGTGACTGGCCTGGGAACGGGCTTGATGACGACGTCTCCAG
>NZ_JBIVAX010000080.1:0-9361 GCF_044745805.1 Kitasatospora sp. NPDC086801
AACTCCGGGGTGTACTTCCGCCCTGCCATATGAACCATCTTCCCGGACCATCAAGATCCGCCATCAGAGTGTCCACATCACAGGGGTCACCTCAGTGCGCTACTCGACCCCGCCCGGCTACACCGGCGCCAGGGTCTGGTGCCGGGTCGTCGGCGAGGAACTGTCGATCACCGCCCGCACCAAGTCCGGTGACCTGTCCGAGATCTGGCGTCACCAGCTGTCCACGCCCGGCGTCCCGCAGATCATCGACGCCCACTACCCCGACCACCCCGACGGCCGCTCGGTCCACCAGCCCAGGCTGCGGCCGCGTTCGGAGGCGGAGATCGCGTTCGTCGGCATCGGCCCCGGCGCCGGGCGCTGGCTGAAGGAAGCCGGACCCGCCGGGGCCTCCCGGATCCGCGCGAAGATGGCCCACGCCGTCGAGCTCGCCGCCGTCCTGGGCAGCGACCGGGTCGACCAGGCCCTCGGGCTCGCGGCCGCAGCCGGACGCTTCGCCGAGGACGACTTGGTCTCCATCCTGGAACACATCGCGGCCAACAAACCCGTCGGACAGGTCGTCCGCGCGGACGAGGCCCACTCCGTTCAGAACGGCACCATCGCCTGGCAGGCCCTGGGCCGACAGCAGACGGCTGCCGGGGAGCCGAGGACCGACTGACCAGGTCAGTCGCCGACGAACCACAGATACAGATGCTGCCCGCGCTCGACGACCCGGCACAGCTCGCGGGCCTGCCCAACCCAGTCGCCGTCCAAGTGGGCGGGAAGCCGGTCGAGTTCCGCCAGCAGCAGCGGCACCTGCCGCTGGTTGAAGACCGCATCCCCATACGGCGTCAGGGCCCACAGCATCGGGAACTGCGCCATGTCCAGATCCGCGAAGCCGGCCATCCAGTCCACACCGGCTTTGGCGCGGGCCACGACGTTCCCGCTGTCACCACGCACCGCCATATTGATCACCCGCCGAGCCTACCGACGCCCACCACGACCCATGAAGGGAATTACCGACCGTGACGTTTCCCCAGGCCCCGGCCCTGCCCGAGGAGCTCGACAAGCTGATGCGCCGGATGCGCCTGCCCTACATGCGCAAGGCCGCACCCGACGTCCTGGCGACCGCCCGCGCTCAGCGATGGGACCCCGCCGAGGTCTTGCGGCTGCTGATCTCCGAGGAGGTCACCGGCCGCGACGCGGCAACCCGGCGCCTTCGCCGGCACTCGGCGAACTTCCCCACCGGCAAGACCCTCGCGTCCTGGCGGGCCGAGGACTCCACCATCCCCGAACCCACCCAGAACTCCCTCGTCACCCTGGAGTGGATCGGCCGCGCGGAGAACCTCGTGATCGCCGGCCCGTCCGGGACCGGGAAGTCGCACTTCACCGAAGGCTTGGCCCAGGCCGCGATCGAGAAGGACCTTCGGGTGTCCTGGTTCACCCTGGAGACCCTCGCCGCCGCGATCGGCAAGTCGAAGGTCGACGGCTCGACCGCACGCACCGTCGCCCGGATCTGCCGGGCCGACCTCATCGTCATTGACGATATTGGCCTACTACCGGTCGGCGAGGATGCCGCCGAGGCGTTCTACCGGATCATCGACGCGGCCTACGAACGCCGCTCGATCGCGGTGACCAGCAACATCCACCCCTCAGGGTTCGACACGATCATGCCCAAGACGCTCGCCGGGGCCAGCACCGACCGCCTCATGCACCACGCTCATCTGGTGACCACCTCCGGCGACTCACACCGCCTCGCCGAGGCCCTCGCCGGCAAGGGAGTGGTCCCCTTGACCTGACCCCCACCCCAGGAACACCGCTGGCCACAGGCATGGATTTCTGATGGCCACCAGCCTGGACACCCGCAGACCGCCCACCTGGGCATCTCAATGGCCGTTGACAGAAGTTTCACCCTGCGGTTGGACACCTGGAGACTGGGACATGTGAGCCCGGAGGAAGCAGTGCCAGGTGGGAACCAAGAGCAACATGAGTAAGCGGTACACAGCGGAGTTCAAGCGGGACGCGGTCGCGCTCGTTCGGTCCTCTCCGCACCGGAACGTCACCGAGATCGCCCGGGAGCTCGGGGTCAGCCCGGAGGGGCTGCGCGGGCGGGTCAAACAGGACCGCGCCGACCGGGGCGAAGGCCGGCCGGGCGAGCTGACCAGCGCGGAGCGCGAGGAGCTCACCCGCCTGCGGCGACAGACCGTCGAGCAGCAGAAAACGATCGAAATCCTGCGCAAGGCGGCCGCCTATTTCGCGACCGAGACGACACGGTGATCCGCTTTTTCCGTTTCGTTGAGGACCACCACGGCGCCTGGGGCGTCAAGCGGATCTGCCGGGTGTTGGGGATCGCCCGCTCGTCCTTCTACGCCTGGCGGGCGGGCGGGCAGGACCGCCGCGCCCGCCAGCGGGCCGAGGACCTGCTCGCCGCCGAGATCACCGTCATCCACCTCGCGTCCAGGGGCGCCTACCGCGTCCCGCGCGTGCATGCGCAACTGCGCCGCCAAGGGCATGTCGTCAACCGGAAGAAGGTGGAACGGATCATGCGCGAGCGCGGGATCGCGGGCGTCACCCGCCGCCGGCGCCGTGGTCTGACCCGTCAGGCCCGCAGACCGGTGTTCGTCCCGGACCTGATCGGGCGCGACTTCACCGCGCCTCGCCCCGGGGTGAGGTTGGTCGGCGACATGACCTGTCTGCCGACCGAGGAGGGCTGGCTCTACCTGGCCACCGCGATCGACCTGGCCACCCGCGAGGTAGTCGGCTACGCGATGGCCGACCACCACCGCGCCGAGCTACCGGTGGCCGCGCTCCGGATGGCGGCCGGCCGAGGCGGCCTGGAGCGCGGCTGCATCTTCCACTCGGACCGCGGCAGCGAGTACACGTCGAATGAATTCCGCACCGAGCTAAGCAAGTTGAAGATGAGGCAGTCGATGGGAAGAGTAGGCTCCTGTTACGATAACGCAGCCGCCGAGAGCTTCTTCGCCGTCCTGAAGGAGGAGATCGGCACCCGAATCTGGCCGGACCGCGCCAGCGCCCGCGCGGAGGTATTCGCGTTCATCGAGAGACCCTGTTGCCCAATTGGGTGAATCGGCGCGATCTTGCGAACGCGTGGGGTCTGCTGGGAGGAGCCTTTGGGCCGGCGGCCTGCTTCTGGATGGTCGTCGTCCGGTTGAAGGACGGGGCAGCGGGTGTCGATGGCAGCGAGTTCGGGTCGGGACGTTCCGGAGGCAACACGGGTGGTCGCCTGCGCGGCGTTTCCCAAGGGGTGCCTGGCGATGCGGGTCCGGGACTCGCTCGGCCCGTTGTTCGATGACGAGGTCTTCAGATCCACGTTCGGTGTCCGCGGTCGGCCGGGGGTCTCGCCCGGGCAGTTGGCGTTGGTTTCCGTGTTGCAGTTCACCGAGAACCTGACCGACCGCCAGGCCGCGCACGCGGTGCGGGCCAGGATCGACTGGAAGTACCTGCTGGGCCTCGAACTCGCCGATCCCGGCTTCGACTTCACCGTGCTGACCGGGTTCCGGGACCGGCTCGCGGCCCACGGCCTGGAGGAGAAGGTGCTCGATCTCCTGCTGGAACGGCTGATGGAGCTGAAACTGGTCGCTTCCGGAGGCCGACAGCGCACCGACTCCACCCATGTCCTCGCGGCGGTGAGGAACTTGAACCGCCTCGAATTCGTGGGCGAGACACTACGAGCGGCACTGGAGGCGATTGCCGTCTCGGCACCTGGGTGGCTCGCCTCGTGGATGGACCCCTCATGGCAGGAGCGTTATGGAGCCAGGGTCGACTCCCATCGCCTGCCGAGCGAGGAGGATAAACGAGTCCAGCTCACCCAGCGCATCGCAGCCGACGGATACCTCGTGGTCGAGGCCGTGGCGTCTCCTTCGGCTCCGGGCTGGCTGCGGGAGATCCCTGCCGTCACCACCTTGCGGATGGTGCGGCTGCAGCAGTTCAAGCGCACGGTGATCGACGGAGTGCGGGAGGTGGCATGGCGGGGGAAGGACGATCTCCCGCCCAGCAGAATGCGGATCACCTCGCCCTACGAACCGGATTCCCGCAACGCGGTCAAGCGCGGATCGGCCTGGGACGGCTACAAGGTCCACTTCAGCGAGACCTGCGACGCCCCCGAATCCGGCCGCCCGCACATGATCACCCACGTGGTCACCACGGACGCCACCGTCGGCGATCCGGTGGTCGTCGACGAGATCCACGACCGCCTCGACGACAAGGACCCGCTGCCTTCCGAGCATCCGATGGACGCCGGCTACATCTCTGCCGAGCTCCTCTTGACCGCGCCCGCCGACTACGGTGTGCGCGTCATCGGCCCGGTCAGACCGAACACCACCCGTCAGACGGCCCAGGGCATCGGCTTCGGAAAGACATCCTTCACCATCAACTGGGCTGCCAGGATGGCTACTTGCCCCAACGGAGCCACCAGCCGGTACTGGACCGAAGGCCAGGACAACAACCAGCGGCCGGCGATCCGGATCCGCTTCGCCACCGAAACCTGCGCGCCGTGCCCACTACGCGACCAGTGCACCAGCTCCACCCGCTACGGGCGCCAACTCACCGTCCGCCCACAGGAACAGGACGCCGTCCTCGAACGCGTCCGGGCCGAGCAGGCCACCGACGAGTGTGGAAGGCCAGCTACGCAGCCCGCTCGGGCGTCGAAGGCACGATCCACCAAGCCATCGCGGCCACCGGCGCGCGCCGAACGCGCTACATCGGCCTGTCGAAGACGCGCCTCGCACACGTCTTCACGGCCACAGCCATCAACCTCATCCGACTCGACGCCTGGTGGAACGAAAAGCCACTCGCTCGCACCCGGACATCACACCTCGCAACCCTCGTCCTTGCCGCATAGAGCAAATTGGGCAACAGGGTCATCGACGGCTGGTACAACACCCGCCGCATCCAGAAGCGCCTCGGCTGGCTCAGCCCCGACGAGTACGAGGCGAAGTACTACGCCGACCAGGCGACGGCCGAACCAGTGGCCGTCGAACCACCCACACCCGCACTGACCAGCTAATCAGCACCTCCCACACACCGGGGGAAGCTCATCCCGGCGGCTGTTCCCCCTTCTGCGGGAGGGGATGCTGCTGCTGGCCGACCGGGGCTTCTACGGCTTCGAGCTGTGGCAGGCCGCACGGGCGAACGGCGCGGACCTGCTGTGGCGGGTCCGCACCAACGCCGCCCTGCCCGTGCTGCGGGTCCTTTCCGACGGCTCCTACCTCAGCACTGTCCACGCCGAACCGGACCGAAAGAGCCGCCGCAACCCGGTGACCGTGCGGGTCGTCGAGTACACCCTGACCACGACCGGCGACCAGAGCGTCTACCGGCTGGTCACCACCGTCCTCGACCCCGAAGCGGCACCGGCAGCCGAGCTGGCCGCGCTCTACGTCCAGCGGTGGGAGATCGAGACCACGCTGGACGAGATCAAGACCCACCAGCGCGGCCCCAAACTCGTCCTGCGCTCGAAGTACCCGTGGGGCGTCGAACAGGAGGTGTACGGACTCCTCCTGGTCCACCACGCCATCCGGCAGCTGATGCACCAGGCCGCCCTCAGCGAGGGCCTGGACCCCGACCGCCTGTCCTTCACCCGCAGCCTGCGCGTCGTACGCCGCCAAGTCCCCGCCCAGGCGGCGCTTTCCCCCCGGCACACTCGCCAGCGCGCTGACCCGCACCCTGGCTGAGATCACCGAACGGCTCCTGCCACCACGGCACCGGCGATCCTGCCCCCGCGTCATCAAACGCAAGATGTCCAACTGGCCCCTCAAACGCTCCCAACACCGCAACTGGCCGCCACCCGCTCCGACAATCGTCACGATCGCCGGACCGGGCACGGCCTAAGTCATAAGTCACCGGCATTGCGTCTAGCTCTCCAGCCGCCAGACCCGCCACAGAGCACGCGACGCCGGCTCGTGGGACCACACACCCTCCGGTCCCACGACCGTTTCGCCATGCCCGCACCTGCACCGTCAGCTCCGCTCAGCCATCCCGCGGGGCAATATGATCCACCCCACAGATCGCAGCCAGACTCGACCAGACCCGCAAAGCACGAAATCCCGCCCAGAGTTGCCCCCTGGACGGGATTTCATGAACCGTTCACGACCGAAGTCGTGAACGGCCCGTTGGGTGGAGCTGAGGGGATTCGAACCCCTGACCCCCTCGATGCGAACGAGGTGCGCTACCGGACTGCGCCACAGCCCCAACGAGAAGAAACTCTAGCACCTTCCGGAGGGGGCCCGTGACCACCCCCGGGGACACGGTGCTGGTCCGGAGGCCGGGGAGGTCACTCGTTGGCCGCGCGGGGGCGGGCCTCCGGGGCCAGGGGTTCGGCGTACTGGTCGAACAGCGGGGTGTTGCGGGCGGACTCGGCGGGACGGCCCGCGGTCCAGGTGCCGGGGGCCGTCAGGTCGAGCCCGCGGGAGACCCGGGGGGCGACCGGCGCCGTGACGTACGTCGGCAGCGGGACGGGCACCGGCTCCCAGGAGTCCGGACCGGCCGCGCCGCGCTCGCGCATGCCGTCGACCCACTCCTCGTGCTCGGTCGCCTCGGCCACCGCCGAGGCGGACGGCGCGGAGACGGTGGCCTCGCCGGGGTCGGCGGCCAGCCGCAGGTGCGGGCGGCGTCCGGCCCGCCCCTCGGCGACCGGGGCCGGGGCGTGGAGCTGGGCATGGGCCTGGGTGTGCGCCTGGGTGTCAACGGCCTCGGCCGGGACGCTCCGGGCCGCGGCGCGCTGCTGCTCGCGCTTGCGCAGCCGCTCGGCCGCCTGGGCGGCCCGGGCTCGGTCGAGCTTCACCTCGTAGCGCTGGCGCTCCAGCTTGCGCAGGTGGCCGATGTACAGGGTGAGGAGGATCGCCGGGACGGCCGGGACCCAGAGGAAGGCCAGTCCGGCCACCGCCGCGACCACGGCGCCGAGCGCGAAGGCCAGGAAGAGGACGGTGACCATCCGGCGCCGGCGGGCCAGCAGCCGCGCCCGGCGCTGCGCCCCGCCGTCCGGCGCGGAGCCCGGACGCTCTCCCCGGGCACCCCGCTCGGGCGAGAGCGCGGGCGCGGGCACCGGCGCGGGCGGGGGTTGGACGGAGGGCGAGGGCTCGGGCTCCGCGGAGGGCGCAGAGCCCGCCGCGGGGTCGCCGGAGGCGGCCCCGTCCCGTCCGGGAGGGCCGTCGCTGCTGTGCTCGTCGTCACGCGGTTCGTCGCCCAGGGCCCGGGCTGCCCGCCGCTCCAGCCCCGAACGCCCGGCCAGCAGGCGGATGGCGGTGCTGAAGCGTTCCGTCGGGCGCGCCTCGTTGAGTTCGTCCTGCCTGCGGAGCCACATCGGCACCAGATAGGCGGCCCAGGCCCCTACGATGACGGCGTAGATAAGGCCGCTACTGCTCACGATTCACACCGTACGGGCGCCGGGAAGGCCTGGCAGCAATTTGGCTCGGCGTGTCGTGTGATCAAGCTGATTCTCCGACTATTTTGCCGGTATTTGTGCCGGTCCGCCGCCGCGGCGATGCCATACCGATATTTGATTCGAACATATATTCAATTACTCGGCTCGCGACCGGAACTGAGCGCCCGCCAGCGTTCCAGCATCCCCTCCGGCACCTCCTCGGCGGTCAGCGCGTACACCAGGTGGTCCTGCCAGGCGCCGTCGATGTGGAGATAGCGCGGGCGGATTCCCTCCGAGCGGAAGCCGAGCTTTTCCACCACCCGGCGGCTCGGGGCGTTCTCCGGGCGGATGCAGACCTCGATCCGGTGCAGTCCGAGGGTGCGGAAACAGTGGTTGACGGAAAGCGCCACGGCCGTCGGCATGATGCCCCGGCCGGCCACCGCCTCGTCGATCCAGTACCCGACGTTCGCCGAGCACATCGAGCCCCAGGTGATGCCGCCGACGGTCAGCTGGCCGACCAGCTGGCCCTTGTGGAGCACGACGAAGGGCAGCATCCGCCCGGCCGAGGCCTCGCCGCGCAGGAAGCGGACCATCTGCCGGAACGTCGGGCGCGGCCCGGCGGCCTTCCCGGCCGGACCTGGCGGGACGGTCGCCTCCCAGCGACGCAGCCAGTCCCGGTTGCGGAGGCTGACCTCCTGCCACTCGCGCTGGTCGCGGGCCCGGATCGGGCGCAGCGCGACCTCCCCCTCGTGGAGTTCTACCGGCCAGCCGGCGTTCAGTGCGCTCTCCCGGAAGCTGGTGCGTCCGGCCGGGGGTGGTCCCCGCCGCCGAGTTGGTCGACGGCGTGGGCGAGCAGCGGTTCGAGGACGGCCAGGCCGTCCTTGACGCCGCCGGTCGAACCCGGCAGGTTGACGATCAGGGTACGTCCGGCGAGCCCGGCCAGCCCGCGGGAGAGCGCCGAGGTCGGGACCTTCTCCCGGCCGTACGCGCGGATGGACTCGGCGATGCCGGGGACCTGCCGGTCGATCACCCTGGCGGTCATCTCCGGGGTGAGGTCCATCGGCGAGATGCCGGTGCCGCCGGTGGTGAGCACGACGTCGTAGCCGGCCGCGACGGCCTCGCGCAGGACGGCCTCCACCGGCTCGCCGTCCGGGACGACCCGGGGGCCGTCGGCGGTGAAGCCCATCGCGGTCAGGCCGGCCACCAGCAGCGGGCCGCCCTTGTCCGCGTAAACGCCGGCCGAGGCCCGGTTGGAGACCGTCACGGCGAGGGCCCTCATGCGCCCGCCCCGCTTCGCCGGACGGCGAACCCGCTCCGCCCGCTCATGCGCCCGCCTCCGGCGCGAACCAGTCGCCGCTCTTGCCGCCGGTCTTGCTGAGCACCCGGACGGACTCGATGGTGGCACCCTTGTCCACCGCCTTGACCATGTCGATGACGGTGAGGCCGGCCACCGCGACGGCGGTCAGCGCCTCCATCTCGACGCCGGTGCGGTCGGCGGTCTTCACGGTGGCCGTGATCTCGACGGCGTCGTCCACGACCGTGAGGTCGACCTTGACGCCGGAGACGGCGATGGGGTGGCAGAGCGGGACCAGGTCGGGGGTCTTCTTGGCGCCCATGATCCCGGCGATCCGGGCCACGGCGAGGGCGTCGCCCTTGGGCACGCCCTCGCCGCGCAGCAGCTCGACCACCTTCGGGGAGACCCGGACCCGGCCGGCCGCGACGGCGGTGCGCGCGGTGGTGGCCTTCTCGGAGACGTCGACCATCCGGGCCGCGCCCTGGTCGTCGACGTGGGTGAGGCGGTCGCCGGGGGGAGGTGTCGTCACGGGTGCTCCAGGGGCGCGCAGATCGAATACCGCGCTACCGTACAGCTCCCCCGCCCCGCCCCGTGGGAGGGGCCTGGTCCGCGAGACACGCCCTAGTAGTGCTTGGTCAGGTGTACGCGCTGGTGGCGTGTCCTGCGGGGCTGTGCCGCGTTGATGGTGTGTGACACCTGGGGAGTTGGATAAG
>NZ_JBIVAX010000081.1:0-8381 GCF_044745805.1 Kitasatospora sp. NPDC086801
GGAACCGGCCACACGGCAGCTGGGGCAAGCGCCGCAAACCGCGGAAAGCGTAGGCACCAGCAGCCCAAAGAGCGATCTACAGCTGGAGTACTAGGCGGTGTCGTCAAGGGTCAGGCCCATATGAGGAGTGAGGCGAGGGTGGCGGCGGCTTGGTAGGACACGGCGGTCTTGTCGAACCTGGTGGCCAGGCCTCGCCACTGCTTTAGGCGGTTGAAGCAGGGTTCGACGGCGTTGCGGTGCTTGTAGAGCTGGCGATTGAACGCCGGTGGGCGACCGCCGAGCCTGCCGCGCCGCAGTCGGTTGGCGATCTGGTCGGCCCGCTCGGGGATGGTGTGGCTGATGTCGTGCTTCCGCAGCCAGGCGCGGATCGCCTTGGAGCTGCAGCCCTTGTCGCCGAGGACGTGTTCGGGGCGGGTCCGGGGCCGTCCTGGTCCAACCCGGGGCACCCGAATCGCGTCCATGACGGCGGTGAACTGGGTGCAGTCGTTGGTGTTCCCGTCTGTGAGGACGAGGGCGAGCGGTCTGCCGAGTCCATCGACGGCCAGATGGAGTTTGCTGGTCAGCCCGCCTCGGGAGCGGCCGAGCGCCTGGTTTTGGGTCCCCCTTTTCGCGCCCCGGCAGCGTGCTGGTGGGCCCGCACGATGGTCGAGTCGACCGACACGAGCCAGTCGATGTCGCCAGCCGCGTCCGCCTTCGCCTGCGCGGCCCGCAGCATCCGATCGAATGTCCCGTCTTGGGCCCAGCGTCGGAACCGGGTGTGCAGGGTGGCCCAGGAGCCGTACCGCGGTGGCACGTCCCGCCAGGCCACCCCGGTCCGGAACTTCCACACGATCCCGTTCAGCACCGTCCGGTCGTCCAGCCGCGGGCGGCCCGTGCCGGGCCTGGGCAGCAGCGGCTCCACCAAGCCCCACTCGGCATCGGAGAGTTCATGGCGACGTATCACCACACCATGATCCACTAACCAAGATCACTTTGACGACACTGCCTAGTACATTGGCCAGACCCGGTCGAAGGCTGGGTCGAGAAGGTGTACGGGGCGAACAAGGAGATATGGCAATGAGCAACGGCGTTGAGGTTCGATACAAGTCTGGACACGGCGAGAACCCACCCATCATCACGACGATCGATGGACTGGACGCCGTTGTCGACGACCTGCTTTCAGGCGTTGACTCCTACTGCACCATGGCCGAGGTGTACTCACTGGACCGGGAGCTGATGCCCTCAGGGTTCCCCGACCACCACTTCATCGTCTGCGCGGACAGGGATCTCGGAATGGGACTCGTGTCGTACGCGGACGAGCACGGCAACGTGACATCCGTCGGGTCGCCGGAGACTCGCACCGAGCCGACCTACCACATGGTGGGCCACATGACCACATTTGCCGACCACTCAGAGGTCCCGATCCCGCTCGTTCGCCAGGCGTTGAAGGAGTTCCTTACCTCTCGAGGACAGCGGCCTGAATGCATTGAATGGCAGCCCGGTCGGTAGAAGATCCTGAACGGGTAACCGGTCGAGCGTGACGTCGAACCAGCGACATGACCGACCGACTCAGCCTCCGCCCAATGGGCGGAGGCTTTCTTCTTTCCCCGACCAAGAGCCGAACCCCACGGTCCCGAACGTCTATGGCGGGGTGGAGGCCGTACTGTCCGGGCTCGGCACTACACGCGGCCGTGGCCCCTGGCCGGTGGCTTCGTGCGCACGAACGTAGCCACTGGCGGTCAGACCAGGGTGCTTCCCATGATGGCGTTGATGGCCTCGGTTTCGAGGAGCAGGCCGACCTGGTCGAGCGGGAGCTCCTCGGCCGGGACGCCCCCCCGGCCCCACCCTGCCCCGGCCCAAGCCGCCAACGGATACCCGCCCGATCAACGACAGCGACCGTCCGCACGCCAACCCCGACCCGATCGACTTCTTCACCGACACCATCGTCACCGTCGGCACCGCCACCGTCTCCAGCGTGGTCGTCGAAGGCGCTCCGGTCGTCGTCGGCACCGCAACCGCCGTCGGCGCCGGCATCGTCGCCAGCACCGACGCCGTGATCGACCTCCTCACTGAGTCGGAGCCCAAGCCGATTCCCGGCCCGCGCCCCGGCGATCCGGGGGGAGAAGACAAGCGTCGAGGCCAGAGCTGCCAGCGCGACGGCGCGGGCTGGGTCGACATTGGCCCGGTGGATGTCGGCAACGGTGGGCGAGCCACTGGTATCACGGCCTGCCTGGACAGCGCCTACCTGAGTTCGCATAAGGGCAGCAGCACGGACGTGAAGAATGGCATCAAGCCCGCTGGCTACGACTGGGCCCGGAAGCAGGTGGGCTACTGGGGCGGGAATACCCGCGATGTAAACGCCTGCCACGTGCTAGGGGCCCAGCTGTCCGGATCGGGCACCAACCTTGCCAACCTGGTCACCTGCGGCAGCGACGCCAACTTCTACGTTGGGAAGAAGAAGCCGAGCGGCTCCAACCCTGGCCCCATGGACAGCATGCTGACCTTCGAGGACAAGGTGAAGAATCAGGTCGATAGCGGGAACACCGTGCTCTACCAGGTGACCCCACACTACGCGGGCAGCCGGAACGTGCCCTACAAGATCGAGATGTCCTACATCGCCTGGAACAAGGACGGCCATTTGATCGGCGCGGACCACGACAAGACGCCGAACCTGATCTACACCGCAGGGAGTGGCTGGAAGAATCTCGGCAGCTCGATTCACAGCGGCACAGGGCAGGACGCCGGGCAGTACGGTGACTGATCGAACCGCGCCATCCCACGGAGGAGATACCGCCATGGTCCACCCGGCCATTACCCGCCTCTCGGCCTTGCTTGGGGAGCCGAGCACCCTGGGCGACACCGTCGACTGGGATGAGCTGGCACAGACCACTGGCCTGCGCCTGCCCGCCGACTACCGCGACTTCGTCACGCTCTACGGCGGCGGCGAGCTGGACGAGTACCTCGCTGTTAGCACGCCGCCGGTGGCCGGCTCCCTGTACGGCGACCTCGTCGACGGACTGGACTTCGACCCGAGGGAGGAGCCGGCGGCCCCTACCGGCACCGTCTCGGAGGACCTGGAAGACAGGAGGCTTCTCCCCTTCGCGAGCAGCGCCAATGGGGACGTGGTCTTCTGGCTCTGCGACAGCCAGAACCCGGACACCTGGGACGTCGTCGTCTTCAAACGCCAGCCCCTCTACGGGGAGGAACGCTGGATCCGCTTTGAGGCGGGCTTCGGTGGCTTCCTCCTCGGCACCCTCGGCGGCACGCTGCCGAACCCGTTCAGCGACAGAGGCTTCGCTGAGCCCCCGCACGCCTACCGCAACTGGCGGCAATCGCTGTAACTCGCATGGTGTTCACGCACGGCTGCTGGCGGTGGATGCGATCTGCTTCGTGGATCCGAAGTCGAGCGTGATCGACATCGTCCAGGCCGTCGACCGGGCGCTGCGCCAGTCCTACCAGCAGGGCAAGGTGTCCTGGGTCGTCATCCCTGTCTACCTCCCCTCGCCCGAGGTCCACGCCGCGGGCGAGGGTGGCGGCGTGCCGGTGGAGCGCGTGGTCGGCCGCGTGGGACAGGCCCGACAGCGGGTCGCCGAGGAGGGGCTTGGGCGGTGGCGACGAGCTCGGTCTCGGCGGCCGTGAGCGCCCCGTCGTTGTCCGGCACGGCTGCCGCGCTCTCCTTCCCGGCGGTGGTGGTGGATGTGCCGGCCCGGGGTGCTGGCCGCTCGGGTGCTCAGCACGCGATGGCGGTCAACGAGACGATCGCCGCGTTCGTCCTCGGCGGCAGCGCGCCCGGGGCCGCGGGCGGGGTGGGCACGGTGCGGTCCTGGTCGACCGAGACCGAGTTCCCGCTGCCGGGCGGGAAGCGCAAGGTGCGCCCGGACGGGGTGTGGCAGGCCCCGGAGATCGGGGTGCCGGTGCTGATGGTCGAGGTCGACCGCTCCACCATGGCGCCGGCCGACGTCGCCGCGAAGTTCCCCCGGTACCGCGAGCTGTTCCGCGTCAAGGTCCGCGGCAACGACCCGGCCCTCGCCGACCGGGAGCCGGGCGACCGGACGGTGCACTGGTGGCGCCGCGCCTACCCCGGCCACACCCGCGCCGGATACCCGCCCGTCGCCCTGGTCGTCACCGACGCCGGACCCACCGCGCTGACCAACCGCCAGGAAGCGATCGGGGACCTGTCGGCCGAGAGCAAGGTCCACGCGATCGCGAGGTCGCAAGCGGGGTCCCCCACGCCACACGTACCGAAGTCGATGACGGCGGCGAGCTGTCCGTCCTCAAGGAGGAGGTTTCCCTGGGCAAGGTCGCCGTGGAACCAGACGTCGGTCCCGTCCCACTGCGCCTCGAGCGCCTGAGTCCACAACTCATGTGCCGGCGCGACGTCGAGGTGGCCGCGCAGTTCGTCCAGCGCACCGAGTGCCTGCGCCTCGTAGGTCCGCAGCGTTGTTCCACGGAACCAGTTGTGTCTGCCAGGCTGTGGCCCTTGCGAGGCATCGATGCTCTGCAACGCGGCGACGAAGTTGGCCTTGCCCTCGGCGAAGCGGATCGGATCGACGACTGACCCGAACGTCGCAGGCGTGCCGTCGATCCACCCGTAGACCGACCACGCGAACGGGTAGGTCGCACCAGGACTCCCCTTCGCTAGCGGCACCGGGATCGGCAGCGGGAGAGCGGGCGCCAGCTCGGGTAGCCAACGGTGCTCCTTCTCCACGGCCAAGGCGTACTCCTGCGCGTTGGGCAGGCGGAGCACCATGTTGTCGCCCAAGTGGAAGATCCGGTTGTCCCAGCCGCCGTTCTCCACAGCCGTCACAGGTAGCGCGGCCCATTGTGGGAACTGATCGGCCACGAGCCGTCCTGCCTGTTCGGCACTGACGGTGACCCGCTGGGGCATGGGTCCGAGATCTGGAACATCGTTCAACAGGTACCCCCTTGTCTGGGCTCTCGTGTGAGCAGACAGACATTGCTCCACGCGAGTAAAACCCACCCGATATCGGACCGACCGCGCGGCCCCCCCAGGGGCCTGCTGCCCCTTCCAGCGTGCGCGGCCCAGCCTGGTGACCTCCGGCTGGGCCGCGTTGCTCTGTCCACAGCCAACCCCGGCCAGGGTGGCGCCATGATGACGGCGAAGAAGACCGCAGCGCCCTGCCAGGCCCACGTCGCCGGTAGCTGGGGCCACTGCCCGGTGGCGGAGCTGCGCACCGTCCAGGCACGGCTCCTGGCGCTGCTGGAGCGGTACGCCGACGGCCCGTTGAGCATGGATTACCGGTTCAGCCCGGACAAGACCACCGAAGCGGGCGATCCGCCTGCTCGCGGTCCTCCTGGACGTGCCTCCCAGGGCCGTACGCCGCCACGCTCGCGGCTCCCGCTGGCCCGTTGGTGTTGTCGGTCCCGACGAAGCGGGAGTTGGTGGCCGCGCTGGTGTCCGCCCCGGACGATCCGTGGTGGGAGACGCGGGTGCTCCACGCGAAGCGCTACCCGGTAAGGGACCGCGGGTGTGACCTGTTGGTGTTGTGGGACGTGGAATGACCCCACACACCATGTTGTCTGGACCTTTGGTTATGCCTGTCGGTGGTGTCCGGCCGGGCGGCAGCGGAGTGGGATTGGTAACTGTGTGTGGTTGCCGGAGTGGCGGTGGGGGCTGGCCGGCTGCTGGTGGGGCCGAGAGGGTGTTTCAGGCCTGTATCCGGCGGTGAATTCAGCCTTGAATTCCATGCCGCTGTTTTGGTGGATCGGTTTCCGGTGGTGTTCTGTATTCGGGTGGGATTGGTCGGGGTGTGGGGCGGCGGTGGGGTCGGTGTTCGGTTTCTGGCGGTGCTGTTCTGGTGGCCCGCGCCGCGCGCCGTGCTTCCGGGTGGTGCCTTCGGCGCCGTCCGGGCCGGGGGCTGCTGATCCCGCTCCCGGGCGACCGGGCCCGCGTCCCGCACCTGTCGTTGCTGCGTCGCCGTCCGGGTGGCCGCGGCATGCTCCCCGGCCCGGTCCGCTGCTCCCGTACTGCGTGCTGGGCGGCCTGCCGACCTTTCGGGACCTGCCCGACACGGCGATGGCCGGTATCGGTCGGCGAGGTCGCCGTAGCCCCCCGCCGTCCAGACCGTCTTGCGGAAGTCCGCAAGGCCGAGTGCCTGGGCGCCCTGCCCGGCGGTGGGCGGGAAGTGCGTGGTGGCGCAACGGGCACACTACCAGGCCTGGTTCCAGAGCCGCTCGGCCCGCGGCCGACCCGCCAACCACCGCCGTCTGGCGAGGAACAGAGCGGTCGCGCCTGCCAGGAGGGCGATCGCGACGGGGCCAGGATCAGGCACGCCCCTCAGAGCGGGACCAGCGCGTCGTCCGCGTCGGCGAGCGGGGCCGCCGCGTGTGTGACCGGGGAAGCCGGAGCGGCCTTCGGAACGACATCCGGGAAGTCGGTGGGGAAGCCGTTCGGGAACCCCGGATGCTTGGTCACCCAGTCCGGCGGCGAGAGGCCGGGCTTCTGGTGGACGGGCGCGTCGCACGCCATGGCGCCCTGAATGAGGGTGAAGACCGCCCCGACCAGCGTCACGAAGCCCAGGCCCACCAGCGCCTGGACCGCCATGCTGGTGGTGGGCGGCGCGGGCGCCAGCACCCGGCCAAGGGCAGAGACCTCTTCGCGGGTCTCGGTGCCACCGTCACGGCCGGAGGCACGCACGGTGACGTTCCGCCGCTCGCCCAGGTGGACCCCCGGCACGCTGCGGACCTGGCCGGTCAGCCCGCAGCTCGGGCAGGGCCACAGGGCCACAGGGCGCCGGGCGGCGGTGACACGAGTACGGCGTCATTGATCGACATGTGCGTAAATCCCCCATGAGTACGGCGGTTAGACGACCGTTCGTATCCCGGTGGACGCCCCCGCCGCCCCCGCCGGCCTCATGCTGGCGCCGCCTGCCGCCGTTCTGGTCGGCCGTCAGGCCGTCTCGCCCTGGTCCGGCTCGTCCTGCCGTCGGGCCCTGATGGCACCGCCAGGGCCGTGCCCGGGCCCGTCTCGGGCCCGCCCTCCCCGCCGTCCTGGCCCGGTGTTCGGTTTGGTGTCGCGGTTCTGGTGATTGCTCCGGGGTGCAACACGGGGCGGCGTTGCGGGCCTGAACAGGCGTTATGTGGCAGGGAGGGGCCTGGTTGCGCGTGTTGCACCCGCTGCTCGGTCCGCCGGCCTCGGCCGCTCCCCGCCGCCCGAGCTGCTGCGCCCTGGCTGTGTCCCTGGCCGTCCTGGTGCCCGGCCTGGCTGATTCCTGGAGCTGGAATTCGCGGGTGTATTTCCCGGGGGCCTGCCGTGGTTTCCGGGCGTCTGGCCGCCGTCGTTGTCCGGCCCGCTGCTCCGGCTCGCCTCGCCGTCCGGCCTCGGCGCACGGCCAGTGTCCTTCCGGTATCCGCCGCCCGGTGGCGCCGTAGGCGACACCGGTCCGGGGCCCGATTCCGCCTGGAGGGGCCGCCAGGCCCCGACCCAACGCCGAAGGCCCGTGTGGCTGGTCAAGCAGCTTGAAAGCGAGGCCAAGTCTGCCACCGGCCTCCGAGCGACTTGCCCGACGCCGACGTGTACGGTCCTGGCACACGACAGCTCCGCAGAGAAGCCTTTCCGCCGGCGGAGGTCAAGTTTCTATCGGGGGAGGTGTGAAGGCTGCGTGGGAGCCAGCCTGGGGATTTCTCCATTAGTCAAGAAAGGAATTTGACGTGATTGTAAACTGGGCAGAGATTGAGGAATTTTCCTCTCCTGCATACTTTCATTCTTTTCGCCATATCGTTGACGATGCAGTTTCCCGCGGGGGCTTGAAGCCAGTCCCGGTCGGGACGCCGTACTCCGCCGGGGTATTTCATGAGGAATGATATCGAGCTGCCTCGGGTGAATTGTGGCGCTTGATTCCGCCGGATTTCCCATTCAAGGGGACATTTGAGATTGTGGCGACACTCGAGCAGTAGTGCGGAGATTACCTGATCTGCAAGATACAGGAAAATCCTCTCTGGAAAATCCGGAGGGGCCTTCTCAGTGCGCGCCACCGGTGATGGGCGGAGTGTGGGTTGTGGTGGCGCGTCACCGGCTCTCAGTGGCCGGGTGGTGGCCGCCGCTGGCCAGTGCCCTGTGTTACTGAACGGCGGTGTACGCAGCCCGCACAACTCCCGGCGCCGCAGTCAGGGATGGGGCCGGGCGGAGCGCACAGCGGGGTCCGGAACGGGGCCGGAGTGCGCCAGGCCTCGCCGGCTACGCCGTCCACGGCGCCCGCGAGTGTCCGTTGGTGGGCGGGGGAGAGCACCTATGGGGAGGCGGTGGGTGTGCGGTTCGGGGTGGTGACGTGGCTGGGTTTTGCTGGTTAGTACTCCAGCTGTAGATCACGATCATGCTTGGGTCGCGGCTTGGCGTCTGTAGTGACTGGCCTGGGAACGGGCTTGATGACGACGTCTCCAGT
>NZ_JBIVAX010000082.1:0-8119 GCF_044745805.1 Kitasatospora sp. NPDC086801
AACCGGGATTGTTCACCCTGCCGCGACCGTAGCCGTCCGGCGCGGCCACATCCTCCGCTACGGCGAAACGGACATCAGCTTACGTTCCGCCCTCTCATGTGCGGCTTGTCGCCTCGTCTCTCGGAGTGACTGTGCGGGCGGTGTGGTACTGGATCGCTGCGGCGCGTAAGGAGGGCCGGCTCTCGCCGCGCCCCCGTGCACAGCTGGCCGTCACCCCGGAGGTCCGGCGTCTGCTGGCGTTGTGGGGAGGCAATGTCTCGGCTGTCCACCGCGAACTGGTGGTCCGCGCGGCCGCAGATCCCGAGGCGGGGCCTGTGCTGTCGCTGTCGGCTCTGCACCGCGCGGTGGTGCGGGATCTGTCGGCGGGGGAGCGGGCGGGTCTGCGGGGCGGGGAGGCGGCCCGCCGAGCGTATGACGTGTTCGGGAAGCGGCCGGTGTTGTGGAGGAACGCGTGCTGGGAGGGCGATCACAAGCACGTGCCGGTGCAGGTCGATGTCGAGGGCGAGTTGGCGTGTCCGTGGATCACCTGGTTCATCGACTGCGCCACCAAGTACATCCTCGGCCTGGCTGTCACGCCGCACGCCCCGTCCAGGGACGCGGTGCTGGCCGCGCTGCGCGCCTCGATCACCCCTACCGAACCGTTCGGCCCGGCAGGTGGCCTGCCCGCCCTGATGCGGGTCGACCAAGGCAAGGAGTTCCTGTGCGCCACGGTGACCGCCGCGCTCGGCGCGTTCGCCGTCCCCGTCCATGACCTGCCGGCCTACAGCCCGCATCTGAAGGGCACGGTCGAGGCGCTGAACGACTCGGTGGAGGAGATGTTCCTCGTCTCTCTGCCGCGCTACACCCATCGTCAGAAGCTCACCGGCGGGGGGCTCGCCGATCCGGACGCGCCGCCGCTGACGTTCGCCGCCTTCGTCGCGCTGCTCCTGGACTGGGTGCGCTGGTGGAACACCGAGCACCGCCCGGCCGACCTGGGCGGCCGCACCCCGACCGAGGCGTGGAACGCGGACCCGACGCCGCTGCGCGACATCCCGCCCGAGCACCTCGCGTTCTTCGCTCTGGAGGACGACAGCCGCACCCGCACGATCACCACGAACGGCATCTCCTGGCGCCGCCATGCCTACATCGCCCCCTGGATGGTCGGGCACACCGGCACGAAGGTCCGCCTTCGCCATCTCCCGCACCACGTCGGCGAGATCGAGGTATTCGACGCGTCCACCGGCCGCCACCTCGGCGTCGCCCATCTCGCCGAACAGGCGAGCCCGGAACAGGTCCGCGCCCTGCGCGCGACCCGCACCGCCGCCGCCCGCCGGCTGCGTGCGGACTTGAAGGCCGCGGAGAAGCTGCGCCGCCGGCGGTTCGCGGCCGCGACCACCCCGGCCCCGCCGCAGCCGCTCGGCACCCTGACCGCAGCCGAGGCCGCGGCCGAGCTGGAGGCAGCCGGCGGCCGGGACCTCCAGGCGCTGGCGCTGCCCGGGCTGCTCCCGCACGCCCCGGTCCCGGACGGATGGGTCCTGCCCCGCGCCACGGCGCATGCCGAGCCCGAACACGCCGACGGCGGCCCAGCGGATCCGCCGGCCTGAACGGCCGCAGCCCGCACCACACCGCAGTCGCACCGGTGTCCGCCAACGACCCCGCCCCCGCCCACGGCCCCGGCCCGATGCCCCACTTCAGTCCCACCAGCCCCATCTGCCTGCCCGTTCTCATCTCCTGAGCCCCGTAGGAGCCCGCACCGTGACCACCGCACCCGCCGTCCGCCCCGGCATGCTGCCCCCCGAGCGCGCCGACCACTACCTGCACCTGGAAGGCGCCTGCACCGTGACGACCGAGGCCCTGCGCACCGCCCGGGAGAACATCGCCGCCACCCTCGAGGCCCGCGCGATGATGTGCATCTCCGGCGCGGCCGGCAACGGCAAGTCCCTGTCGGTGAACGCCTCGCTGCGCCTGCTCGCGCCCCACGACTCCTACCGGATCGCCTTCCGGGCCCGCCCCACCCCACGCGACATCCGCCACGAGCTGTTCCGTGCTCTGGGCCTGCCAGGGGAGCCGCCAGCGCGCCCGATCGAGTTCGACGCCGTCCTCAAGGACGCCCTGGCCCGCGGCTTCCACGTGCTGGTCTGCGACGAGGCGCAGTGGATGTCGCGGGAGTGTTTCGAGTACTGGCGCTACTTGTGGGATGACCCGGCCACCGACATCGCCGTCGTCTTCGCCGGCGGCGACGGCTGTGCGAAGGTGCTGCGCCGCGAGCCGATGCTCGCCTCCCGCGTCTACATCTGGCAGCAGGCCCATCCGCTCACCCTGCCCGAGGTCCTGGCGACCATCCCCGCCTTCCACCCGCTGTGGGAGGGTGTCGATGCCGATCTGATCGCCCTGGTCGACAAGCAGGCCGCGCACGGCAACTTCCGCGCCTGGGCCCGCATCACCAAACTCGCCGCCGATGGCCTGGCCGCCCAGGGCCGCAGCCACATCGACGAACAGCTGCTGTGCCAGGTCTACGGCCGCCTCGGCATCAGGACGTGAGCCCGCGTCGCCTGCCCGGTGTCACCCTGGCTCTCGACCCGGGCGACGACGCTGCCTACACCAAGGCGGCGCTGGCTGCCCACGACCCCGCTGCCAGCCGCATCACCGTGCACCCGACCCCCGGCACCACCCGCGCTGACGACCTCGCTCTCGACGTCCTGGCCGCCCTCGGCAAGCCCTACACGCCCCCCGGCCCCTGGAGCAGAGCCCACGGCCTGCTGTGGGCGGCCGCGGCGGCCTGGATCCTCGCCACCTCCGTCCGGCACGTGACCGTCCTGCGCGCCCACCTCCTCGCCCCGCCCACCTGGCGCCGCCTGCTGGACCTGCAGCAACAGACCGGTAGCCATCTGACCGTCGTCTGCCACCGCACCCCGCCGCCCGCCCTCACCGCGGCCCTGCACCAGACCGCGCACACGACCACGACCGGCCTGCCCCCGCGCACCCTGCCCGCCCCCACCTCGCGCACGCCCATCCCGCCCATTCCGCGTGCCGTCGGCCTCAGCTGGCTGACCATCCCAGCCATGGCCCGCCTCGCCCTGTCGGACATCCCCGAACCCCTCTGCACTGCCTGCACCCCCGCACCGCTCAGCACCAGTGGCCGACCCCTGCCCGACGGCCTCCTCAACGAAGCCGTCGAGCGCATCCACCGTCTCGCCCACCCCCAACATGCTGCAGCGCTCGCCACCGCCCTCGTCACCGGCGCGCCCTTCCACCACCTCGCCACCGCCAGCCTCGCCGACTACCACCACGGGCAAGCCACCCTCACCCTCCACGCCCCGCGCCACGGCCGAACCCCCGCCCGCTGCGCCACCTACGAACTCCCGCCCTGGGCCCGCCCCTTGCTGGACGCCGCCGCCCACTACCTGAACCTCACCACCGCCGGAACCCGCCTCCTCGCCCCGCCCGAGCACGCCCTGGCACCCCTGCTGCAGAACGCCGAACACTGCAGACTGCGCCCGCCCCAGCACTCCCACCCCACCAAGCGCCCAACCCGCTACGCCTTCCCCGGAGCGCTGCCGGACGGCCCCGACTGGGCGGCCTTCGTCGACGTCCCCGATGTCCCCCCGCATCTGGCCGGCGCAGTCCACCGACGCCGCCGACTCCAGGAAGAGGGCACGCGCTGGCGCGAGTGGGAACGCATGTACGCCGCAGCAGCCGCCTTCCACGCCGCGCACCACCATCTGGACCCCACCGACGCCGACCACGACGGCCCCCTGATGGCCTGGATCACCCGGCAGCGCCACCTCAAGGGCTGCGGCGAACTCGCCCCCGCCCGCATCACCGAACTGGACGCGCTCGACATGATCTGGTCGAAGAACGCAGGCGCTTGGGAACGCGGCTACGCCTACGCCCGCGCCTGGGCGGCCCGCACCGGCCACCTCGCCATCCCCGCCAAGGAAACGCTGGACGGGTACGCCGTCGGCGCCTGGATGCGCCGCCAGCGCAAGGCCGCGGGCCTGACCGACCACCAGCACCACGCCCTCGACGCCCTCGACCCGCTCTGGCAATTGGAGCCCGACTGGAACCGCTCCTACTGCCGCCTGACCGCCTACCTCGCCGAAGGCGGCAGCCTCATCGGCCCGGTCAACCGAACCGGCCACGTGAGCGACCCCCAGTTCCGCCCCGGATCCTGGCTACGCAAGCAGAACCGCCTCGCCGCCACCGGAGGACACACTGCCCAGCAGACCGCGCTGCTCGACGCCCTCGGCGCCTGGCAGACGCCCTTCCCGCCACAGCCCCACTGACGAAGGACGGAAGCGACCCGCAGCCTGCTGCGGGAAGAGGCGCCCGGACCCGCGGTCACGGCCCGGTTCAGTCGGCAAAGCCTCGCAGCTGCACCACCAGACCGGAGCAGCCGATCACCCGGCTCGTTGTCAGAGCCGGATGGCAGGCTGGTCGGATGATCAGTCAAAAGCTGGCTGTGCAGTGCTTAGCCGGGGAGATGCGCGGCTGCCTGGTCCCGACGGTGCCGGAGCAGTTCCAGCGCAAGCGTTTCGCCGAGCACGATTTCGTCTTCTTCGGGCATGTGCCGGTGCGTGCCCACAAGCTCGCAAACCGGTGGCAGTTCGACGAATCCGGGGTGCGCGCGGCCGGGCGCACGATTGCCGCGCTGCCGTGGGACCCCAGCGACCTCGTCGACCCACGACCGCACAGTCCCGGCAAGCCCAAGCCGGCGACACCTGCTCGCAAGGGCTGGAGAGAGCAGATCCGTCGCTGGGTCGACCACGAGGCCGCGGTTACGCGGATGAAGAACGGCTGCCCGTGCGGGACACCCTTCTGCCGGCGAAGCTCCGACGGGTGGGCACTGCCCTGCGGCCTGACCCCCGAGGGCCTGCTCCAGCGCTGCGCCAATTACTCCATCGCCTGCGTGCTTCCAGTCCCCACGCTGGTCTGGTCGCACGACACGTGGCTGATCCCGCGCACCCTCGCTCTCGTCCTCGACCAGTGGGAGGAGGCCGAGACCGCGCTGGCTGCCGGCAGCCACGTCTGCGGCACCTGCGGCGCGCACAGCACGGACTCGACCTGGCACACATCCACCACCAGCGGCTGGAAGGTGATCTGCCCCGCCTGCGCCGTCGCAGGACTGCGCCGCTACCGACAGGAACTGGCAGGAGCCACCTACGCGGGTGTACGAGAACGTGGACCGCGGGCCGAGGACTTCCTGTGCGCGATATGCGAACCGGCCCGGCCCGCAGCCGCCTGGGACCACTGCCACGAACACGGCCTGATACGCGGGCCCCTGTGCGGCAGCTGCAACGCCATGGAAGGCCAAGGCAAGGAGTTCCTCGCCCGCAAAGGCAGCGTGCAGCACCTCCTGAACTGCAACGACTGCCGTGCCCACCGCATCCTGCCACCGCACCACCGGCCCGCCGCGCTGCGCCGCCACCTTCACCTCGAACGAGGTCTTCAGGGGTGCGATGTGCCGATGCACATGTGCGTGTCGGTCACCGAGGTCGTCGACAGCGGATATGAATGCAGGGTCCGTTGTTTCGGGCAGAGAGGTTCTTCAAGCCTTCGTCTGACGGCGACTGAGGCAGAACACATCCTGGCCCGGACAGTCGAGTCCGGGATGCTCTGAGCGCCAGGGCTGCGAACAGGCCCGCACCGCCAAGGACTTGGGCCCGGTGCTGCCCGCCCTGACCAAGCGCGAGCAGGTGGCTGCCGCAGCCTGCGCACCGGACGATGCGTGGCGGGAGGACCGCGTGCTCCACGCGAAGCTCTACCCGGCGAAGGCGCAGGGTGTGACCTGTTGGTCAGTGTGGGCGTGGAATGGCCTCTCATCGCGGGTTGTCTGGACCTTTGGTTGGACCTGTTGGATTGTGAAATGGTGGCTGGTTTGGTGACTGTGTGTGGTGGTTTATGGGATCGGGGGGTCGGTCGGTCTCGCTGGGTGTGGTCGACGGGTTTTGGGACTGTATTCGGGTATGAATTACGCCGTACATTCCGTACTGCTGCTTTTATGGATTCGCTGCCTGTGGTGGTCTGAATTTGGTCCGGAATTGTGGGTGCGGGGGCAGTGGCGGGGCGGGTGTTCGGTTCCGGGTGGCAGGGCTGCGTCCGCGTGCCCGCCTGCTGCGCCTCCGCTCCGGCCGGGCCCGCCCGCTGCGCCCCTGGCTGGGTGGCAGTCAGGCCACCCTGGAGGCCGCCTTGGAGGTGGCTCTGGTGGTTGGTCCGGAGTGGGCCGGTGCTGTCGCGGCTGCTGTTCGGGTGGTGGCTGCTGCGGGTGCCGGCGACCGTCAGGAGCCGGTTGTCCTGGCCGGCGTCCGGGGCGGGCGCCGCTTCGCGCTTGGGCCGTGCGGTGCTGTGCCCGGGGTGCTGTGCTTCTGGTTGCCGTTCTGGTCGGCCGTCAGGCCGACTGCCCGTCAGGGGCAGAGCCAGTTGTCGGAGCTCGGGATGCGGATCCCGCCGTACAGGTGGTCGTCCGGGTCGCCCTCGTAGCAGCCCAAGCCGTCGCACCCGGGGCACTTGGCGCTGATGAGGCGGGTCTCGTCCGGACCGTCCGGGATGTCCACCTCCCCGGAGCCGCCACAGTCGCTGCACTGGTACCAGTACTCGGGGTCCTCCACCTTGCCCTGGCCGTCACACACAGGGCACCCGGCGCTGCCGGGTCCGCCTGAGCCGTCGCAGTTGTCGCACCTGTACCAAAACTGCTTGTTCTCCACTGATACCTCGCTCATCCAGTTGTGTGGTGGAAGTGTGCCGCACCACCCGGCTGCCCCGATGTCGTGCCGCTCTCAGCTGCTCGTCGGGGGTGGATGCGTGTTGCGGTACCGTGTTGCACCCGCTACTCGGTTCGCTGGCCTTGGTGGGCTCCCGCTGCCCGCCCGCGCCGTCCTGCCGCGCCCCCGCCCTCGTCCCCGTCCCGCCCGCGCCCGTGAGGCCTGATGCTGCGTCCCGCTGGCCCGTTGCCGGGGCTCCTGGTCGTTGTGCTGGTCGGCTGTCCGGCCAGCCGCGGTGTCCGTCGTCCTGGTCGGCCGCCAGGCCGTCCCGCTGCGCCCAGCTCGGCCGCCGCCCCACCGTCCCGGCTTGCTGAGCCCCTGGCCGTCATCCTGGCCCGATGTTCGGTTTGGTGTCGCTGCTCCGGGAATTGCTCCGCTGACGCCGGGCGGGATTTCCTGGGCGGTCTGGAGGGGCGCCCGTGGCGTCGGCGGCGGGGGCCGTAGGCCCATTTCCTGAGTGCCTGAATTCGATTTCCGCCAGCTGCGCCTCACAAGGCTTTCGGATTGCCTCACGAAAGAGAGCGGAAGGGAATTTGCATTCTCATCGGGAGTGTCGCTTGATAGAGCCGGAATGGACGGTCGCCGCGAGGTTCCTGTTCGCGTCTCCCGCCCGCCTGACGGTCGGTAGGATAGAGTCGTACGGCGCTCTGTGAAGCACGCTCAGAACGCCGCCGGATACGCTTCGGATTCCGGTCGGGAGTCTGTGGTTGAGGACCCGTCAGGGACCGTCGCGCTGGGCGTCCGTGAGGGCCCGCCACTCGGGCTGGGGAGGCCGAGCCGGACCGGTGGCCCGGAGGTTGCTCCCGAGGGCCGCAGGCCCCGCCCTAGGGGCGCCGGATGGGCCGCAAGCCCAGCAATTCAGGCGGCGGACCGGCCACCGGCCGGGCCCGGGGAGGGAGCCCGGGGGTGGGGTTGTGGTTGATACCCGAAGTCCGCGACACATCGTCAACGCCGAGGGCCGCAGGCCCCGGCCGGCACCCCTGCCTGGTCGGAGGGATGGGCCGTTACCCGAATTTCGTGTCACATCGTCAACGCTCACCCCCGGGCGCAGCCCGGGAAACCCTGCCAGTCAATCGGCCCGTAGGGCCGTGAAAACATCGGCCCAACAAAGCTGGAATGTCGACCGGTTGACGGGCCGTAGGCCCGGGGAAAAGCCACCGGGCAGGCGGAGCGCAGCGACGCCCGACGCCAGCTTCGACGGCGCGTGCCGTGCTCATGAATTCGCCATCGGCGAATTCCCCCCGCCATGCACCGGCCGCCGAGGCGCAGCCGAGGCCACGCCACGTACGGTGACGCCGTAGGCGGCACCCCCGCACCTGGCGGTGCGTCAGCACCGCTGCTCCCGCGCCAGCGGGAGCCTGAGCCGCAGGCGCCCGCCC
>NZ_JBIVAX010000083.1:0-7317 GCF_044745805.1 Kitasatospora sp. NPDC086801
GACAAGTCGCGGCTGGCCGGGACCCTCCCTCATGTCCCGCGGTGGCGTCGCGGATACTTGGTCGATGACCGACATCTCTGCCGACCTGGTCCTGTCCCTGGTTCGTGAACAGTTCCCCGAGTGGGGCGATCTGCCGGTGCGTCCGGTCGAGCGTCAGGGCTGGGACAACAGAACTTTCCGGCTGGGCGACGAGCTGACGGTCCGGCTGCCCAGCGCGGAGGGCTATGTGGCGGGCGTGGAGAAGGAGGACCGCTGCCTGCCTCTGCTGAGCCCCCACCTGCCGGTGCCGATTCCTGTTCCGGTGGGCGTCGGACGGCCGACCGCGGACTACCCGTTCCCATGGTCGGTGCGGCGATGGCTGCCCGGGACCACGGTGGATGCGGCCGCCGACATCGACCGCACCGCTCTGGCACGCGATCTGGGCGCCTTCCTGGTCGCGCTCCGCAAGGCCCCGACCGAGCGGGGGCCGGTCGGCGGCAGGCATTCCGGGTTCCGCGGCTGCCACCCCAGCGTGTATGGGGACGACGTCCAGCATGCACTGGGCGTTCTCGAGGACTCGGTGGACGTCGGTGCCTGCCGAACCGTCTGGGCTGACGCGTTGAGGTCGGCGTGGCCGTCGGCGCCGGTGTGGTTCCACGGCGACGTGGCCGTCGGGAACCTGCTCACCAGGGCCGGCCAGCTGTCGGCTGTCATCGATTTCGGCACCTGCGGCATCGGTGACCCGGCCTGCGACCTGGTGATGGCCTGGACCTACTTCGCTGGCGAGGAACGACAGGTCTTCCGGCAGGCGACCGGCCTCGCGGACGACACCTGGCGGCGGGCCCGCGGCTGGGCCCTGTGGAAGCCGCTGTTGACCATGGCGCTGCGGTCCGGGCCCGAGCCCGAGGGAGTCCATGAACGGGTCATCGCGGAGATCCTCAACGATCCCGTCGTGTGATGACTTGACCTTGCCGTTTGACCATCGCGACGACCTCGCCGCGGTAACCGCCTCCCAGCTGCGGGACCTGGCCGAGCGCCTGGTCACTGCGGGCCAGTGACGCCCGGGCGACCCGTCGGTGTGGATCGTGGCCGACGCGGGCCACGACGTGACGCGTCTGGCCTGCCTCCTGCGCGACCTGCCCGTCGAGGTCCTGGGACGCCTGCGTTCGGACCGGGTGATGCGGCGCCCGGCGCCTACCCTCACGGAGTTCGCCCTGGCCAATCCGGCCGGCGGGCGGCCGCCCAAGCACGGAAGCGAGTTCATCTTCAAGGACGCCAGCACCTGGGACGCCCCGGGCGCGGAGACCAAATCCGAGACAACCCGCTACGGCACCGCCCACGCCCAGAGCTGGGACCGGCTCCACCCCGAGCTGCAGCAGCGCGCCGTCTGGCGGGACCACCCCGGCGAACTCCCCGTCATCGAGGGCACCGTGATCCGCCTCCAGGTCGACCGCCTGCCCAGCGGCGGCGACCCCAAGCCGCTGTGGCTGTGGTGGTCCCGACCCGCAGCGGCCTCGGCGGAGACCGACCTGGCCTGGCAGACCTTCCTGCGACGGCCGGGGAAGAAGCCCGCCGAACCGAACAGGCTCAGCACGGATCCGGCCAGACGCCCCGTTCGGACAGGTGGAGAACGAGGGCGGCGATGTTCCAGGCGTCGTCCTCGCCGCGGTGGTGACGGCCTTCGAGCCGCCGCCCGGCGATCTCCAGGGCCTGCGCCATGCCAGGGCGTTTGCGCAGGCCGTATGCCTCGGTGAAGGCCGCTTTGGCGTTGGTGTGGTGCTGGCCGAAGGGGTAGGACGTCCGGGTGTTCTGGCACTGCCGGGTGAACTGGTTGCGGTCGTAGTCGCCCCAACTGGCCCACGGGCGGGACCCGGCGTGGTGTTCGGCCGCCAGCAGCCGACACGCCTCGGCGAAACTGACCCCTCCGTCCACCTCGTGTTGCGTGAGGCCGGTCAACTCCGTGCAGAACTCGCTGACCGTGGACCGGACGGGACGCACCAGGATCCGATGCCGGGCGGCACCCGGCGGCACCCGGCAGTGCACGGCCGGGAGACGGCACGAGGGCCTGTGCCCGCGCAGGTGCGCGGGCACAGGCCCTCGTGGGTCACTCCGGTTGCCCCTGTCCGGCCCCCGGGGTGAGGGGAAGCCGAGTGGTCGGCTTAGTACCAGTGGTTGGTCTGCCAGAAGCTCCAGGCGGCGTTCGGGCTGCCGTAGCGGGTGTTCATGTAGTCCAGCGACCACTTGATCTGGGTGGACGGGTTGGTCTTCCAGTCCGCACCGGCCGAGGCCATCTTGGAGGCCGGCAGCGCCTGGCCCAGACCGTACGAGCCCGAGCTCGGGTTGGTCGCCGTGACGTTCCAGCCCGACTCGTGGGAGATGATCTGGCTGAACGAGGCCAGCTGGTCCGCCGGCACGATCTGAGCGGCGATGGCCTGCGGGGAGGCGTCCGCGGCGGAGGCGACGGCGGGGACCACGGCGGCACCCAGGGCGGTCACACCGGCGGCACCGGCGAGAATCGCGGCGGAGGTACGCATACGGAGCTTGAAAGTGGGCATCAAGAGCAAGACCTCAATCGGGTTGGGCCGGTGTCACGCCCCGCCTCGACCGTGGCCGGACAGGGGCCGAACGGTCGCGGGGTGTGACTCGGCGGTAAGCCGTTCACCGGCGGGACAGGAGCCGGTGTGGCTGGCGACGAATGCCAAGTTGCCAGACCGGATCGGCGCTCGCCAAGGCCCCTCCGCTACGATCCGCGGTCGTAGCGAGGGGACCGGCACTGATTCGAGAGGCGGACCGCCCGGAGCGCGCCGCCCCCTCCGGGCCTGCGCAAACACCCCCCGACAACCCCGCAAATAGCTATAAAACGATGCAAAACGGACATCACTATCCGTCGTCGTACACCACATTCGCGTGTGAGCGCACTCACGGCCCCAGCCCCGGCACCATCACCCACCGACCCGCCGCCACCACACCGAGTCAACACCGATCGGCCGCCATTGAGACCGCCACCACACCTGGCCGACGCGGGAACGGCACCACAGGGCGTCGCCACAGGTCTCGGCCCCCTGGTCGGCACGGCGGCAGTCGGGCAGGGCGCGAAGCCGTCGCGGGACCCCGGCCGGTCCGCCGGCATCCGAGCCGAGGGGTGCTTTCTTGCAGCCCGGGAGCGCCCCCACCGCCATCAGCGCACCCGAAGCCGCCGGCTCAGGCCCGTACCCGGCCGGCGGCCGCGGCCGCGCCGCGCCCCGTCGGCCTGCCCTGGAACGTCACCGTCGGCGTCCGCCGCGCCGACGACATCTCGGCGTCGTTCGTGGCCGCGTGCGAGCCGCTCGGCATCTCGATGCAGCCCACGCCGCCGGCGAAACCCCGAGGGCTTCAGGCGTACAGCGCCACCCTCGGCTGGGCCGTGCCCGGGCCGGCCTTGACGACGGTGAGCCGGTACTGCTGGGTGAGGGTGTGATGGCTGTGGAGGACCAGTTTCGCCCGGGTGAGGTCGGTGTACAGCGTGCCGGTCTGGCTGGCCAGTCGCACGGTCGTCCAGTGGCCGCCGGTCAGGACCTCGAGCTTGATGTCCGCCGGGGCGAGGAATGGCCCGTCGTCCGGTGACTCGACGAGGATCTGCGGGGCGACGGTCCGGTCCGCCGACGAGTCGTTGCGGTAGGTGACGGTGATCCGGTGCGCCGCGTGGTCGGACGGCAGCGCCCGGCCGGGCAGGTCGACGAACGAGGTCGGCGCGGCAACGGCCGCCACCTGCGGGGCGGAGGCCGCCGTGGCGACCGCCTGCGACGGCTGCGTGAACGCTGCGGCAGGCAGGGCGGCGAGGGCGGTCAGGGCCAGAGCCCGGTGGAGGATCTTCCTGGTGGGCATGGCGTCTCCTTCGATCGTCGACGGCGCTCCCGGGGAGTTCACCGGTGGCCGGGCAGTCACCCGCCCACCGTGCGCCTCCACGGCTGAACGGACTGTCGCCGCCGGGCAGCCCGGACCGTACCCGTCCACCCTGCACACCGATGGCGCACCTCGCATCCGCACCGGACCGGCGGCTCTGCACAGGGTCCTCCAAGAACGAGGGCCGGGAGACGCGAGGGTGGCGGTCGGGTAGAGGTGGTGGGGGGGCGGATTCGCCCCTTGGCCTGGGGTTCGGGAGGAAAACGACGCCCCGTTCCAGCCCCGCCGGAGAGGCGGCCACCGCCCCACGCGCGATGCAGGCCCGGCCGTCGGACGCCAGGCCGACGAGGCACTGCCGGTCGGCGTCCTCGACGCGGGCCAGTGTGACGGAGGTACCGCCGGACGCGAGCGCCTCGGCGGCCGGGCCGGCCTCCTCCGTCATCCGGTCGAGCCGCGCGTGGTACCGGGTGAGGTCCTCTGCCGGGCCGGTGACCAGACCGCGATCCACGCGCCCCGGCGCAGCGCGGCGAGCAGGTCCGCGCGCAGCGACCCGGCGTCGGCCTCCTGGAAGAGCAGGCCGTCATCGAGTTCCGGTGGGACACCCGCCCTCGAAGCCCTCGTATCCGATGACCTACTGGCGGACGCTCATATAGTGCTCTGACCGCATAGGTTCGCCGGCTTGGTCGGTCTAACCTGGCTCCGTGACGGAGCGATTGAGCACGGTGGTGCTGATGTGCGGTCTTCCCGGAGCGGGCAAGACCACCTACGCGATGGATCTGGTGCGACGCGGTTTCGCCCGGCTGTCGATCGACGAAGTGGTCTGGCAACGACTCGGACAGCGCGACGCCGGCCTCGTGCTGGAAGCTGAGGCGTTCGACCGGCTCAAGGAAGTGATCCGCCGCGAGCAACGGCAGGAACTGGTCGAACTGATGCTGGCCGGGCGCGACGTAGTGGTGGACTACAGCTTCTCGAGTCGCGCCGCCCGCGACGACTACAAGGCACTGATTGAAAGCCACGGTTGCCACTGGGAACTGGTCCACCTCAAGGCTGACCGGACGACGCTGGAGCGCCGCCTCGAAGTACGGAGCGGCGTAGGGGGTGCCAACGCCGTCACCGTGGATGAGACGCTGTTCAACCGCTACCTGGCCGACTTCGAGGAACCGAAGGGAGAGGGTGAGCAGGTCGTCATGCAGTCCTCGACTTGAGGATCTGAAGCCGTTCGGCGGGGATGGGACGCCCGCCCCAACGGATGCCCCTCTCGCTGCGGATGCGTGCACGTTCACGGCGTTGGGCGGCCAGGACATCGGGGTGGCGGGCATTGGCGTTGCGCCATCTATGCGGAGTCCCTTCGGCAGGTCTCCGAGCGCCTGCGGAACATCGAGGACGCTGCCGAGCGAGCGCGGAGCGTCAGGGGCGATGTGCTCAACTGGTACGGCGTCCGCTCTGAAGGAAATTCGACGCTCGGTCTGCCTGTGGCATGGCATGATGGCGCCATGACGTTGATCCAAAGGAGCGATGCCGCGTAAGTCGCCCGGTGCCGTGCGTGCCCAGACGCGGTTGATTCGGGGCCAGTCCCGACAGTTCAGTCAGGTCCGAGGCTTGCGACGAAGCGCCCAGGCCGCTGTCAGGCGCCTTGAGGCTCGCAGGTTTTGGCCTGGCTTCTTGAGTGAGGCGCTCGGCCGGTACGAGCAGTTCCTGCGCCAGCCTGGTCGGTGGCTCTATGTACCGTTGGCGGATTGCCCGTGCCACGATGTGTTGGGTGGTCGGGACAACCTGCAGGCTGTGCTTGATGCGCTGCCGTCTGCCGCGCGCCGCGAACTGAGGCAGATCGTGACCCGGCTCGATGCGGAGTTCGAGCGGCGTACGCTGCCGGATCCGTATGCGTCGGAACGGTTGTGCAGCGAGTGGTTCGACCCGCCGAGTCGGCCGTGGTGGTACCTGCGATTGACCAAGCCGTAGGCGAACGCGTCAAGGCATCCGGACACCGAGGCCGGAACGAATGGTACTGATACGCCGACCAGCCGACGACGGAACCGATGGCCGTCGAACCGCCCACACCCGCCCTGACCAGCTCATCACCGCCTCCCGCCCAACGGGGGGAGCTCATGTGGGGTTTGCATGAGCCGTGTGCCGCGACGAGTGGCTCGCACGGTTCTGAGGGGGGGGGAGCGGCGGGGTGACCCGCCGCTCCTACCCGGCCGTGCCTGCCGCATCAGGGCTCCCGGGACGACCGGTTCGCGGCGTAGACGGCCCAGTCGCCGGCTGCTGCCTTCCGAGCGACCGGGAAACCCACGCGACCGCCGTCGGCAGGTGATGCGAGACTCGGCCCCATGAAGCCCAACGACCCTAAAGACGACCTGCACCGCTACCTCAAGGCGGCCCGCGAAGCCATCATCTGGAAGCTGGACGGATTGTCCGAGTACGACGTCCGGCGCCCCCTGACGCCGACCGGCACCAACCTCCTCGGCCTCGTCAAGCACCTCGCCAGCGTCGAACTCGGGTACTTCGGCCCGACGTTCGGCCGCCCGCACAACGAATCCCTCCCCTGGCACGAGGAGGGCTCCGAGCCCAACTCGGACATGTGGGCACCCGCCGACGAGTCACGCGAGGACGTCCTCGGCCTCTACCACCGCGCCTGGGCGCACGCGGACACGACGATCGAGGCGCTGCCGCTCGATGCGATGGGCCACGTCGCGTGGTGGGGCGACGACGGCGACGTGACGCTTCAGCGGATCATGCTGCACATGACGGCCGAGACGAACCGGCACGCCGGCCACGCCGACATCGTCCGCGAGCTGATCGACGGCAAGGCCGGCATGCGGGAGACCAACAGCAACATGGACGGCGGCGACGAGGCCTGGTACCAGGAGTACTGGAACAGGCTGGAGGCGTCCGCCAAGGAGGCCCAGGCCAAGCCGAGCTGAGCTGAGCTGAGCTGAGCTGAGCGAGCCGAGCCGAGCTGAGCGAGCCGAGCTGAGCTGAGTTCGTTCGGGGAGGTGGGGGCTTGCCGTGGTAGCTCGTGTTGTCGCCTACCTCCCCACCCGGTGCCGCAGTTGTCGCAGGGCGCCCACCGCAGAGTGCGCGCCACTGGACTTCCCGCCCGAGGTCCACCACCGCTCCCTGGACCGCTCCCAACGTCGGTCGGTCAGGCCGCGATGGCGACGTCGGCCCAGTGGACGGCGTGTCCGAGCTCCGCGCGGTCGCCGTGCGCGACGGTGAGCCGGTCGATGATCTGCAGCCCGCGGCCGCGCTCGCCGCGGGTACAGCTGGCCGCCCAACCGCCCTGCGCGGCCGCGGGGCCTCCGTCGCAGACTTCGATGTGCACCCGCCGGGCGCCCTGGGCGCGGCTCAGTCGGAGGTGCAGTGGAGGTTCGGCGTGCTCGACGGCGTTGGTGACGAGTTCCGAGACGGTCAGCAGCACCGAGTCGGCCGCCTCGTCGGCGACCCGCCACCCTG
>NZ_JBIVAX010000084.1:0-7169 GCF_044745805.1 Kitasatospora sp. NPDC086801
CGCATCGCCATGACCATCTTGATGATCCCACCGACACCCGCCGCCGCCTGCGTGTGGCCGATGTTCGACTTCAACGACCCCAACCACAACGGGCGTCCGTCGAGCCGCTCCTGACCATAAGTCGCCAGCAACGCCTGCGCCTCGATCGGATCACCCAACGTCGTGCCCGTCCCATGGGCCTCCACGACATCGACATCCGCACCCGACAGACCGGCATTGGCCAGAGCCTGCCGGATCACCCGCTGCTGCGCCGGACCATTCGGCGCGGTCAACCCGTTCGACGCACCATCCTGGTTCACCGCCGTACCCGCGACCACCGCCAACACCCGATGCCCGTTGCGGCGAGCGTCCGACAGCCGCTCCACCACCAGCATGCCAACACCCTCACCCCAGCCCACGCCGTCCGCAGCAGCCGCGAACGACTTGCACCGACCATCCGAGGCAAGACCACGCTGTCCACTGAAACCGATGAACGCCTGGGGGGTGGCCATCACGGTCGAGCCGCCGGCCAGCGCGAGGGTGCACTCACCCGAGCGCAGCGCCTGGATCGCCCAGTGCAACGCCACCAGAGAGGACGAGCAGGCGGTGTCCACGGTCACCGCCGGCCCCTCAAGCCCAAGACTGTAGGCCACACGTCCGGTGGCGACGCTGCCCAGCCCGCCGACATCGCCGCCGACGTCGTAGTCGTGGTAGACGACTCCGGCGAACACGCCGGTCTGGCTGCCCTTCAGCGACACCGGGTCTATGCCGGCCCGCTCTATGGCTTCCCAGGAGGTCTCCAGCAGCAACCTCTGCTGCGGGTCTATCTCCTGCGCCTCGCGCGGGCTGATCTTGAAGAACTCCGCATCGAACTCGTCCGCGTCGTGAAGGAAGCCGCCCTCGCGCACGTAACTCCGGCCCTGCCGACCAGGCTCGGGGTCGTAGACGTCCTCGGCCCAGCCCCTGTTGGCCGGGAACGGGGAGATCGTGTCACGTCCCTCGGCAACCAGCTCCCACAGCTGGTCAGGCGTGTGCACGCCGCCGGGAAAGCGACAGCTCATGGCAATGATCGCGATGGGTTCACTGTCCCGTGCCTCAAGCTCGCGCAGCCGGCGGCGGGTCTGCTTGAGATCCGCCGTAGCTCGCTTGAGGTAATCGCGAATCTTGTCGTCGTTGGCCATACAGCTCAACCAATCTCGGCGCGGGCTCGGCTCATGCCGTACCCAGTTCGTTGTCGAGTGCTTCGAAAAGCTCGTCATCGGTAGCGGAGGCGAAGTCCTCGCCCAACTCGTCCTCGGCGTCTCCGCTGTCGGCCGCCCGCCACTTGCGCAGCAGAGCGGTCAGCCGGTCGGTGATCTTGCCCCGGCCGCTACCGAGGTCGGTCGCCGCGGTCAGCGCGGCTTCCAACTGATTGACCACGGCCAGCAGTTCCCGCGACCCGTCTCCCGCGTCCTCGGCCAGAAGCTCGCCGATGTGCTTGGCGACCGCGCCCGCGGTTGGGTAGTCGAAGGCGAGGGTCGCAGCCAACGACAGGCCGATCGCAGCGGACAGGTGCTGGCGCAGGTGCACCCCGGCCAAGGAATCGAATCCGAGTTCGGAAAAGGCCCGGTCCGGTTCAACCGCCCCCGGACCGGTGTGGCCGAGGATCGCCGCCACGTGCGCGCACACCAGGTCCAGCAACACGGCTTCGCGTTCGGCCGCACCGAGCCCGTCCAACCGTCGGGCCAGCGGTACGCCGTTGGCACCACCGTCGGCCCGGACCGGCACCAGGGCCCGCAGCACGGCCGGAACATATCCCTGCCGCACGATCGGCGGATCGACCCGCAGCGCCACGGCGGTCACCACACCGGTCGCGAACGCCGCGTCAAAGGCGGCGAGGCCGTCTTCAGTGGACAGCAGGCGCAGTCCGGTCCGGCTGGTCCGTTCCTGGTATTCGGCCTCGCTCGCCGCGAACGTGGCGGCGTTGGGTGTCCACGGGCCGAACACGATCGCCTGGGCAGGCAGGCCCGCTGCCCGACGTCGCACCGCCAGCGCCTCGAGGAAGGCATTGGCGGCGGCGTGGTTGCCCTGACCGCCCCCAAAGGCCAGCGCGGCCGACGAGGACACCAGCACGAAGGCACTGAGGTCCCGGTCCTCGGTCAGCTCGTGCAGGTGCCAGGCGGGTGCCGCCGTGGCCCGCAGCACGCCGTCGAGCTGTTCGGGTGTGAGCTTGTCGAACACCGCGTTGTCCACCGCCGTCACGGCGTGCACCACGCCCCGCAGCGGCCGGTCTGCCGGAATCGCGGCGATCACCGTGGCGAGGGCTTCGCGGTCGGCCAGGTCGATGTCATGCACCACGACCGTGGCGCCAAGCTCGGCGAGCCCGGTGACGTCACCGTCGCTGCCGATCAGCTCCAGGTGGCGGATGCCGTGTGCGGTCACCAGGTGCTGGGCGATCTCCGCCCCGGCGCCAGTGGTCCCGCCCGCGATCAGCACCGTGCCGTCCGTGTCCCACGGCGCCTCGGCCACGGCCGGTGACAGCATGGCCAGGCGTGGCACCAGGAGAGTTCCATGGCGAAGAGCGAGTTCGGACTCGCCCGTCGCGACCGCGGTTGCGAAGTGCTCCCCCGTGTCGGCCGTGCTGTCGACGAGGACGAACCGGCCCGGGTTCTCCTCGGTGGCGGCTCGCACCAAGCCCCACACTGCGGCCTGTGCCGGGTCGACGGACTCACCGGCGACACTCACGCCACGGCGGGTGGCCACAACGAGGGTCGACGTGGCGCACCGCTGGTCGGCCAGCCAGCTTTGGAGGGCTGCCAGCACCCAGTGGGTGTGCTTGTGGAGCCCGGAGTGGATGTCGTCGATCCCGGTGGCCGTACGAAGCAGTACCACCGGCGGCACCGAACCGCCGTGCGCCATGACGTCCTCGAACGCAGGCGGTTCCGCCGAGGCGGTCGCCGGGCCGAGGCGGGTCCAGTCGAGCCGCAGCAAGCAATCGCGGCGGCCGCCGGCAGCGTCGAGCAGTTCCTCAGTAACCGGTTCGAGCGACACGGAGTCAACCGACAGCAGAGGGACCCCGGCAGTGTCGCTGACTTCGACCCGTACACCGTCACCGTCGGCCGCCAGCCGGACCCGGACCCGGCCCGCCCCGGGCGAGAGCGTACCCGCTCCGGACATCCGCGTGGCCATGAGGGTCCGGTCGTCGCCGGTGACGACCGGATAGGCGTGCAGTACCGCCTCCAGCAGCGCCGGGTGAAGTGCGAACCCGGTCGTGTCGACCTGCTCGGCGAGGGACACTTCGGCGAATACCTCCGTGTCCGTGTGCCACAGCGAGACGAACTCCACAGGTCCCACCTGGACGCCCCGGTTGCGCAGTTCCTCGGCGAGTGAGGCAACGTCGACCGCCGTGGCCGCCGGCGGCCACGGCGCGGGCACGAAGGCCACAGCCTGCGGGGACAGCTCGCCGGCCGCGTGGCGGGTCCAGGCCTGGTCGTCGCCGGTCCGGGAGTACACGCCGATCGTGCGCGTCCCGTCGGGATCGGCGGCAATGACGACGCGCAGCGCCAGGCCATCAGTTGCTGGCACCACTAGCGGGGTGTGCACGGTCAGCTCGCGCACCGAGGCCGAACCGTTCGCCGCTGCGGCCCGCAGTGCGACGTCCAGCAGCGCCGCGCTGGGCAGGACGGTGACGCCGAACAAGTCGCCGAGCCAAGAGTGCTCCGAGGTCGACACCCGCCCGGTGAGCATCACCACGTCCGAATCCGGAGTGTCCACCACCGCGCCCAGCAGGGGGTGCCCAACCGGTCCGAGGCCCACTGCGGTCACGTCGCCTGTCGGCGCGACCGGCCGCGGCCAGTAGTTCTGCCGCTGGAACGGGTAGGTGGGCAGGTCGACGCGCTGGGCGTCGGTGTCGGCATAGAGCGCCGGCCAGTCAATCGGCACACCCTGGGTGTGCGCCTGACCGAGCGCAGTAACCAGTTCCACTTCCTCGCCCTGGTCTCGGCGCAGCAGTGGTACGAACACCGCGTCGGGCACGCATTCACCGCCCATGGCCGAGAGTACGGCGTCCGGCCCCAGTTCGAGGAAGGTCGTTACGCCTTCGCCAACCAGCGTGTGTACGGCGGTGTGGAACCGCACCGGCTCACGGACCTGACGGACCCAGTAGCCGGGGTCGGCCAACTCGTCGGTGACCAGCGCACCCGTCAGGGTGGACACCACGGGGATGCCGGGCCGCGCGTAGGACAGCCGGGCGGCGACATGTTCGAACTCCCGGAGCATCGGTTCCATCAGCGCGGAGTGGAACGCATGCGAGACACGCAGTGGTGTTGTCTTCCGGCCTCGGCTGGCAAGTTCCTCGGCCACCCGCGCGACCGCGTCTGCCCGCCCCGAAATCACCACGGCCTCGGGTCCGTTGACCGCAGCGATCCCGACACCGTCGACGAGGAGTTCGGTCACCTCCGCCTCGGCGGCGCGCACCGCCGCCATCGCACCGCCGACCGGCAACGCCTGCATCAACCGACCCCTGGCCGCCACCAGTTGGGCCGCGTCGGGCAGGGACAGCACGCCAGCCACGTGCGCCGCCACCAGCTCGCCGATGGAGTGCCCGGCCAGGTAGTCCGGACGCACGCCCCACGATTCGAGCAGGCGGAACAACGCGACCTCGACGGCGAAGACCGCCGCCTGGGTGTAGCCCGTCTGATCCAGCAACGCGGTGTCGGAGCCGAACATCACTTCGCGGACCGGCTTCGGCAGCCGGTGGTCCAGCTCGCCGCACACCTCGTCCAGCGCCGCAGCGAACACCGGGAATGCCTGCGCCAGTTCAGCGCCCATCCCCAGTCGCTGTGCACCCTGGCCGGTGAACAGAAAACCGGTGCGACCGTAGTTGCGCGCCACGCCCCGGATGACTCCGGAGCCGGGCTGCTCAGCGGCCACGGCCGCCAAGCCAGCACGCAGCGACTCGCGGTCCTTGCCCACCACCACAGCTCGGTGCTCGAACACCGAACGCGAGGTCACCAGTGAATAGCCGATGTCCACAGGCGAGATGTCGTGCCGATCGACCAGGGCAAGCAGCCGCCCAGCCTGCGACTGCAAAGCCGTCGCGGTCTTGCCCGAGAGCACCAATGACACGGTGCGGGGCGCCAACGACACCGGCACGAGCGGTTCGGCGGCCTCGGTGTACGGCGGCTCCTCGATGATGACGTGGGCGTTCGTACCACTGAGTCCGAACGACGACACACCCGCACGACGCGGACGCCCCGTCTCCGGCCACCCCCGCGCCTCGGTGAGCAGCTCCACCGCACCAGCCGACCAGTCCACCTGCGGACTCGGCTCATCCACGTGCAGCGTCATGGGCAGCACCCCGTGCCGCATCGCCATGACCATCTTGATCACGCCCGCCACACCGGCCGCCGCCTGTGCGTGGCCGATGTTCGACTTGATCGACCCCAGCCACAGCGGCCGGTCATCAGAGCGGTCCTGACCATAAGTCGCCAATAGGGCCTGCGCCTCGATCGGATCACCCAACGTCGTTCCAGTGCCGTGGGCCTCCACCACGTCCACCTGGGCGGCGGTCAGGAAGGCGTTGGCCAGAGCCTGCCGGATCACCCGCTGCTGGGAGGGGCCGTTCGGTGCGGTCAAGCCGTTGGACGCACCGTCCTGGTTGATCGCGCTGCCGCACACCGTCGCCAGGATCGGGTGGCCGTTGCGGCGGGCATCGGACAGCCGCTCCACCAGCAGCATGCCCACGCCCTCGCCCCAACCGGTGCCATCGGCAGCAGCCGCGAACGACTTGCACCGGCCATCCGAGGCAAGGCCGCCCTGACGGCTGAAACTTTCGAACGCCTCAGGCGTGGACATGACCGTGATGCCACCGGCCAATGCGAGTGAGCACTCGCCGGAGCGCAGCGCCTGAGCAGCCAAGTGCAACGCCACCAGCGACGACGAGCACGCCGTGTCCACGCTGACCGCGGGACCCTCGAAGCCGAACACGTAGGACACCCGGCCCGAGGCCACGCTGGCGAACCCGCCGGTGCTGCTGTCGGCCGGGTAGTCGTGGTAGACCACGCCGGCAAAGACCCCTGTGGAGCTCCCCCGCAGCGACCGGGGATCGATGCCGGCGTTCTCCATAGCCTCCCAGGACGTCTCCAGCAGCAGCCGCTGCTGCGGGTCCATCCCCAGTGCCTCGCGCGGGGAGATACCGAAGAAGTCCGCATCGAACTCGGCCGCGTTGTGGAGAAACCCACCTTGGAGTGCGTAGTCCGCGCCCTCGAGGCCCCAACCCCGATTCACCGGGAACCCGGACACACCGTCCCGGCCGGAGCTGACCAATTCCCACAACTCCTCTGGCGAGGAGACCCCGCCCGGGTAGCGGCAGGCCATACCGACGATGACTATCGGGTCGTCCGAGGAGGACATCGGGACCGGCACCGGCGGCGCGGTGACCGGTCCGGCTTCGCCGGACAAGCTCGCCAGCAGGTGTTCGACCAGCGCGGTCGGTGTCGGGTAGTCGAACGCCATGGTCGCGGGCAGCCGCAGTCCGGTCTCCTTGTTGAGCCGGTTGCGGAACTCCACTGCGGTCAACGAGTCGAACCCGAGCTCCCGGAACGCCACGTTCACGTTCACTCTGGACGCCGACTCGTAGCCGAGGATCGTGGCGATGCCGGTGCAGACCAGGTCGGTCAGCAGCCGGGTGCGGTCCGCCTCACCGAGCGGACGCAGCCGGTCGGCCAGGGACCCGCTCCCACCGGAGGTCGCGGCAGCCGACCGGCGAGCGGTTCCGCCAACCAGGCCGCGCAGCAGCGGATCGACCTCCTCGCGGGACCGCAGTTCTGCCTGGTCCGGCCTGGCCGCAACGAGCATCGGCTCGGCCACCCGTGGCGCGAGGTCGAACAGGGCGAGTCCGTCCTCGGTGGACAGTTGGGAGAAGCCGCTGGCGGCAATGCGGCCACGGTCGTCCTCGCTGAGCCCGCTGGTGATCTCGCTGGCCTGCGACCACAGCCCCCATGCCAGTGACAGGCCGGGCAGTCCCCGCGTGCTGCGGTACCGCGCGAGCGCGTCCAGGAAGGTGTTGGCCGCAGCATAGTTAGCCTGCCCCGGCGAACCCAGCACTCCGGCCGAGGAGGAGTACATGACGAAGGCTGCGAGGTCGTGGTCGCGCGTCAGACGATGCAGGTTCCAAGCCGCGTCCACCTTGGGCCGCAACACCCGCTCCA
>NZ_JBIVAX010000085.1:0-7102 GCF_044745805.1 Kitasatospora sp. NPDC086801
GACTTCTGCCCGGCCAGCGGTACGTGCACCGGTACCGCGTCGTCCCCGGCGGCGAGCGGCGGGGAGCGCCACAGGGTGCTGCCGTCCCCGCCCTGGACGGAGAAGACCACGCCGCCGGGCGAGAGCGTGGCGTCGTCGACTCCGGCGACCGCGTCGAAGGACGTGCAGCTGCGGTTGAGGTCGATCAGGGTGGTCGCCGGGGCGTGCACGGTGATGGCGTGCCGGTGGCGTTCGCCGCCCATCCAGGCGCTGTCGTGCTGCCAGAACCAGTCGCTGCCCTTCTGCCGGATGCTGGGTCCGGGCGGCGGCACCCGGTTGTTGCCGGGTTTGACCACGGGCAGCGAGTCGGCCCAGAAGTCGGTGGGTGCGGGCGGCGAGGGCGGGGTGACCGTCGGGGTGGGTACCGGCGGCATGGTGGGCGTGGGGACGACCGGCGGCTCGGGCGTCGGCAGCGGCGGCACGGTGGGCGTCGGCACGACGGGGACGGCCGGGGCCGGCGGCGGCGTGGGCGTCCGCTTGGGCGGCGTCGGGCTCGGCGTGACCGGTGACGCGGCCTTCGTCGTGGGCGGGGCGGCTGCCGGGGCGGGCGCCGACCGGACGGCCGGTGTCGCGCTCGGGCTCGGCTCGGACGGTGCCGGGGCGGCCGCGGCACTGCTGGGCGCCGGGGCGGCGGGCGCGGGGGCCTGCGGGCGGGGGGCGGCCGGGGCGCTGGTGGCGGGGGGCGCGGCCGCGGGGGGCTTGGGCTCGGGCGAACCGGTGAGCGCGTACGCGGCGACGGCGGCCGCGGCCACCGCGACGGCGGCGGCGATCCCGGCCTTGGCGGCGGTGCCCAGGCCCTCGCCGGCCGCGGCCCCGGCCCCGGCCCCGCTTCCGCCGGAGGCCGCACCGGCACCCGCCGCGCCCGCGCCAGCACCGGCACCCGCCGCACCGGCACTCGCGCCGGCGCCCGCCGTTCCGGAGGTGGCCGCCGCGGTCCCCGCGGCCGCACCGCCGACCGCGGCGACGCCGCCGACGGCCGCCGCGGCGGCGCTGAACCCGCCGACCCCGATCCAGACGAGCACGCCGCCGGGCAGCAGCGCGCGCAGGCCGGTGTTGATCTCGGCGAGTTCGAGGCAGGCGGCCGTGCAGCGGTCGCACTCCTTGAGGTGCCGTCCGACCTCCGCCGAGGCCCGCTTGCGCAGCGATCCGCGCGCGTACGCGCCGAGCCGGTTGGCGTACGCCTCGCAGGTCCTGTCCTGGCTGCCGGAGAGGTGCGCCTGCAGGAAGGCGGCGGCGAGCCGGTCGCGGGCCCGGTGGGCCTGGACGGCGGTGGCGTTGGCGGTCTTGCCGAGCATCACGGCGACGGTCTTCGGGGATTCCCGTTCGACCTCGGTGTGCCAGAGCACCACCCGGTCGTCCTCGGGCAGTTCGGCGTAGGCCTGCATGACCATGCGCTGGTCGGCCATGGCCATCGCCCAGGCGTCGGCGCCGGGGTCGGCCAGGTCGAGGTCGACGACGGCGGCCGAGGTCTGGGCGAACACGCTGAAGTCGTCGACGAGTTGCTCGCGCCGTTCGCTGCGGGTCCAGGCGGCGGCGACGTTGCGGACGGCGGTCAGCAGGTAGGCGCGGACGGCGAACTCCGGGCCCTTGCCCGCCCTCAGGGCTTGCAGGGTGCGGGCGAAGACCTCGCCGGCGAGGTCTTCGGCGGTGAAGCTGTCCCGGCAGCAGGTGCGGGCGTAGCGGCGCACCGAGTCGGCGTGCCGGCGGTAGATCTCCTCGTACGCGGTGTCGTCGCCAGCCCGGACCCGGGCGGTCAACTCGGCGTCGGAGGGCGGGCGCTCGCCGTCGACCGGGTCGGCGGGGGCGGGCACGGTGGGGCGGGCGGGGCGGCCGTCGCCGACGAACGCCTCGGGGGCGACGCCGCCGCGGCCGACCGGGGCCTGGCCGGGCACCCGCCCCGGGGGCAGTGCGGCGGCGGAGGCGGAGAGGGACTCGCGGCTGGGCATGCCGGCCTGGTCGGGCACGTGTCCGGCGGTCGGGCCGGTGGCCGAACCCGGTGCGGTGCCGGGTACTTGGGCGGGGCCGCCGAAGGCCGTGGCGGGGCCTTCAACCGCACTGCCGGACGAGCCGCCGGACGAGCCGTCGGCCAGTCCCCCGGGCAGTCCTCCGGACGGACCGAAGTCGAGGCCGTACCCGTAGTCGTTCTGTTCCTCGGCGCTCACAACGGACCCCAGATTCCACGACAGCCCCCGTAGTGTGGCAGGGCGCGCGGGAGTGCGTGAGCGCACGGTTCCGCGCTGTACGGCGCCGAGGGCGCGCGAAGGGCGCGCATCGGGACATTGGCTCCAACCACGGGCAAAGGATGGCATAGCGCAGAGATGGGCGGTAGCCGGACCGGCCGGTACCCACTCTTCCGAGGGGCCGTCGCGGATGTGTTCGGCCAGCGCAGGGCGGGCGGTGGTGCACCGCCCGCACCCGGCGCGCGTGACTGGTCCGCGCGCCGGTCTCCCGTCCAACTCCCGTCCAACTCCCGTTCCCGCCAGGTGCGGCGGCCGCGCCCGCGGTGGCGCGTCAGCGTGCCCGCAGGCCGTCCAGCAGGATCTCCAGCAGCCGGTCCGAGGGGCCGGCGGCCGGCTGTCCCTCCGCCTGTGGAACCCCGGCCGAGAAACCGGCCGTCGTCGGCGCGGTGCGGGCCGCGTGCACCGGCACCGAGGCGGTCAGCACCAGCACGACGTCCGACACCGTGACGCCCGGCCGCAGTTCGCCCGCCGCACCGGCCCGGGCCACCAGGGCGGCCAGCAGCTGCAGCAGCAGCCGGGGATCGGCGTCGGCCGCCGACGGCTCGACGGCCGCACCGTTCTGGGCCTCCTCGCCGCGCAGGTCGAACCGGACGGCGGCCGGCTCCGGCACCCGCTGCTCGGGCACCCGGCCCAGCTCCTCCGCGTACCGGAACGCCTCCGGCGGCAGCAGCCGCCCGGCGCCGGTGCCGACCGCCCGCGCCAGGTAGCCGGCCAGCGCCTCCCAGGCGCCGCCGCCGCCGTACAGCGACTCCCGCGCCTGCGCGGTCAGCCAGGCCACCTCCTCGGCGGCGATCCGCTGGACCAGCACCTCCTTGCTCGGGAAGCGCCGGTAGACCGTCCCGACGCCGACCCCGGCCCGGCGCGCGACCTCCTCCATCGGCGCGCCGTAGCCGAATTCGCCGAACACCTCACGGGCTGCGCGCAGCACGCTCTCCAGGTTCCGCCGGGCGTCCACCCGTAGTCGGGCCCCGGGGACGTGCACGGCGGCCGGTGGTGGCTCCACCCGGTACGGGACGCCCGGGTAGGCCGTCCCGACCTGCGGTGGCAGGTCCACCGGGCCGCGTTGTTCCGGCACCATGCCCTGGCCGGCGTGCGGTGCTACTGCCCGTCCCAACACCTGCTCCTGCTCCATCATCCCAACTCTCCCCCGCAGGCGCCCGAACCCGGACCCTGTCGTCGCCCGCCCCTGCACCCCCCGGTGCAGCTCAGCCCGTCAGAAATGACCTGATGACCCATCGCTCGTTGCCGCCCGTCCCGTTCCGTGACCACGGTTCGTGCCTCCGGGCCGGCTCGCGTCCGGCTCGGCGCGTCGGCACCGTCCGGGGCCTTGTCCGGGAACTACCCTTCCCCGGATGACTGTCCCGCAGTCGGGTTCTCGAGCCAACGCTGGAACTGGCCGTAGTGGCCGCTCCACGGTGCGTCGCCGCCGATTGTCATGGCGGTGGCCGCTCCGGCACACAATCCGACCATAGTTCACGGCCGTTCGCGGCCGAAAGTCCGTCAGAAAGTCGCCCGGGCAGCACAACTGGCCCCACTCGTCGACTCCCGTCACATCCGACGCGGTACGGACTGTGGACAAGACCGCCCCTGCCGGTCCTTCATAGGGGGGCGTGAGGGGGGACACCCCCGGCCGCGGGGCCGGGACGAAGCGCCAATCGGCTGGAGGTGCACCATCAGAATCCTGATCGCCGGCGGCGGCTGTGCCGGGATGGCCACCGCGCTGCACCTCCAGCGCGGCCTGCGGGAACGGCTGCGACGCGGCGAGGTCGAGATCACCGTCGTCGAGCCCCGGGCCTACTTCACCTACCACCCGCTGCTGGCCGAGGTCGCGGCTGGCTCGATCGACCCCCGGCACGTGGTCGTCCCGCTCCGCCGGGCCCTGCCGGACTGCCGGGTGCTGACCGCCCGGATCACCCGGATCGAACACGCCGCCCGCCGCGCCTTCGCCGACGCCGCGGGCCCCGGAGAGGCCGCCGCGCCGATCGAACTCCCCTACGACGTCCTGGTGGTGGCGCCCGGCTCGGTCTCCCGGACGGCGCCGGTGCCCGGCCTGGCCGAACACGGCCGCGGCTTCTCCACCGTCGGCGAGGCCGTGGGCCTGCGCAACCACGTCCTGGAACAGCTCGACCTCGCCTCCGCGACGCGCGACCCGGCCCTGCGCCAGGCCGCGCTCACCTTCGTCTTCGTCGGCGCCGGGTACGCGGGCGTCGGCGCGCTCGCCGAACTGGAGGACATGGCCCGGTCCGCGGTGCGCGGCTACCACAACGTCCGCCCCGAGGACCTGCGCTGGGTCCTGGTCGAGGCCACCGACCGGATCCTGGCCGAGGAGTCGCCGGAGCTGGCCGAGCACACCCTCGGCCAGCTCCGCGAACGCGGCGTCGACATCCGGCTGCGCACCACCCTGGCGTCCGCCGCCGGCCGGGTCGTCGCCCTGTCCGACGGCAGCCGCTTCGGCGCCCGCACCCTGGTCTGGACGGCCGGGGTGCGCCCGTCCCCGCTGCTGCGCGACACCGACCTGCCGCTGGACACCCTCGGCCGGGTCCGCTGCCTCGCCACCCTGCAGGCCGTCGGCCCGGACGGGCGCGCGCTGCCAGGCGTCTGGGCGGCCGGGGACTGCGCCGCCGTGCCGGACCCCAACGCGGACGGGGCGCCCTGCGCACCCAACGCCCAGCACGCCTTCGCCCAGGCCGAGTTGCTCGCCCGGAACATCGTGGTCGCGCTGGCCGCCGGACCGCACGCCCCGGACCTCGCCGAGTACCGGCCGGGCCACGCCGCCTGCTCGACCTCGCTGGGCCTGCGCCGGGCCGTCGCCCACACCCGGCGCGGCCGCCGGATCACCGGGCGGCGGGCCTGGTGGCTGCACCGGGCCCGGCACCTGCGGCGCCTGCCGAGCGCGGAACGCCGGGTGCGGGTGCTGATGGACTGGCTGCTGGGCGGGCTGTTCTCCCGCGAGGTGGTCTCGCTGGGGGCGGCGGAGCATCCGCGTCCGGAGTTCGAGGCCGGGTCCGGACCGCGGCCCGACGGTGGTCCGGACGCCCCGCGGTGAGCGCTCCGGAGCCCCGTACCGGGGCGGAACGGCCGGCCACGCCGGGCGGGCGACTTCCTGAATCGGGCCGTTGCCTGACAGGATCAGCCCAACCTAGTCATTACCCCGTGTGCTGATGTGCACACAAAAAGTGATGATATGCCTGGAAAACGAGGAAGCGGCCGTCGTTTGAACCTCATGCGCTGGAGCGCCCGGCTCACCGGAGTCCCTTGGCGTGCCGCCCCGCCAACCGGGACCGGCACCGACGAGGGCGCGCCCTCCGCCGACGGAGTCGTCGTCCCCGGCCCCCGCGACCCCACCAACCTGGCCACCGCCGCCGAACTCCTCGACCTGCACAAACCCCAGAACCTGCGCGAGGTCCTCAACCGCATCCCCGCCCCGGTGGCCGTCACCTACGGTCCGCTCCACCAGCTCGGCTACGCGAACCGCGCCTACCGCGAACTCTTCGGCGACCGCACCACCGGCCTGCCCGCCGGAGAGGCCCTCCCCGAACTCGGCACCATGGGCGTCCTGCCCCTGATGGACCAGGTCATCCGTGGCGGCCGCCCGCGCAGCGTCAAGGCCCGCTGCATCCTCGGCCTCACCGGCAACCGCTACTACAACGTCTCCTGCGTCCCGCTCGGCCCCGGCGACACCGGGGACGCCCCCGCCGAGGGGCCGCCCGCCGGCGTCCTGATCTTCGCCGCCGAGGTCACCGACCAGGTCCTCGCCGCAGCCCGGCTCCGCGAAGCCGAACGCCGCCAGCGCGAGGCCGCCGTCACCCTCCAGCGCAGCCTCCTCCCGCAGAAGCTCGACCAGCCGGCCGACCTCCGGGTCGCCGCCACCTACCAGCCCGGTGGTGCCGAGGCCGCCGTCGGCGGCGACTGGTACGACGTCATCGCCATCGACGGCGGCCGGACGGCCCTGGTCATCGGCGACGTGATGGGGCGCGGCCTGCGTGCCGCCGCCGTCATGGGCCAGCTGCGCACCGCCGTCCGCGCCTACGCCCGCCTCGACCTGCCCCCGCACGAGGTGATGCGCCTGCTCGACGGCCTCGCCATGGAGATCGACGCCAACCAGATCGCCACCTGCACCTACGCCGTCTGGGACCCGCAGCGCCGCACCCTCTCCTACGCCTCCGCCGGACACCTCCCCATGCTCCTGCGCTGCCCCGACGGGACGGTCCTGCGCAGCGAGGAACAGAACGGCCCTCCGCTCGGCACCGGCGACGGCCTCCACGTCTCCCACACCCTGCGCCTGCTCCCCGGGACCACCGGCGTCCTCTATACGGACGGCCTGGTCGAACGGCGCGACGAGGACATCGACCAGGGCCTCGACCTCCTCGCCCGCACCCTCACCGGCGCGGTCGGGGCCCCCGAGGTGATCTGCGCCCGCCTCCTGCGGGCGATGGGCGTGACCTCCGAGCACGACGACGACGTCGCCGTCCTGGCCTTCCACCTGCCCGCGGAGGAGAGCGCCACCGAGGCGGAACCGGCGCTTGACTCGGTCGTCCCCGAGGTCTAGTGTTCTCCGAGCTGCCTGGCAGGGAGCACCGGACACGCATCTGCGCGGACGGTCCCGCGGCAGCCAATCCTTTCGAAACACCACTTCCCGGTTCGGGCTGGGTCGCGTCTTGTCGCGGCTTGGTTCTTATTTCGGCGTGCTCGTTTTATCGGATTGCGGCCGATTCGCTTTTCGGAGCAGGGATCGGCTAGAGTTTGAAACGTCGGACGGGGCGTCAAGCCGCAGAAGACACCGGCGAGTTGGATGAAGGAAGCCCCGGAAACGGAGCGGAAAA
>NZ_JBIVAX010000086.1:0-7023 GCF_044745805.1 Kitasatospora sp. NPDC086801
GACTTCTGCCCGGCCAGCGGTACGTGCACCGGTACCGCGTCGTCCCCGGCGGCGAGCGGCGGGGAGCGCCACAGGGTGCTGCCGTCCCCGCCCTGCGGGAACGAGCTGCCAGTCAGACGGCGCCGAACTCCCCAGCACGGACGGCCGCCACGAAGGCCGACCAGCCGGCGGGGGAGAAGCCCAGCTCCGGGCCGGGCCGATCCTTGCTGTCCCGAACGGGCACCACGCCTTCGGCCTGGGCGACGTTGGTTGCGACCTCGATGCACTCGCCGCCGTTGCCCTGGGAGTACGACGAGGTCTTCCAGTTCGGGCGGTGCCAGTCGACGGCTAGGCGGGGGGTGGTCGTCACGTTCACTAACTCCCTCATTGCACGGCGAATCACGGTGGCGGAGTCCCGGCCGTTCAGCGCGTCCGCCCGAAGCCGATCATAGGCCCGCGAGTATGACGCTGCGGCTTGCTGATCAACGATGAAGCGCCCATGACCAAGGCTCTCTGTGTAGACCCAAGTGAGACTGTCGGGCAGGCTCAGCAAGTGAAAGCCGCCCTCTCCGGTCCTCTCGCCTAACTCCCGTTGAGCAACATGTAGATGGATGTGCGGGTAACGGTCTGTGATGGTCAGCAGGTGGTCAAGTTGGGCGTGCATGACCGTACGTCCGCCAACGTGCTGCCAGATGACGCCCTCATCCACTATGGCCACAAGCTCAGGGCCGTCGGGGTCTAGGAAGCGTTCCTGTCGACGAAGTCGGGCTTGAACGGTTCGTTCAACCTCCTCTTCGTCGTCGTCCGGGTTGAGGTGCCGAACCAGAGCCCGCGCGTAGCCGGCTGTCTGAAGCAAGCCCGGAATGCGTTCGGTGTGTAGCCCCCGAATCCGAACAGCTTCCGCTTCCTTGGCTGCGTACATCCGGAACCAGTCCGGGTGGTCAATCGTGGTCCAGTCCACGCGTTCCCAGGCTTCGATCAGCTGGCCACCAGTGCCCAGCACTCTGTCGGATGCCTCGGCGAACCTCTTGGACGGGGGCCGTTCAAGACTCTCGACTTTCGTGACGTAGCTCGGGTGGACGTGAGTCTTTCGAGCAAGCTCCGCGCACGAGTCGATGCCCGCGCGCTCGCGGTGGTCACGGAGTAACCACGCCCAGACTGCGGGCGTCAGGGTGACCTCTCGGGGCTGTACTCGCCTGCCGCGCAACGTGTACTCCCTTTCGTGCCATCTGGTCTGTCTCGAAGACAGGTATACCCCTCTGCCTACCCCATGCAGTTGGCTAGTTACCGCAGCCGATGACTGAAAGGTGGTGGCCTGGTGACCTTGTACATGCCCACTGATCGACAGCTGGTCTTCGACCGACACAGCCAACGCACGGGCGTCTACATGGACACCTTGGCCGGTAAGTACTACATGCGCCCCGAGACGGGCGGATGTGAGTGGACGGCAGACCCCGCCGACGTCGAGCCCGCACCCCCGCCGCTGGAGTACGCCAACCCGGCCGGGGCGCCGCGCGGTTCGCTCAGTTCGGCGGACCGGTGAGACCGCCTCGGGTCTACCTGTGGCTCGTCGCCCTGGTGGTCGTCGTCGCCCTGGTGGTCGCGCTCGTGACGGACTGGGCGATACGCGGTCAGCCGTACGGCTACCGGGCACTCGCTGTGCTGCTCAGCTTCACCTGCGTTTTCGGCGCTGCCTTGGTCGCCGCCGAGCCCCTACTTCGAAGCGGTCAACCCCCCCACGTAGAAAGGCGCACTCATGAGTGACCCGGTGCCCCCCGAACCGGACGACCCGGAGCCGCCCGACGTCTGCCCGCGCGGTGAGCCGATCAGCCCCGACCCGCCGGGACCGGACGGCATCCGCACCTGGAAGTGCGCGTGCGGCTACTTCGGATACGTGCTGCCGCCCGACTTCGTGGCGACGCACCCCCACGAGACCGCCGTTCAGGTCTGCGGCCGGAAGCCCCAGCGCCGCCGTACCACCGTCCCGGCGGTGGCCGCGTGAACCCGTACGGGCGTCTCGCGGTCACCGGACGCCTGATGAGACTGGCGCTCCGGGACCCGAAGACCGCGTGGCGCGCTGAGCTTCAGTGGACGTGGCCCGTGCTCATGGTCAGCCCGTCCCGCCGACAGCTCGCCGAGCACGTCCGCACCCAACGAGCGGTCATGCGATGGGAGCTGGCCCGGCGCCACCACTCGCCGAGGAAGTAGCCCCGGCACCTAGACCCCCGTCCCGGGCGCGCAGTCATGGAAACCGCGTTCGGGACGGGCTCCACTTCCGTGCCTCCCGCCCCGGGGCTATCGGGCGGGCGTCCCGGTACGGAAGAACGGTCCCGCCCGTACATGCCCCCCGTCGTGGACGGGCGGGACCGCACCCAAACCCCTGTACCTGCCAGTCACAAGGAACGCGCGCATGGCCAACCGATGGAGGGACTGGAAGAACGGCATTGAGGCGGCCGAACTCGTCGCGCGTACCGATGTGGAGAACAGCGGGAATGTCTCCCGGATCGGTTGCTGTCGACATCCAGGGCGGCGCGCGGATCGGGATCGTTCACAACTATGTGCGCGGGGTCGCGTACCTGCGTGAGCCCGGGTCTAACCAGTTCGTGTGGCCCTGTCCCTACCCCTACATCAGTCGCCCGACCCCCGAACAGGCCGCCCTGACTCGCGAGCTCGACGCTGGGATTGAGCTGTACCGGGAAGACCCTAAGTAACCCCTACGCAAGGAACCGCAAGATGATGAAGATCGGACACTTCGCGCTGTGCGTCATCGGCGCGGGAACCGTCGCCCGCCTGGTCCTCGACCACCAGCACCAGCGCCGTCAACTGGCCCTCAGCGCGGCCAACATGCATCAGCGGCTGGCCGCCGATGCTGCGGCTCACCCCGAGTGGTACGCCGACAACCCCACGATCGGCGAACTGAGCGAGCTGGGACGCGCGCGGGCGCTCCACACGAACCGGGTGATCGCCTTGATCGCTGCCAAGCACCGGGCGAAGTTGGTGACGACGGACGAACTTCACTTCAACCTGGTCACCCTCGCGCAGGACCCGGCGGCGCGGCTCTACTGGGAGCATGCGAGCGGCTACCGGACCATCGAAGCCGAGTCGGGCGACCGAATCGACCGCCGCTTCAACCGGGCGTTGACGGACGCGTTCAAGGCGACGGCCAAGCGTCAGGCGGAGTGAAGAGGGTTCCCGAGTCCGCACCGCTCGTTGAAACGGGCGCCCAGGTGTTGACGTGGTCCGACGGACCGGGCTGCGAGTGCCCCCAGCCTGAAACGTGCGTGGAACGGCTCGAACTGCCGCCCGTACGAAGCACGTTCCGGGACGGATACGGCCGACTGTGGACGGTGCTTGGCCGCGAACGGGTCGCCGACCCGCTGACCGGTGAGGTACGGCGCACCTCGATCTACCTGCTGTGGTCCGATGGCACCCGGCAGGTCTTCAAGACGTACCGATGCGCGGGCCCGCCGGCTGCGGAAAACCGATACGAGAGGAACCGCCTGGGGCGTCCGCCCCGGCAGCCGTTCGAACCGGCGATGCCCGTCGAACGGAGGCCCGAGTAGGTGAAGTCCGACCACCGCTATGAGATGGAGGGATCGTGGGACACCAACTGATCGCCGCCCCGTTCGTGGGTTCTTACGTACTGCTGCGGCCCGGACGCCGGGAAGCGATCAAGCTCCCGGAAGCCCGGTTCCGCGCGTTGGAACTCGCCAGTACACGCGGCGAGGTGTGTCCGCCGTGGCTACTGGACGCTGCCAGGACCCGATGGGGCGCGACGCTACCGGTACGGCGGATCAGCGAGGCCGTTCTGATTCGGCGTCCCGCCGTGTTCGGACACAGTCGAGCCAGCTGGGAACTCAACCTCGGGTGCGACTTCGGCTGTGATCACTGCTTCTTGGGAGAGCGCCCGTTCGCGGGCCTGGACGAGGCAGGCAAACACGCCATGCTGCAAACCCTGCGGGACGCGGGTGTCCTTTGGCTCCAGATGACCGGCGGTGAACCGCTGATCGACCGCGACTTCGCCGGGGCCGCGCAACTCGCCCACGATCTCGGAATGATGATTGAGGTTCAGGCGAACGGGTCGAGGCTCGCACGCCCCGAGATCCTGGACGTGCTGACGTCCGTCCGCCCGCACCGGGTAGCCGTCTCCCTGTACGGCGCCACGCAAGAGACGTTCGACGCCTTCACCCACAGCCGAGGAGCCTTCAAGCGGGTCACCACCGGACTGGCCGCCGCCGTTGAGGCCGGGTTGCCCGTGCGCCTGTCGCTGATCATCACCGCGCAGACAGCCCACGAACAGGACCAGATGCGCGGCCTGGCCGACGATCTCGGGGTGCCGTACATCGAGTACACCCACATGTCCCCGACGATCTACGGCGGGGGCAAGACGCTCGAATCCCAGAGCCCCGCTCACCTCAAGCCGCTTGGCCGGTTCGAGGGATGCAACGCCGGTCACACCTTCCTGCACGTCGACCCGCACGGCCGGGCGTCGATCTGCAAGGTCGCCCGAGACGAACAGGTTGACCTGATGACCGAGGGAGTCCAAGGACTCTCCCGCCTCGGCGTGATCGCCGATGGCCTCATGCTTCGCACCGGCGGCTGCTCCGGCTGCCAGCTCTCCGAGAAGTGTTCGGTTTGCCGGCCGTTGGCCAAGCGCTACCAGGAGGCGAAGGCACCACTCAGGAATTACTGCCAACACGGACAGAAGGAGAGTGCAGTATGACCGCTGTCATGGTCGAGTTAACCACCACCCGGACCGAGGAGGACGACGAACTGTCGTTCATCGACGACGTCGAGGCGTTCGGCGGCGACGCTCTGCCCGGGTGCAACGACGACAACCCGTACCGGTAACCCGGTACTAGCGTGACGTGTCCCTGGGCGGGCTCCCAGCGTTTCAGCCTGTGGCCCGCCCGGGGGCTGCCGCACGAGACGAACGGACGACTGTGACCACATCCCGCATCCCGTACGCCGAACTGCCTGTCACGGTGCGCAGGGCCGTCGAGGCGCACACTGGCCCGGTCCTCAAGGTCGAGTCGGAGGCCGAAGGTTTCAACAGCGAGATCGCTGCCCGCCTGACGTCGCCGACCGGTGCGTTCTACGTGAAGGGCCTTCGGGCCGACCACCGGCGGGCGTGGACGCAGGCCCGCGAGGCCGAGGTGAACCCGTACGTTCGAGGGATCGCGCCCGCCCTGGTCGCCCGTGTCGAATCCGGGGGGTGGGACCTGCTCATCTTCGAAGCGGTCGACGGGCACCACGCCGACTACCGACCTGGCTCGCCCGACCTGCCGAAGGTCGTTGCCACCCTGCGACACCTGGCGGAGATCCCGTGCCCTCCGATCGAACTCCGGCATGCCGAACAGCGCCTTGCCCGGTACGCAGCAGGGCCGAAGGATCTTGACCAGTTCGCCGGGGACGCGCTCCTACACACCGACTGGCACAACACCAACGTCCTGGTGACCGACCACGGCGCCCAGCTCGTGGACTGGGCATGGGCTACCAAGGGCGCCCCGTGGCTCGATGCCGGGTATTGGGTGCTCTGGCTGATTGCCTTCGGGCACGACCCCGCCTCGGCCGAAGACTGGGCCGCCCATATCCCGACGTGGCAGACGGCCCCCACCGAGGGAATCGACGCGTTCGCGGTTGCCAACGCCAACATGTGGGACGAGATCGGCAAGGACGACTCAGACCCGTGGACGGTCCGCATGGTCGCTGCCGCGCGCAAGTGGCGGGACTGCCGGAAGGTGTGAGCGCCTACCCCCGTTCTCCTTGTCCAGCGCCTCGAAGAACCTCGCCTTCAGCACCTCGAAATCCACGATCCCCGCAACTCCCTGAACTCCAGGGTGTTGCGGGGATCAATAGAACCCGCCGTTCGTCTGGGCGGGGCTATTCCGTGCTTGGGGCCGAACGCTGGTCGGGCGGAACCACGGTTGAGCCCTTACCCCAGCGGGTGGTGATGAGCCCGTTTTCCTCCCGGAGCACTTCGAGTGCCCGTCGAATGGTCATGGGCGCCATGTCGAAGCGCTGAGCAAGCGCCGATTCAGAAGGGAACGGCTCCCCGGAATCGTAGGCACCCGCACGAATCTCCCGGGCAAGCTCATCGGCGGCTTGCCGGTACGGCGGCACTCGCCTTGGACGCTTCGTAGGGCTGTCGGACATGCGAGAAGCCTACGGAGCAGCCGACCACGACTCCACTTAGAAGGGTGTTGGTGTAGACGACTTAGAGGAGTATCGGTATGGTCGTGCCACAACAACAAAGATCCCCGGCGACGGCGCCAACCGTCCCGGGGAATGGACGAAGCCTCTGGAGGGCTCCGACATGACCCAGCTTATCGTTCTCGCGTTCCTCTGGGCGCTACGCCTGCTACTGCCGGCCAAGGGAGAACACCGCTCCGTCCCGGCTGCCCAGGCGCCCCAGGAAGCCCCCGCCATCTGCGGGTGGCGCCGTCCGATCCCCGCCCATCTTCTGGCCCGCACCATGCCCCTGCCGGAGCCGTCGCGGATGGTGCCGCTCTACCTGGTCGCGTGGGAGCGGACCCCCGAGGCTGAGAAGACCGCCGTACTGGCGCAGCAGGCGACGGAGCAGGCGGAGCAGTGGAAGAGGACCGAACGTCGCGCGGCAGCGTTCGCGGCGCAGCTCGATCTGCCCGACCCGCTTCACTGGCTGGACTCCGTGGTGACCGCTGACCGCGTTCTCATCGGGGCGGGTGTGTGATGTCGATCACGGAGACGGACGGCAAGGCCTACCGGTGCTGCGTCTGCGGCAAGACAACGGCTGACGGCAAGGTAGTCGGCATCACGGACCGGATCAGCGGCCCGTCCTACGTCCGCTGGGCGTGCCGAACCCCCTGCACCCCGACGACGACGCGCTAGACCCCTCACAGCCCCGTACGGGCCGGTCCTGGGCGGGGCTCCCTTCGAACCTCAAGATGTTGCTTCCTTCCACCAGGGGTGCCCGTGGTGCTACATCGGTAAGCGCCGCTTCGAGCAGGCCCTGGAGGGCTTCGCCGGCAAGGAGGGGGTCGAGGTGGTCTACCGGCCGTACCA
>NZ_JBIVAX010000087.1:0-6290 GCF_044745805.1 Kitasatospora sp. NPDC086801
CCCACGAGCACGAGCGCCTCTATCCCACCCCCGATCAGCAGAACTACACCCTCACTGCTTGATCAGCAGCTTCACTCGAAACGAACCGCACCCAAATGAGATGGCTTCCTAACCTGCGCGTTGTCAGGCCTGATTGGGATTCGGGGCGGGTAGGCCCGATGCCTTGGTGGTGTGCCTGGTGAGGAGGGGATGGGCATCCCGCCGATCACGGTCTGACAAAGGGGGCCCTGGCCTGCGAAGTGCCATTTTTGCTGGGACGTCAGTGGTGAGGGTCTCATTGAAGATGGCATTTTCCAGGGGCGACGAGCGCGAGTTCCCGTGATCAGAACCTGCGGTGCCACCAGGCCAGTTCGGAAGCTGCCTGTGGTTCGTGATGGGTCCGCCGCAGCAACACCGAGTCCAGACCGTCGACCCGTGCTCGTAGTTCGCCTGAGGCTCGGGGCGGGAGCATGGAGATAGCCTCTTCGAGCTTGTCGCGGGCCCAGCCTTCGCCGCAGCAGACGCAGGTGAATTCGGCCTCCCATGGCTTCCAACGTCGCTGGGTTCCGTGGACTCGGGCGGACCACACGCTCACGGCCGTGGCGACGATGCCGGGTATCAGTCGATCGCGCTCCAAGCAGCGGATGGCTGCGTTTGTGGGTCCTGACACGCGCGGGACATCGCGGTAGCGCACCCATGGACTACTCCATGATCGTTGGCGCGATCGAAGTGATGCTGGCGTTCTATGCGGCATGGACCCTTCGGGTGTAGCTCCGGTGCTGCCTCAGGATGCGGTCGACCGGAGCTCGCAGGGCTGGTGAGATCAGTTCCAGGTCACGGTTGTCGCGCCCAGCGAGCATGAACAGGTCACCTCGGTGGGACGGACCGCCGACGAACGCGAACCCCCGAGGGCGGCCGGGCTCGCCTTGTGGGTCCATCGTGAACAGCCGACATGACTGCAACGGCAGCAGGCCGTAGAAAGGCGATGCTCCGCCCCCGCCCAGTGTGGTCAGGAAGCTGCGGTAGGGGTCCGGCAGTTCGATGTGGTGATCGGCCTCGAACTCGGTGACCTTCGCGTCCGGCAACGGGGGTTCGAGGCGGAACCCGTGCTCCTCTTCACCGAAGGAGTGGCTTCGCAGTGCGGCATAGGGCACCTTGGCCAGCTTGCGTCGGATGCGGGCGATCCGGGAGTCCATGCGAACTCTTCTCTCTGTCCTCCCGCAAACTACCGGCTCACCGGCAAGGGTGTCACCAGTGTGATCAGCTGCCCGTAAGCCAGTTGTGCCCGGCGTCATGCGCTGGGACCCTCCCCAAGTGACCAACATGAGCACGGAACTGCGATCCGAGGCCGGATGGAACGGTCCCTACTATCGCGTCCGAACCGATGGCTTCGAGACTTCCTTCCTCCCGAACCCCGGTGAGGCACTCGACGAGGTCTGCAACGTCGATGCTGAGGTCCAGCTCTCCGACGGCTCACGCTGGAGCGCAACAATCTTCACCGTCGCCGAGGTCAGCCGGTCGATGAAGAGATGGGAGGAGACAGGAGAAGCGGCAGGTGGTCGGTGCTTCTGGTGCTCGGACGGGCTGATCGTTCGAGATCCTGGCATCCGGGAGATGGTGACCGTGATCACCAAGCTGCTTGCTTCGGGAGAATTCGAAAGGGCCTTCCAACACCTGGACGACTCGGTGTGAGCTCTGAACGGTTGTCCCGTCGCGTTGAGCCTGTCTGTGGATCTTGTGGTGAGCTGCGGGGTCGCCAGGTGGGTTGAGAAAGCTCGACGCGGGATTCTCACTGCGCCTGGCTTCCGCGGAATCCGGGGGCGGTCGGCTCGTCGCTGCCGGGCGGGGTGTCGTGACGTTGGGAGGTCAGGTGCGGAGCAGGTCGGTCGAGACCACCCAGAGGCGCTCGGCGAGAGCGGGATCGAGCGCCCATTCCTTGACGCCGTGCGGGTGTTGCGCGAGGTCGGCGTCGTTCGGCACGGTGTAGGCCTCCTGCGAGTCATCGAGGTAGTGGCCTCCGGAGTGGGCGAACTGCGGAGCCACGGCCGCGACCATGGTGGTGGCGGCTCCCTGCTGGATCGTCTTGTACGTGAAGACGCCGGCGGCCTCGGCCGCATCGAGCGACTGCTTCTGCTGCGCGGTGAAGTTCCGCTGCAGACCCGTCGCCACCCCGCCCGGGTTCACTGCATTGGCGACGATGCCATCGGACGCCCACAGGCGGGTCGCCTCGACAGCGAACAAGGAGTTCGCCGTTTTCGACTGGGCGTAGGCAACCTGCGGGTCGTAGCTGCGCCGCTCGAAGTGGGGGTCGTCGAAGTCGATGCCAGAACGCATGTGCGCCGTCGAACTGACCGAGACGATCCGTGCCCCGTCGCGCTCGGACGCTCCGAGGACCAGGGCGTGGTGCAGGCCGATGGCGAGTGCGAGGTGACCCAGATGGTTCGTCGCGAACTGCAACTCCCAGCCCTCGCAGGTTCGTTCGAGGCTACCTGTGACCACGCCGGCGTTGTTGACCAGCAGGTGGAGCGGGCCGCTCCACGCGTCGGCGAACGACGTGACGGTGGCCTTGTCGGCGAGGTCCAGGTGGACGACTCGGGGGCGGATCCCTCCGGTCGAGCTCTCGATCGTTCCGGCGACGGCAACACCCACAGCCGTGTTTCGCACGGCGAGCGTCACCTGGGCCCCGGCTGCGGTTAACGCGCGAGCCGTCTCGATGCCGATCCCGGAGGAGGCTCCCGTCACGATCGCGCGGATGCCGGTGAGGTCAACGCCCTGCATCACCTCGTCCGCCGTGCTGGACGCGGTGAAGGACGTGGAGAGGGGTTCGCGAGCCGTCATAGCAGCGAGGCTATACACACTGAACTGAACTTGTATAGCTGGATCCCCCGCTCCTATGCTCGCCCCATGAGCAGTCCCGAGGCCGGCCCCTTGTCGTCGCCAACCACCGATACCGACCGTCGGACCACGGTTCTGGACTCCGCTCTGGCCACGTTCGCTCGATTCGGCTACCGGAAGACCTCGATGGAGGAAGTGGCGCGGGCTGCGCGCATCTCCCGCCCCGGGCTCTACTTTCTCTTCTCCTCGAAGGAGGCTCTGTTTCGCGCTGCGGCGACCCAGGCTCTGGAAGGCGACATCGCAGTGGTCGAACACGTCCTGGCCGATGTCGACCGTCCTCTTCCGGAGCGCCTCGTCGAAGCCTTCGACCAATGGGCGGGCCGCTACGTCGGCCCGCTGGCGCGCGATGTCGCAGTCGTCATCGAGGACAACCCCGACCTCCTCGGAGGGATCGCACAGACGGCTCCACGACGTTTCGAGGAACTGATCATGAATGCGATCGCCATCGAGTCAGGACAAGAGATGGCCACTGCCGTTGCACAGACGATGATCAGCGCATCGATCGGGCTCAAGTACCAGGCCACGACGCGGGAGTTCTACCTCGAACGCCTGAAGGTCGCCATCGAACTCCTGGTGCACTGAGGAAACGCGGTGTGCCGCTCGTGCCCAGAGCCGGTACCTCCGGCCCTTACGTACATGCCGCGAGCAACCGTGGCAGTAACGATGGGAACGCGGCCTACGTAGCGAGAGCAAGCCGCCTGCACGAGGGCGAAAGGTGTCCCGTCGCATGAGGTCTTGCAGAGATAGGGCCGTTGACCTGCGGGGTGACAGCGGAAGATTTCAAGTCCAGTGAGACGGTCGTGACGCTATGAGGTTTGTGGTGTGGGTTCGCGGCGCTTGGCGGGGTCGTTGATCCACGCGGTCTTGGGGATCTGGGGTGGTCTGGGGCGGCGGCCGAAGCGTTCGGGGTGCCGCGCGTAGGCCTCGGCGAGGGTGACGGCGCGCTGGTCGCGGATCTCCTCCGCCGTCCCGAAGTGGACGCTGGCGGGGGTGTGAAGTCCGATGCCCGAGTGCCGATGCTCGTGGTTGTAGTACGAGGTGAAGGCGTCGAACCATTCGCGGGCGTGGGCCAGGGATTCGAACCGTTCGGGGTAGTCGGCCATGTACTTGGTGGTCTTGAACTGGGCCTCGCTGTAGGGGTTGTCGTTGGAGACCTTCGGGCGCGAGTGGCTTCTGGTGACGCCGAGGTCGATCAGCAGCTGGGAGACCTTCTTGCTGGTCATCGAGGTGCCGCGGTCGGCGTGCACGGTGTCGGGGACGATGCCGTTGCACGCGATGGTCTCGCGGATCAACTCCTCGGCCCGTTCCCCGGATTCGGCCAGCTCAACGGTGTGGCCCACGATGTAGCGGCTGAAGATGTCGATGATGACGTAGGCGTGGTACCAGATGCCCTTGCTGGGGCCGGCAGCTTTGGTGATGTCCCAGGTGAAGACCTGGGAGGGTCCGTCGGCGACCAGTTCGGGCACCGTTTTGGCCGGGTGGGTGGCCTGGCGGCGGCGCTCACCGGACTGCCCCCGCTCGCGCGGGATCCGGTACATCGTGGAGACCGAGCAGTGGTAGCGCCCGGTGTCCAACTCACGGGCCCAGATCTGCGCGGGCGCCAGCTCCGCGTACTCGGGGCTGTTCATCAACTCCAATACCGCATCACGCTCTTCGGCTGTCAGGGCCGACGGCTGGACCTGCGGCGACCTTGGCCCGCGCACGGGCGGCGGCTTGAGCCTGCGGTAGTGGGTGGCCCGGGAGCGGCCGGTCAGCCGGCAGGCGGCCGTGGTGCCCAGCTCGTCTTCGACGCCGGTGAACGCCTCGTCCACAACGGGATCGGCGGCGTGCCTCAGTCCGCGCTCTCGGAGATCATTTCCAAGAGCGCCGACGCTTTTCCCAGGACCTCCAACGCGGCCTTGTTCCGGGCGAGCTCCTTCTCCAGCCGTTCCACCTGTCGACGCAGCTTCTCGTTCTCGACCTCGGCGGCGGACTTCTTCGGGCGGGCCGGGCTCGTGCGGTGGTCGGCCAGGTTCTCCAGGGCCCCGGCATCGCGTGCGGCCCGCCACTCGGTGACGTGCGAGTGGTACAGGCGCTCGCGGCGCAGGACCGCACCCTTCTCGCCCTCGGGCGCGGCGTCGTACTCGGCGACGATCCGCAGTTTGTACTCGGGACTGAACGTGCGGCGCTTCGGCCTGGGAGCCGGGTCGGCTGCGGACGGATTGGTGCTGGTCATCAGGGGTGAAACTCCTACTCGGGCCCTCTCAGGCTAACCCGACACAGCGGGATGTCTCACCCAAGGCTGACAGAGAGGGCAGGTTGGAGTGGGATTCGTGACAGGTCTGGCAGGTCGCCGCGGCTGTCGGCTCACGGGTTCCGGGGACGCGTCTCGTCGATCATGGCGGAGTCGGTGTGCCCTGAGCTGGGGTGCGTCAGGATGCTGAGACACCTGCCTCCACAGTTCTCATTGAAGGTGGCAGTTTCCTGGTTGCCTCGCCGAGGCAGGGCTTGGCCGCAGTCGGAGGAATTCGTTCGCAGTCCGAGGTGATCGCTTCTAATCAGGCGCGCTTGGGCCAGATCGGGCCCTGGTCGGTCCAGATGACGCCCTTGTTGCGGCACAGGCAGAAGGGGTGGCCGATCGGGTCGGTGTAGATCTGCCAGCCGTAGCCGTTGGGGCCGATGAAGTCCTGCCTTAGCGTCGCGCCGAGGTCGAGGACGCGGCGCTGCTCGGACTCGATCTCGTCCACTTCGAAGTCGAGGTGGAACTGCTTGGGGTGCTCGCTGTCGGGCCACTGCGGAGCGCGGTAGTCGTCCACCCGGATGAATGCCAGCTCGATCTCGCCGAACTGGATGCCAGCCCAGTCCTCGGAGCTGCCTTCCTTGATCGGACGGCCCGTCACCTCGGAGTAGAAAGCCGCCAGCTTCATCGTGTCCGGGCAGTCGATAATGAAATCGGTGAGTCGCAGCATCCCACGATCTTGACACAAGCTCACACCCGACTTCGAGACAGGCCCTAAGCAGCTCCGCTGAGGTCGGCCGCCCTGCCCCTGCCGCTCCGCAGCTCCCCCTGATCGTCCACACCGAGACGATGCCCACTGGGTTGAGACAAGCCACCTGAACCGAGACAAGAGCCACCCCAAAGCGGGACACCGTCTCACTCAAACCTGTCCTGGCCCCGTGCACCGCACGACCAGCCCGCAGATCAGTGCGACAAGCCCCGTTTCGCTGAGACCGGACAAAAGTGTCCTGTCCGGGTGAAGTTGTCAGGTAGCAACGCGCTGACCAGGTGTGAGACAACTTCATCCGGACGACCAGGCGTGGGCGTCCGGATGAAGTTGGTCCTCAGAGGGCGGAATGAGAGATTAAGTCCGTTCTGTCGTCGCCTGAACGTGTGGCCTTGCCGCCTCCGGCAGATCGCGGGGCTGGCGCCGTGCTGA
>NZ_JBIVAX010000088.1:0-5193 GCF_044745805.1 Kitasatospora sp. NPDC086801
GGAGTCCCGGTGGACTGGCCTGCCTACTTCGCCGGCAGCCACGCCCGACACACCGACCTGCCCACCTACGCCTTCCAACGTCGTCGCTACTGGCTGGACACCACAGCCGTTCCCCAGGAGAACACTGGCGAGCCCGTCGACGCCGAGTTCTGGGCCGCGGTTGAGCAGGAGGATCTGGCCGACCTCGCCAGGCGGCTCCGGGTGGACGTGACGACGCTGGACGGCGTAGTCCCGGCGATGGCGGCGTGGCGGCGACGCACGCGTGAGCACGCGTTGGCGGACTCCTTGCGCTACCGCATCGCCTGGCGTTCCGTGTCGACTTCGAAGGCCACGGGGCCCGGTGGTCTCTGGGTGATTGCGGTTCCGGCGAGTGATACCGCCGGTGACATGGCCGCCGAGGTTGCCAACGGGCTCCGCGAGTACGGAGCCGAGGTCGTGCTACTGGAGCTCTCCGGCGCCGACCGTAAAGCCTTCGCCGAGCGGCTGCACGACGCCCTGCCAGGCCGTACAGCTGACGGCGTGCTCTCCCTGCTCGCCCTCGACGACGAACCGGAGCCACGACACCCGGCCGTGACCCGGGGGAGTGCGACAACCCTCGCGCTCGTGCAGGCCTTGGCCGATCTCGATTCGACTGCGCGGCTGTGGTGTGTCACGGCCGAGGCGGTCGCTGTCGACCGGGGTGAGCACGTCCGGCACCCGTTTCAGGCGTCACTGTGGGGATTCGGGCTCAGCATCTCCCTGGAGTCGCCGAGCACCTGGGGCGGCATGGTCGATCTGCCCGCTCGGCCCGGTGAGCAGGAGATCCGGTTGCTGTGCGCTGTGCTGTCCGAAACGGGCGGTGAGGACGCGGTCGCTGTGCGGTCACGGGGACTGTTCGCCAGGCGCTTGGTGCGAGCGGCAGCGGGTGACACACCCGAGGCCGTGTGGCGGCCGAGGGGCACTGTGCTCGTCACAGGCGGCACGGGTGGGCTCGGCGTGCACGTCGCCCGGTGGCTGGCAGCTGGTGGAGCGGCGCACGTGGTGCTCACCAGCCGCCGGGGGCCGGCCGCTGAGGGCATGGCCGAACTGGCCAAGGAACTGGAGGCGCTCGGTACCCGCGTGACGATAGCTGCTTGCGACGTCACCGACCGGACTGCGGTACGGAGGCTGGTGGATGCGCTGGGCGACGACCTCACATCGGTGGTGCACGCGGCTGGAGTGATGCAGAATCTGACCCCGGCCAGCGACCTCACACTCGCGGAATTCGCCCGGATCGGGGATGCCAAGATCACCGGTGCGATCAACCTGGACGTCGTGCTCGGTGACCGGCCACTCGATGCCTTCGTGGTGTTCTCCTCCGGGGCCAGTGTGTGGGGCGGGGCCGGGCAGTCCGCCTATGGCCGGGCCAACGCGTTCCTCGACGCCTTGTGCGCGGCGCGCCGGGCACGGGGCGCGGCTGCGACGTCGATTGCCTGGAGTTCCTGGCGCAGCGGCATGGTCGACGAGGAACTGGAGGCGCTTGCCCGTCGGGTCGGGGCACCGGCGATGGAGCCGGAGATGGCCATCCTCGCCCTGCAGCACGCGCTCGACCGCGGTGACGAACAGTTGGTGGTCGCAGACTTCGACTGGCCACGGTTCGTCCCCACCTATACCTTTGCCCGTCCGCGTCCTCTGCTGGATGCGCTCCCTGAGGTGCGGGCGCTCCTCGATGCAGCCGAAGAGCCCGATCGGTCAGCCGAACCCGAACTGGTGCAGTCGTTGGCCGGGATGTCCGAGTCAGAGCAGCGCCACCTGTTGCTGCGGACCGTCCTGAAGCACGTCGCGGCGGTGCTGGGCTACGACGACGTTTCCGAAATCGACAGGACGCGGCCGTTTGAAGACCTCGGCTTCGATTCCGTCGCCGCAGTCGAGCTGCGTACGAGGCTGAGTACGGCAACGGGGCATCGGCTTCCAGCCACGATGGTCTTCGACCATGCCAATCCCACGGCACTGGCCGAGTTTCTCCGCTCGGAACTCGGCGGGGGAAGGGAGCAGATGGTGCCGCCGATCCTCGTTCAGCTGGAACGGCTCGAGCAGACGGCGTCGAGCCTGAGTCCTGACGAGATCGGGCGCACTCGAATCGTCGCGCGGCTGCAACAGCTGTTGGGACGGCTGGGCTCCGACAGCAAACCGGTCGCCGAGCGGCTGGCGGATGCCACTGCGGACGACCTCTTCGACTTCATTGACAACGAACTCGGCATGGCCTGAGACGGCAGAGCCGGCAGCAAGGTAGGGATCTGGTGAGGGCAGGCATGGCGAACGACGAGAAGCTCGTGGAATACCTGAAGCGGGTCACGGCTGACCTGCACCAGACTCGGCGTCGACTGCAGGAGGTCGAGGCCCAGGCGCCGGAGCCGGTCGCGATCGTCGCGATGGCCTGCCGGTACCCGGGAGGGGTGAACTCGCCCGAGGACCTGTGGCAGCTGGTTGCTGAGGGACGTGACGCGATCTCCCCGTTCCCACAGGACCGGGGTTGGGACGCGTCGGAGCTGGAGGACCCGGACGCGGGCAGCTACGTTCGCCACGGCGGTTTCCTCGACGACGTTGCCGGATTCGACCCGGCATTCTTCGGGATCTCGCCGAAGGAAGCCCTCAGCATGGACCCGCAGCAGCGACTGCTGCTCGAACTCGCCTGGGAGAGCTGCGAGCGGGTCGGCATCGACCCGATCTCACTGCGTGGCGAGCAGGTCGGCGTGTTCACCGGGTCCGGCTTCCAGGACTACGTGCATCTTCTCGACGCCGTTCCGGAGGCAGCTGAGGCGTACCGGACCACGGCGACCGCTGCCGCGGTGATCGCCGGCCGGATCTCCTACACGTTCGGATTCAAGGGCCCGGCCATGACCGTGGACACCGCGTGCTCGTCGTCTCTGACGGCCCTGCACCTGGCGGCGCAGGCACTGCGGCAGCGTGAGTGTGCGCTGGCTTTGACCGGCGGTGTGATGGTGATGTCCACGCCGCGGGCGTTCATCGGGTTCAGCAAGCAGCGCGGTCTGGCTTCGGACGGGCGGTGCAAGTCCTTCTCGGATAGCGCCGACGGCACGGGTTGGGCCGAGGGCGCGGGGCTGCTGCTGCTCGAACGGCTCTCAGACGCCCGCCGCAACGGTCACCCCGTGCTGGCAGTCATAGCCGGATCGGCGGTGAACCAGGATGGGGCGTCGAACGGGTTGACCGCACCAAACGGTCCGTCCCAGCGGCAGGTCATCCTGGACGCGCTGGCCGCAGGGGGGCTGTCGACGACTCAAGTGGACGTAGTAGAGGGCCACGGCACCGGCACGACGTTGGGTGATCCGATCGAGGCGCAGGCGTTGCTGGCGACTTATGGTCAGGAGCGCTCTGATGACCGGCCGTTGTGGCTGGGGTCGTTGAAGTCGAACATCGGCCACACGCAGGCGGCGGCGGGTGTCGGTGGGATCATCAAGATGGTCATGGCGATGCGGCACGGCGTGCTGCCCAAGACATTGCACGTGACCACGCCGTCGTCCCACGTGGATTGGTCCACCGGTGCCGTCAGCCTGCTGACCGAGGCCCAGGAATGGCCTGAGCGGGAACAGCCGCGCCGGGCGGGGATCTCATCGTTCGGGGTCAGTGGTACGAACGCGCACGTCATCATCGAGCAGGCCAGTGCTGAGCAGGTCACGGCGGACCAGGGCAGTGAGCCGGACAAGCCGGTGCGTCGGGCGCACCCGGTGCCGCTCGCGGTGTCCGGGCACACCCCGCAGGCCCTGCGGGCGCAGGCCAGTAACCTCCTCGCCAGCCTGGCCGGACGGTCCGATGTCGACCTGCCCGACCTCGGCTTCTCCCTGGTGTCCTCGCGGGCGTCTCTGGAGCATCGTGCGGTGGTCCTGGCGGAGGATTTGGAGTCCGCCCTCGATGGGTTGCGTGCGGTGGCGGCGGCGGAGCCGGCGTCGGGTGTGGTCGCGGGTGTGGCCCGGTCGGGGGGTCGGACGGGGTTGGTGTTCACCGGGCAGGGTGTGCAGCGGTTGGGTATGGGTGCTGAGTTGGCGCGGGTGTTTCCGGTGTTCGGTGCGGCGTTGGATGAGGTGTGTGGGGAGTTGGATCGGCATTTGGAGGTGCCGGTGCGTGGGGTGGTGTTCGGTGGTGATGCGGGGTTGCTGGATGAGACGGGGTATGCGCAGCCGGCGTTGTTCGCGGTTGAGGTGGCGTTGTTTCGTTTGTTGGAGTCGTGGGGGGTGCGGCCGGATTTTGTTGCGGGGCATTCGGTTGGGGAGTTGGCTGCGGCGTATGTGGCCGGGGTGTTCTCGTTGGCTGATGCTGCGCGGTTGGTGGTGGCGCGGGGTCGGTTGATGCAGGGGTTGCCGTTGGGTGGGGCGATGGTGGCGGTGGCTGCTTCGGAGGCTGTGGTTGCCGCGGTGTTGGTTGATGGTGTGGGTATTGCGGCGGTGAATGGTCCGGAGTCGGTGGTGATTTCGGGGGTTGAGCGGGCTGTGCTGGATGTGGTGGGGGTGTTGGCGGGGGAGGGTTATCGGACGCGGCGGTTGCGTGTGTCGCATGCGTTTCATTCGGTGTTGATGGAGCCGATGTTGGCTGAGTTTGCGGTGGTGGCGGGTGGGGTGTCGTATGGGGTGCCGCGTGTTCCGTTCGTGTCGACGGTGACTGGTGCGGTGGTGGGTGAGGAGTTGACGGATCCGGGTTACTGGGTGGGTCAGGTGCGGGAGCCGGTGCGGTTCGGTGCGGCGGTGGAGGCGTTGGCGGCTGAGGGTGTGACGCGGTTCGTGGAGGTGGGGCCGGATGCGGTTCTCGCTCCGATGGTCCAGGAGATCCTCGGCACCGGAGCCCGGTGCGTACCAATCCTGCGACGAGACCGCGACGAAGTGTCACAGGCGGTTCATGCGCTCGGCGAGGCCCACACAGTCGGCATCACCGTCGGGTGGACCGATTTCTACCGTGACGCCCGTCGGATCGACTTGCCCACCTATGCCTTCCAACGCGAGCGGTACTGGCTGGAGGGTGCCTCCGGTCTCGGCGACATGACCGCCGCCGGACTGACTGCAGCTGAACACCCTCTGCTGAAGGCCGCCGTGATGCTGGCCGACTCGGATGGTGTGGTGCTTACGGGGCAGCTGTCGGTGGCAGTTCAGCCTTGGTTGGCCGACCATTGTGTCGGCGAGGCGGTGGTGTTTCCCGGTGCCGGTTTGGTGGAGCTGGTGGTGCGTG
>NZ_JBIVAX010000089.1:0-2673 GCF_044745805.1 Kitasatospora sp. NPDC086801
CTGAGGACAAGCCCTCGGCCTATTAGTACCGGTCAACTCCACCCCTCACAGGGCTTCCATATCCGGCCTATCAACCCAGTCGTCTACTGGGAGCCTTACCCTCTCAAGGAGGTGGGAGTGCTCATCTCGAAGCAGGCTTCCCGCTTAGATGCTTTCAGCGGTTATCCCTCCCGAACGTAGCCAACCAGCCATGCCCTTGGCAGGACAACTGGCACACCAGAGGTTCGTCCGTCCCGGTCCTCTCGTACTAGGGACAGCCCTTCTCAACACTCCTACGCGCACAGCGGATAGGGACCGAACTGTCTCACGACGTTCTAAACCCAGCTCGCGTACCGCTTTAATGGGCGAACAGCCCAACCCTTGGGACCTACTCCAGCCCCAGGATGCGACGAGCCGACATCGAGGTGCCAAACCATCCCGTCGATATGGACTCTTGGGGAAGATCAGCCTGTTATCCCCGGGGTACCTTTTATCCGTTGAGCGACGGCGCTTCCACAAGCCACCGCCGGATCACTAGTCCCTACTTTCGTACCTGCTCGACCCGTCAGTCTCACAGTCAAGCTCCCTTGTGCACTTACACTCAACACCTGATTGCCAACCAGGCTGAGGGAACCTTTGGGCGCCTCCGTTACTCTTTAGGAGGCAACCGCCCCAGTTAAACTACCCACCAGACACTGTCCCTGATCCGGATCACGGACCCAGGTTAGACATCCAGCACGACCAGAGTGGTATTTCAACGACGACTCCACAACAACTGGCGTTGCCGCTTCAAAGTCTCCCACCTATCCTACACAAGCCGAACCGAACACCAATATCAAGCTATAGTAAAGGTCCCGGGGTCTTTCCGTCCTGCTGCGCGAAACGAGCATCTTTACTCGTAATGCAATTTCACCGGGCCTATGGTTGAGACAGTCGAGAAGTCGTTACGCCATTCGTGCAGGTCGGAACTTACCCGACAAGGAATTTCGCTACCTTAGGATGGTTATAGTTACCACCGCCGTTTACTGGCGCTTAAGTTCTCAGCTTCGCCCCACCGAAGTGGAGCTAACCGGTCCCCTTAACGTTCCAGCACCGGGCAGGCGTCAGTCCGTATACATCGCCTTACGGCTTCGCACGGACCTGTGTTTTTAGTAAACAGTCGCTTCTCGCTGGTCTCTGCGGCCACCCCCAGCTCAGACAGCAAGTGCCGTCACCAGGAATGGCCCCCCTTCTCCCGAAGTTACGGGGGCATTTTGCCGAGTTCCTTAACCATAGTTCACCCGAACGCCTCGGTATTCTCTACCTGACCACCTGAGTCGGTTTGGGGTACGGGCCGCCATGAAACTCGCTAGAGGCTTTTCTCGACAGCATAGGATCATCCACTTCACCACAATCGGCTCGGCATCAGGTCTCAGCCTCAATGAGTGACGGATTTGCCTATCACTCGGCCTACACCCTTACCCCGGGACAACCACCGCCCGGGCTGGACTACCTTCCTGCGTCACCCCATCGCTCACCTACTGCAGACTTGGTTCAGCGGCTCCACCACGTCCCTTTGTCCGAAGACTCCGGGCCGGCTTCACGGCCTTAGCATCACCTGGTTCAGCGTTGGCGCTTCAAAGCGGGTACGGGAATATCAACCCGTTGTCCATCGACTACGCCTGTCGGCCTCGCCTTAGGTCCCGACTTACCCTGGGCAGATCAGCTTGACCCAGGAACCCTTGGTCAATCGGCGCAAGAGTTTCCCACTCTTGTATCGCTACTCATGCCTGCATTCTCACTCGTATACCGTCCACGACTGGTTTCCACCGCCGCTTCACCCGGCACACGACGCTCCCCTACCCATCACAACAGGCGTTGGCCCTATATGCTGCAATGACACGACTTCGGTGATGTGCTTGAGCCCCGCTACATTGTCGGCGCGGAATCACTTGACCAGTGAGCTATTACGCACTCTTTCAAGGGTGGCTGCTTCTAAGCCAACCTCCTGGTTGTCTCTGCGACTCCACATCCTTTCCCACTTAGCACACGCTTAGGGACCTTAGTCGGTGTTCTGGGCTGTTTCCCTCTCGACCATGGAGCTTATCCCCCACAGTCTCACTGCCACGCTCTCACTTACCGGCATTCGGAGTTTGGCTAAGGTCAGTAACCCGGTAAGGCCCATCGCCTATCCAGTGCTCTACCTCCGGCAAGAAACACGTGACGCTGCACCTAAATGCATTTCGGGGAGAACCAGCTATCACGGAGTTTGATTGGCCTTTCACCCCTAACCACAGGTCATCCCCCAGGTTTTCAACCCTGGTGGGTTCGGTCCTCCACACGGTCTTACCCGCGCTTCAACCTGCCCATGGCTAGATCACTCCGCTTCGGGTCTTGGGCATGCAACTCAAACGCCCTATTCGGACTCGCTTTCGCTACGGCTACCCCACACGGGTTAACCTCGCTACACACCGCAAACTCGCAGGCTCATTCTTCAAAAGGCACGCAGTCACGGCCCACCAGCAAGCTGATGAACGACGCTCCCACGGCTTGTAGGCACACGGTTTCAGGTACTATTTCACTCCGCTCCCGCGGTACTTTTCACCATTCCCTCACGGTACTATCCGCTATCGGTCACCAGGGAATATTTAGGCTTAGCGGGTGGTCCCGCCAGATTCACACGGGATTTCTCGGGCCCCGTGCTACTTGGGAGTT
>NZ_JBIVAX010000090.1:0-4069 GCF_044745805.1 Kitasatospora sp. NPDC086801
TCTTCCTCGACGCCCTCGCCGCCCACCGTCGGGCCGCCGGCCTGCCCGCGACCTCGATGGCCTACGGCATGTGGGACGTCGGCGCCGGCCTCGGCCGCGACCTCGCGGACGTCGACCGGGCGCGGATGGCCAGCCAGGGCGTCCCCGTCCTCGACCACGCGACCGGCCTCGCCCTCTTCGCCGCCGCTCTGCGGAGCGACCGCGCCGCCGTCGTCCCGATCCGGGTCGACGCGGCCGCCCTGCGCGCTCGCACCGACGAGGTCCCCGCGCTCCTGCGTGCCCTCGCCGCGCCGCGCAGGCGCGCCGAGCTGCCCGCGCGCGGCCGCGCGGCCGAGACCGGCCTGGCCGAGCGCCTCACCGGGCTGGGGGAGAGCGAGGGCCGGCGCCTGGCGCTGGAGCTCGTGCGGACGGAGGTCGCCGCCGTGCTCGGCCACGCGTCCGCGGAGGCGATCGCGCCCGAGCGCGCGTTCCAGGAGCTCGGCTTCGACTCCCTCGCCGCGACCGACCTGCGCAACCGCCTCAACAAGCGCACGGGCCTGCGCCTGCCCGCCACGCTCGCCTTCGACTTCCCCACCGCGCGGGCCGTCGCGGAGCACCTCCTCGACCTGGCCGGCGCGGGCACGGAGGTGACGCCGACGACCGCCACCGGCGTCCGCCCGCACACCTCCGACGAGCCGATCGCGATCGTCGGGATGGCCTGCCGCTACCCCGGTGGCGCGGCCACGCCCGAGGAGCTGTGGCGGCTGCTGGCGGACGGCGTCGACACCGTCACCGGACTGCCGACCGACCGCGGCTGGGACATCGAGCACCTCTACGACCCCGAGCCCGGCAAGGAGGGCCACAGCTACACCCGCCACGGCAGCTTCCTGCACGACGCCGGCGACTTCGATCCCGGCTTCTTCGGGATCTCCCCGCGCGAGGCCCTCTACATGGACCCGCAGCAGCGGCTCCTTCTGGAGACCTCGTGGGAGGCACTGGAGCGGGCTGGCATTGACCCGCTGTCCCTGCGCGGCAGCCGGACGGGCGTCTTCGCGGGCGTCATGTACCACGACTACGCGCTCAACACGAACCCCTCGGGCACCAGCGGCGGCAGCGTCGTCTCCGGCCGCGTGTCCTACACGCTGGGCCTGGAGGGCCCGGCGGTGACCGTGGACACGGCCTGTTCCTCGTCCCTGGTCGCCCTGCACCTGGCGGTCCAGGCGCTGCGCACCGGGGAGTGCTCGCTGGCCCTCGCGGGCGGTGCGACGGTGATGTCGACGCCGGGCATGTTCATCGAGTTCTCGCGGCAGCGAGGGCTGTCCGCGGACGGCCGGTGCAAGGCGTTCGCGGGCGCGGCGGACGGCGTCGGCTGGTCGGAGGGCGTCGGGGTGCTTCTCGTCGAGCGGCTGTCCGACGCGGAGCGGAACGGGCACCGGGTGCTCGCGGTGATCCGCGGCACGGCCGTCAACCAGGACGGCGCGAGCAACGGCTTCTCGGCGCCGAACGGCCCGTCCCAGCAGCGGGTGATCCGCCAGGCGCTGGCGAGCGCCGGGCTGTCCCCGACGGACGTGGACGCCGTCGAGGCCCACGGGACCGGGACGACGCTGGGCGACCCGATCGAGGCCCAGGCGCTGCTCGCGACCTACGGCCAGGGCCGTGAACTCCCGCTGCTGCTGGGCTCGATCAAGTCGAACATCGGGCACGCGCAGGCGGCGGCCGGTGTGGCCGGCGTGATCAAGATGGTGCTGGCGATGCGGCACGGCGTGCTGCCGAAGTCGCTGCACATCGACCGGCCCTCGCCGCACGTCGAGTGGTCGGAGGGCGCGGTCGAGCTGCTGGCCGAGGCCCGGGACTGGCCGGCGACCGGCCGTCCGCGCCGGGCGGGCGTGTCCGCCTTCGGGATCGGCGGGACCAACGCGCACGTGATCGTGGAGCAGGGCCCCGAGCCGGTGGTCGCACCTGCCACTGGTGGGCGGGAGTCGGGCACGCTGCCGTGGCTGCTCGCCGCGGCGACGCCGGAGGCCCTGCGGGTGCAGGCCGAGCGGTTGGCGACCTTCGTCGGCGCGCGGCCGGAGCTCGACGTGTTGGACGTGGCCCACTCGCTGGTCGAGACCCGGCCGGCGCTGGAGCACCGCGCGGTGCTGCTCGGCGCGGACCGGGAGGAACTGCTGGCCGGGCTGGACGCACTGAGCCGGGGCGAACTCGCCCCGGGCGCGGCCGTCTCGTCCGCCCGGGCGGGTGGGGCGACGGCGTTCCTGTTCTCCGGTCAGGGCTCGCAACGGCTCGGCATGGGCCGGGAGTTGTACGGCCGCTTCCCGGTGTTCGCTCGGGCCTTCGACGAGGTGTGCGCCGTGCTGGAGCTGCCGGTTCGGGAGGTCGTGTGGGGCGCGGACGAGGAGTTGTTGAACCGGACGGAGTACGCCCAGGCCGGGTTGTTCGCCGTCGAGGTGGCGCTGTACCGGCTCGTCGAATCCCTCGGCGTGCGGGCTGAGTTCGTCGCGGGCCACTCGATCGGCGAGGTCGCGGCCGCACACGTCGCCGGAGTGTTCAGCCTGGCCGACGCCTGTGCGCTGGTGGCTGCTCGCGGCCGTCTCATGCAGGCGCTGCCTTCGGGCGGTGCGATGCTGGCGGTGCAGGCGATGGAGGGCGAAGTTCGGCCCCTGCTCGGTGACTTCGTGTCGATCGCCGCCGTGAACGGCCCGCGCTCGGTCGTCGTCTCCGGGAGGGAGGAGGCCGTCGCGGCGATCGAGGAGCACTTCGCCGACCGGCGGACCACGCGCCTTCGGGTGTCCCACGCGTTCCACTCCCCGCTGATGGACCCGATGCTGGAGGACTTCCGTGAGGTCCTCAGCGGGCTGACGTACGGCACCCCGTCGATCCCGGTGGTCTCCAACCTGACCGGCGCACTGGCCGAGGACCTCTGCACCCCCGACTACTGGGTGCGCCACGTTCGCGAGGCCGTCCGCTTCGCCGACGGCGTCCGCACCCTCCACGAGTCAGGCGTCCGCCGCTACCTCGAACTCGGCCCCGACACCGTCCTGTCCGGCCTGGTGCAGGGCGTCCTCGACGACCCGACGGCCGCCGGTCCGTGCGTCGTGCCCGCCCTGCACGCGGATCGGGACGAGGAGGCGAGCCTGGTCGGCGCGCTCGGCCGGCTGCACACGGCCGGGGCCGAGGTGGACTGGTCCGTCCTCTTCGCCGGCACCGGCGCCCGGACGGTGGACCTGCCCACCTACGCGTTCCAGCACCGCCGGTTCTGGCTCGACGCGACGACCCCGCTCGGCGACCTGGGCGCGGTCGGCGTGGGCGCCTTCGCACACCCGCTGCTCGGCGCGGCCGTCGACCTCTCCCACACGGACGGGTTCCTGCTCACCGGCCGGGTGTCACTGGACTCGCACCCGTGGCTGGCCGACCATCAGGTCCTGGACACCGTCCTGGTCCCGGGCGCGGCGCTGGTCGAACTCGCGCTGCGGGCCGGGGCCGAGGTCGGGTACGAGCTGGTGGAGGAACTGACACTGGCCGCACCGCTGGTGCTGCCCGAGCGCGGCGCCGTCCAGCTGCACGTGCGGGTCGGTGGCCCGGACGCCTCGGAACGGCGCGCGGTCACCATCCACTCGCGGCCGGACGGGGACCCGGACGCCGGGTGGGTTCAGCACGCGGCCGGTTCGCTGGCCGTCTCCGGAGCCGTCGAGGCGGAATTGTTCGACGCGGAGGTGTGGCCGCCGGTCGGCGCGGAACCGCTGCCGGTGGAGGGCGCGTACGAGCGGATGGCGGAGGCCGGGTTCGGCTACGGGCCGGTGTTCCAGGGTTTGCGCGCGGCCTGGCGGCGCGGCGACGAGCTGTTCGCCGAGGTCGCGCTGCCGGAGGGTGTGGCGGCCGATGGCTTCGGCGTCCACCCGGCGCTGCTCGACGCGGCCATGCATGCCGCGATCCTGGCCGGCGGGGGCGAGCGCGAGACCATGATCCCCTTCGCGTGGACCGGCGTGACCCTGTCGGCCGTCGGTGCCTCGGCGGTGCGGGTGCGGATCGTCCGGCTCGGCGATGGCGGGCTGCGGCTCGACCTCGCCGACCCGGCCGGCGGCCCGGTGCT
>NZ_JBIVAX010000091.1:0-3980 GCF_044745805.1 Kitasatospora sp. NPDC086801
AGCACCGGGCCGCCGGCCGGGTCGGCGAGGTCGAGCCGCAGCCCGCCATCGCCGAGCCGGACGATCCGCACCCGCACCGCCGAGGCACCGACGGCGCGCAGCGCAGCGCCCGTCCACGCGAACGGGATCACGGTGTCGTCGCTCCCGGCGTCCACGATGGCGACGTGCATGGCCGCGTCGAGCAGCGCCGGGTGGACACCGAAGCCGTCGGTCTCGACGTCCTCGGGGAGCTCGACGTCCGCGAACAGCTCGTTCCCGCGCCGCCAGGCCGCCCGAAGGCCCTGGAAGGCGTGGCCGTAGCCGAACCCGGCCTCCGCCATCCGCTCGTACGCGCCCTCCACCGGCAGCGCCTCGGCGTCGGCGGGCGGCCAGACCTCGAAGGATCCCGCCTCGCAGGCTCCGGAGACGGCCAACGAACCGGCCGCGTGCTGAACCCACCCGGCGTCCGGGTCCCCGTCCGGCCGCGAGTGGATCGTGAGCTCCCGGCGGCCGGTGACGTCCGGTGTTCCGGCGCGGAGCTGGAGCTGGAGCGCACCGTGCTCGGGCAGCACCAGCGGTGCCGCCAGCGTCAGCTCCTCCACCTGCTGGCAGCCCACCTCGGCGGCGGCGCGCAGCGCGAGTTCGAGCAGGCCCGCGCCGGGGACCAGGACCGTGCCCTGGATGACGTGGTCGGCCAGCCACGGGAACGCGGCCGTCGACAGGCGTCCGGTGAGCACCAGCCCGTCCTCGTCGGCGAGTTCGACGGCGGCGCCGAGCATGGGGTGCGTGGTGGCGCCGAGGCCCGCGGAGCGGACGTCGCCGCCACGGGCGGCGGGGGGCGCGGGCCAGAAGCGGCGGCGCTGGAAGGCGTACGTCGGCAGGTCGACGTGCCGGGCGCCGGTGGCCGCGAACAGGGTGGCCCAGTCCACCGACGCACCATGGACATGGAGGCGGGCGAGGGCGTCGACGAGGGTGTGCTCCTCGGCCCGGTTGCGGCGGAGCGCCGGGATCGCTTCGGCCTCGCCGTCGGGCAGCGCGCTCCCGGTGAGGGCGGTGAGGACGGCGTCGGGGCCGAGCTCCAGGAAGCGGCGGACGCCGGCCTCGTGGAGGGTGCGGACGCCGTCGGCGAAGCGGACGGCCTCGCGGACGTGGCGCACCCAGTAGTCGGGGGTGCAGAGGTCCTCGTCGCCGAGTTCACCGGTGAGGTTGGAGACGACCGGGATCGAAGGGGCGTTGTAGCTCAGCCCGTTGAGGACCTCACGGAAGTCCTCCAGCATCGGATCCATCAACGGGGAGTGGAAGGCGTGTGAGACGCGCAGCCGGTTCGTCTTGCGGTCGGCGAAGTGCTCCTCGATCGCCGCGACGGCCTCCTCCCTCCCGGAGACGACGACCGAGCGCGGACCGTTGACGGCGGCGATCGACACGAACTCACCCAGCAACGGCAGGACTTCGCCCTCCGTCGCCTGCACCGCCAGCATCGCACCGCCCGAAGGCAGCGCCTGCATGAGACGGCCGCGAGCAGCGACCAGGGCGCAGGCGTCGGCCAGGCTGAACACTCCGGCGACGTGCGCCGCCGCGACCTCCCCGATTGAATGCCCCGCGACGAACTCCGGCCGCACGCCGAGGGATTCGACGAGCCGGTACAGGGCCACCTCGACGGCGAACAACCCGGCCTGGGCGTACGCGGTCTGGTTCAGCAGCTCCTCGCCCGTACCCCACACGACGCTGCGGAGGGGCTGGTCGAGATGCTCGTCCAGCGCCGCGCAGACGGCGTCGAAGGTGTCGGCGAACATCGGGAACCGGTCGTACACCTCCCGCCCCATGCCGAGCCGTTGCGAGCCCTGGCCGGGGAAGAGGAACGCGCTCCTGCCCACCGACTCAACTCCTCGGGCCACCTCGGCGCCGTCGACGACCACCGCGCGGTACGGGAGGACCGACCGCCCGGCCAGGGTGAACGCCACGTCCGCAGCCGGGAGTTCATCGAGCTCCGTCAGCCGCGCGAGCTGCGCGTCCAGCGCCGCTTCGGACTTGGCGGATACCACCCAGGGCATCGCCCCCGGCGTCACCGCAGCGTCCTGCACGGCCTCGGGCTCGGCCTGCTCCAGGATGACGTGGGCGTTGGTGCCGCTGATCCCGAAGGACGACACGCCCGCACGGCGCGGATGGTCGGTGGCCGGCCAGTCGGTGCGCTCGGTGAGCAGCTCGACCGCGCCGGCCGTCCAGTCGACGTGCGACGAGGGCGCGTCCACGTGCAGCGTGCGCGGCAGCAGGCCGTACTGCATCGCCAGCACCATCTTGATCACGCCGGCCACGCCGGCCGCCGCCTGCGCGTGCCCGATGTTCGACTTGATCGAGCCCAGCAGCAGCGGGAGTTCACGGTCCTGACCGTAGGTGGCGAGCAGGGCCTGCGCCTCGATCGGGTCGCCCAGCATCGTCCCGGTGCCGTGGGCCTCGACGGCGTCGACGTCGGCGGTCGACAGCCCGGCGCTCGCGAGAGCCTGCCGGATCACCCGCTGCTGGGACGGGCCGTTGGGCGCCGTCAGACCGTTCGACGCACCGTCCTGGTTGACGGCACTCCCCCGCAGAACTGCCAGCACTCGATGGCCGTTCCGGCGGGCGTCCGACAGGCGCTCCAGCACCACCATGCCGACGCCCTCGCCCCAGCCGACGCCGTCGGCCGCGTCCGCGAACGAACGGCACCGGCCGTCGGCCGACAGGCCACCCTGCCGGGAGAACTCCACGAAGGTGTTCGGCGTCGACATCACGGTGACGCCGCCGGCCAGGGCCAGCGAGCACTCTGCGCTGCGCAGCGCCTGGGCCGCCAAGTGCATGGCCACCAGCGACGAGGAGCAGGCCGTGTCCACCGTCACCGCCGGACCCTCCAGGCCGAGCGTGTACGAGACGCGGCCCGAGGCCACGCTGCCCGCGCTGCCGCTGCCCTGGTAGCCCTCGAACTCACCGCCGCCCAGCAGGTTCGCGTAATCGGCGTACATCACGCCCGCGAAGACGCCCGTCCGGCTGCCGCGCAGGGACAGCGGGTCGATGCCGGCGCGCTCGAAGGCCTCCCACGAGGTCTCCAGCAGCAGGCGCTGCTGCGCGTCCGTCGCCAGCGCCTCGCGCGGGCTCATCCCGAAGAACTCGTGGTCGAACTCCCCGGCGGTGTGCAGGAATCCGCCGGAGCGCGTGTAGGACGTGCCGCTGTGGTCCGGGTCCGGGTTGTAGAGGGTCTCGACGTCCCAGCCACGGTTCGTCGGGAAGCCGGAGACCGCGTCCACGCCGTCGGCCAGCAGCCGCCAGAGGTCCTCCGGCGACTCCACGCCACCCGGGTAGCGGCAGGCCATGCCGACGAGCACGATCGGGTCGTCCGACAACGACGGCAGCGCCACGGGGACGTGGACGACGCTCTCGGTGCCGAACAGGCCCTCCAGCAGGAAGCCGGCCAGCGCGCTCGCCGTCGGGTAGTCGAACACGACGGTGGCCGGCAGCTGGAGACCGGTCACGGTCCGCAGCCGGTTGCGCAGCTCGACCGCCGTCAGCGAGTCGAAGCCGAGGTCCTGGAACGCCTTCAACGGATCGACCGCCGAGCCGGCGTCGTGGCCGAGCACGAGCGCGATCTGGTCGCGCACCAGGTCCAGGACGGCCGCCCGCCGCTCGTCGCCCCCCAGGCCGGACAGTCGCTGCGCCAGGCCCGCCGACACAGCCGAACCGGCGACCACGGCGCGCCGCACGCGGCCCCGCACCAAGCCGCGCAGCAGGGCGGGTGCCTCACCGTGCGCGGCCATCGCCGCCAGGTCGAGGCGGACCGGCAGCACGGCCGGGTGCCCGGTGGCGAGCGCCGCGTCGAAGAGCGCGACGCCCTGGTCCGGGGCGATGGCCGGCAGGCCGAGCCGGGCGATGCGTTCGGCCTCGGCGTCGGTGAGGGTGCCGGTCATTCCGGCCACGCCGGACCAGGGACCCCAGGCGAGCGAGACGGCGGCCAGACCGAGCGAACGACGGTGGAC
>NZ_JBIVAX010000092.1:0-3568 GCF_044745805.1 Kitasatospora sp. NPDC086801
TCTTCCTCGACGCCCTCGCCGCCCACCGTCGGGCCGCCGGCCTGCCCGCGACCTCGATGGCCTACGGCATGTGGGACGTCGGCGCCGGCCTCGGCGAGCAGCTCCTGGAGCTCAACCGCAACCGCATGGCCGCCCAGGGCGTCCCGCCGCTCACCCGCGAGGCGGGTCTGGAGCTGTTCGCCGCCGGTCTGCGCAGCGAGCGTGCCACCGTCGTGCCGATCCGGGTCGACGCGGCCGCCCTGCGGGCCCGCACCGACGAGGTCCCCGCGCTCCTGCGCGGCCTCGTCCCGGCCGCCCGCCGCACGGCGGCCCACGCCTCGGCGCCGGCCGCACCGGCCGACGGTCTCGCCGCCCGGCTCGCCGGGCTGACGGAGGCGGAGCAGCGGCGGACGGTCCTCGACCTCGTCCTGGCCCGGGTGGCGGGGCTGCTCGGCCACGAGTCGGGCGACGCGATCGAGCCGGACCGCGCGTTCCAGGAGCTCGGCTTCGACTCCCTCGCCGCGACCGACCTGCGCAACCAGCTCAACACGCTCACCGACCTGCGCCTGCCCGCCACGCTCGCCTTCGACCACCCGAACGCCGAGGCCGTGACGGACCTCATCGTCGCCGAACTGGGCGTGCGGACCGCCGCCGCCAGCGGCGAGGCGTCCCGCGCCGAGGCCGACCTGCGTGCCGCGCTGCAGTCGATCCCGACCCGGCGGCTCCGTGACGCGGGCCTGGTCGACGCCCTGCTCGACCTGGCCGACGACCGCGTCGTTCGTGTCGACGAGGCAACGGACCTCCCGGCGGCGGCCGAGGTTCGCCACGACCCGATCGCGATCGTCGGCATGGCCTGCCGCTACCCGGGCGGGGTGACCACGCCCGAGGAGCTCTGGCAGCTGGTGACGTCCGGCGCGGACGCGATCTCCCCGTTCCCCGCCGATCGCGGCTGGGACCTCTCGACGCTCCGCACCGAGGACTCGTCTTACACCCGCGCGGGCGGATTCCTCGACGGCGCCGCCGAGTTCGACCCCGATTTCTTCGGGATCTCTCCGCGCGAGGCCCTGGCGATGGACCCGCAGCAGCGGCTCACGCTGGAGCTCTCCTGGGAGGCCCTGGAGCGGGCCGGCATCGACCCGAGCGGCCTGCGCGGCACCCGCACCGGAGTCTTCACCGGCGTGATGTACCACGACTACCCGGGCAGCGACGGCAACGGTAGCGTCGTGGCCGGCCGCGTCTCGTACAAGCTGGGCCTGGAGGGCCCGGCCGTCGCCGTGGACACCGCCTGCTCGTCCTCCCTGGTCGCCCTGCACCTGGCCGCCCAGGCGCTGCGCCAGGGCGACTGCTCGCTCGCGATCACCGGCGGCGTGACGGTCATGGCCACGCCGGGGGTGTTCGCCGAGTTCGGCCGCCAGGGCGCGCTCGCCCCCGACGGGCGGTGCAAGTCGTTCGCGACCGCGGCCGACGGCACGGGTTTCGCCGAGGGCGCGGGCTTCCTGGTCGTCGAACGGCTGTCGGACGCGCTGCGCAACGGGCACCCGGTGCTCGCGCTGGTGCGCGGCAGCGCGGTGAACCAGGACGGCGCGTCGAACGGCCTGACGGCGCCGAACGGTCCGTCGCAGCAGCGGGTGATCCGGCAGGCGCTCGCCAACGCCCGCCTCGGCGCCGACCAGGTCGACGTGGTCGAGGCGCACGGCACGGGCACGACGCTGGGCGACCCGATCGAGGCCCAGGCGCTGCTTGCGACGTACGGTCAGGACCGCGAACGGCCCCTGCTCCTCGGCTCGATCAAGTCGAACATCGGGCACACCCAGGCCGCCGCTGGTGTCGCCGGCGTGATCAAGATGGTGCTCGCCATGTACAACGGCGAGCTGCCGTCGACGCTGCACGTGGACGAGCCGAGCGCGAACGTGGACTGGTCGGAGGGGGCCGTCCGGCTCCTGACCGAGCCCTGGCCGTGGGCCCCGGGCGACCGTCCGCGCCGCGCCGGCGTCTCGTCCTTCGGGATCAGTGGCACCAACGCCCACGTGATCATCGAGGAGGCCCCGACGGCGGCCCTGCCCACGGAGGTGCCGGAGGTCGAACCGGGGGTCGTGCCGTGGCTGCTGTCCGCCGCGACGCCGGAGGCCCTGCGCGCGCAGGCCGAGCGTCTGCTCGCCGTCGCCGACGATGCCCGGCCGGTGGACGTCGCGTACTCGCTGGCGACGACCCGCGCCGCGCTCGAACACCGCGCGGCCGTGGTCGGTGACGGGGCCGAGCAACTCCTGGCCGGCCTGCGGGCGGTGGCGGACGGCGAGGCGCCGACCGGCGTCGCGACCGGCGGGCGGATGGCGTTCCTGTTCTCGGGTCAGGGGTCGCAGCGGCTGGGGATGGGGCGGGAGTTGTACGGCCGGTTCCCGGTGTTCGCTCGGGCTTTCGATGAGGTGTGTGGGGTTCTGGAGCTGCCGGTTCGGGAGGTCGTGTGGGGTGTGGACGAGGAGTTGTTGAACCGGACGGAGTACGCCCAGGCCGGGTTGTTCGCGGTCGAGGTGGCGCTGTATCGGCTCGTCGAATCGTTGGGCGTTCGAGCCGAGTTCGTGGCGGGGCATTCGATCGGTGAGGTCGTGGCCGCGTACGTGGCTGGGGTGTTCTCGCTGGAGGACGCGTGCGCGCTGGTGAGCGCTCGTGGCCGTTTGATGCAGGCGTTGCCTTCGGGTGGTGCGATGTTGGCGGTGCAGGCGGCGGAGGGCGAAGTGCTGCCGTTGCTGGGTGAGTTCGTGTCGATCGCCGCCGTGAACGGCCCGACGTCGGTCGTGGTCTCGGGGACGGAGGAGGCTGTCGCGGAGGTCGAGGCGTACTTCGCCGACCGCAGGACGACCCGGCTGCGGGTGTCGCACGCGTTCCATTCGCCGCTGATGGATCCGATGCTGGAGGATTTCCGTACGGTCCTCAACGGGCTGAGCTACAGCGCGCCGTCGATTCCGGTGGTCTCCAATCTGACCGGTGAACTGGCGGAGGGCCTGACGTCGCCCGAGTACTGGGTGCGTCATGTCCGCGAGGCCGTCCGCTTCGCCGACGGCGTCCGCACCCTGCACGAGGCCGGCGTCCGCCGCTTCCTCGAACTCGGCCCCGATGCCGTCCTCACCGCCCTCACCGTGAGTGCTCTGCCCGACGGCGAGGCCGAAGCGATCCCGGCGCTGCGGCGCGGACGCGACGAGGGGCGGACCGTCGTCGAGGCGCTGGCGCGCCTGCACGTGCTCGGCGTCCCGGTGGACTGGCCCGCCTTCCACGCCGGGACGGGCGCCCGCCGGGTCGCCCTGCCGACGTACGCCTTCCAGCACCGCCGCTTCTGGACGGACGCATCGGCGTTCTTCCCGACGGCCGAGTCCGCCGGGCTCCGGAACACCGACCACCCGCTGCTCACCGGCTCGCTCGAACTGGCCGGTACCGCCGGTCTGGTGTTCACCGGCCGGTTGTCGGCCCGGTCGCACGGGTGGCTCGCGGACCACGTCGTCATGGGTTCGGTCCTGGTGCCGGGCACGGCGCTGGTCGAGCTGGCCGTGCGTGCCGGGGACGAGGTCGGCTGTGATCTGGTCGAGGAGCTGACGCT
>NZ_JBIVAX010000093.1:0-3453 GCF_044745805.1 Kitasatospora sp. NPDC086801
CCGTCGCGATGCTGTTCGGCGCCGCCGGCAACATCACCCTCCAGGCCTCGGGCGGCGGCCACATCCCCGTCATCCGCGACCGCGACCCGTTCGGCCCCCCCCCCCCCCCACCCCCCCCCCCCCCCCGCCCCCCCCCCCCCCCCCCCCCCCCCCCCCCCCCGCACCACGCGCAGGGCGGTCAGCAGCGCGGGTGCCAGCGCTGCGAGCGCCCCGAGAAGCCCGGCAGGAGGCCGATCGCGAAGGTGCCGGCACCCATCATCGACAAGGAGGGGTCAGCACGGACCTGCGTCCGTACCGGTCGCCGAAGTGGCCGAACAGGACCGCCCCCGCGAGAAGGTGATGGCAGGCCAGACCCCCTACCGCAGCAGCGCCATCCGATTCGCGCGGGCGTGCTGAACACCACCACCGACATCGACCGTGCCGTCGACGCCCTCGAGAAGTCCATCGCCGGCACTCATCCCACCCTCGCCCGATGACGGAACGACAACTGCGCCGGCCACCGCCGGACGCTGGACCGCGGACCGATTCCGGCACGCCGAGACACCCACGCCGAAGCGCCTGCCGAGTGCCGTGTGCCCGACCGCCGCCCGCAGTGCAGGCCACCTGGCCGAACGAGGGCGGCCCACTGCCACTCGCTGCCCTCGACCGCCACACCGGCCAGGTCGCACCCTCCCGAGCGTTACGGGCCGTCGCCCGGGTCCTGAGGGGCAACCTGACAAACGGGGCGAGGGCAGGGTGGTTCCGCCCGGGCCGCCCCCACCTTCCCGGCGGCGTCGACCCGCGCGCACAGGCCGGTCCCGCCGGCCATCGACAGATTCGCCGTAGCGGGCTTTCACATGGGAGGCGGCCGCCTGCCAGACTGGCATCGAGGCCTGGTCAAGGACGGATGGCCACGGCGGCCAGGCAGGACGCCTCGGCGTCGCTGACCCGTGTGGTGTCCGGTTCGGGGCGCCAGCGGGGGGTGGAGGTGATGCCGGGGGCGAGGATGTCCCAGCCGGTGAAGAACTGGGCGAACTCGCCGTGGGCGCGGGCGCGGACCGGGTTGCCGTTGTCGCGGTAGACCTCTTCTATGCGGGCCGCGTCCTGGGGAGCGTAGTCGGGAGTGAAGTGACTGATCACCAGGGCGGAACCGCGAGCCGGAAGCGCGCTCTTGAGGGTTTCGGCGATCCCGTGGGCACCGTCGGGGACGAAGTGGAGCAGGGCGACCAGGCTCAAGGCGATCGGCCGGGTGAAGTCGAGTACGCCGGCAGCCCGGACCGCCTCCAGGAGCGCGTCGGGGTCGTGGACATCGGCCTGGACGTAAGCGGTGCGCCCTTGGGGGCTGCTGCGCAGGAGGGCTTGCGCGTGGGTGAGGACGATGGGGTCGTTGTCGGCGTAGACGATCCTGGCCTGCGGCTCGATGCACTGAGCGATCTCGTGGAGGTTCGGCGAGGTCGGGATACCGGTACCGATGTCGAGGAACTGGGTGATGCCGCTCTGGGCGAGTGCTCGGGTGGCGCGGTGCATGAACGTCCGGTTGGCGCGGGCCGCGGACCGGGCCTGAGGGAAGACGGCGAGGGCGTGCCCGGCGGCTTCCCGGTCGGCGGGGAAGTTGGTCGTGCCGTCGAGGAAGTAGTCGTAGATCCGCGCTGAGTGCGGGCGGTGGATGGCGAGGTTGACCTCGGCGTCCGACGAAGCGGCGGTGTCGTCGTGCTGCTCTGCTGCCATGCGTTCCCCCTGCGTCGGCGTGTTGTCATGCCCGCAGGCTGGTGCGCACCACGGCGCCGTGGCGCGGTGTGGCGAACCCCTGGCGCGCGGGCCATCGCTCACTATGCCCACACCTCGTCGCGGGCAATCAACGCCGTCTCGCGTCGTCGAGCGGAACCCTGTTCGGTGTGACGCGATTCGGCACATCTTTATGCTAACGCGACTGCTTCTGATCAGATATGACCATATGTCAGCTGACTTACAGTCATATGCAAAGTCCTACAAGCCTTTTTGTGATCGCCTTCACATCGGGCTTTTCGGAGCGATTGGATGTCCGTGTGGAGGACAGCCGTTCTCCACCAGACTCCACCGTTTCCGACCTCGCGTCGACCGAACGTCGCCCGTCAGGGCCGACGAGGAGAACCATTGACCAGTGACGACGAGTGGGCGGCGGTCCGCCCCACTCACCGGGTGTCCTACAGGGCGTTCTGCGAGAGCCGCGAAGCGACCTGGCGCGGAGTGGCCTGGGCCCGGCTTCACGACCAGGAGCTCGTCGACCAGGCGGTCCACAGCATCCGCCGGGAACTGCGGCAGGACTGGCTCGGCGCCCTGAGCCAGCCCGACATCGAGGCCCACGCCTGGATGATCGCCAAGCGGTGCATCGCCGACAGGGAGATGAGCACCGGCCAGGCCCCGCCCAGGACGGTCGTCCCGGACTGGATCGTCGCCATCCGGCGCGCCCACGTCCAGGCCCGCATCAGCCTGGAGAACCTCGACAATGACTACGAAGAACTCTACAAGGCAATCCTCCGGCTCCCGGAGCGCCAGTACGACATGATCGTGCTCCGCTACATGCTGGACATCGACTACCCGAGGACCGCCGCCTACCTCGGCATCACCGAGACCAACGCCCGAAGCGCCACCAGCCAGGGCCTGGCCAAACTCCGCCGGCTCCTCGGCGCCGACACCACCACGGGGGACATGAAGTGACACGAGGACACGACCGCCGGGCAGCCACCCCCTGGAGCCGGGGCTACGGGTACAACGACGAACCCGACCAACCGGTCAAGCTGCCCGACGGCGTGTCCGCCCCGGACCTGCGCCGCCTCGTCCGCGCCCGCGCCCCCCTGGGCTCCGAACACCTCCAGGCCCGCCACGAACTCGACCTCGCCACAACCCTGATCATCGCCCAACCCGAGGCCGCCGACTCCTTGAAAGCCCTCACCAACAACCCGCACCACATCAACCCCGGCGGCGCACTCGTCCTGGCCGCGCTGCTGCACCTCACCGGACACGACGACGGCAGCCAATTCTGGCTTCAGTTCGCCGCCGGCGGCGGCAGCGCCACCGCCGCCAGCTGCCTGTCCTTCCTGCACGCCAGCCGCGGTGAGTTCCGCGACGCCGACTACTGGCGCAGCCAGGCCGACCAGCTCGCCGCCGAACCCCGGAAACCGGCCGCACCCTGGCCCGGCCGGCCACTGCCGCCCGCCGTGTGGGCCGACACCCTCGCCGCCTGCCACGAGGGCCTGACCCTGCGCCTGCCATCCCGCGTGGCCGCCGTCGTCCACCAGCTACCCGTCAACGCCGACGACGAAGACCACGGTGAGATCCCCCAACCCTCCCCGACCCTCGTGGCCGACCTTGCCCACGCCTCCAGCCACGCCCGACACATCTGAGAGGGCGTTTGAGGTAGACGGATTGCCCTTTATGTCCTAATAGGTTCCTCGCCAGCTTGGTGTGGTTTCGTCCGTTATGCGCTTGGTGAGG
>NZ_JBIVAX010000094.1:0-3282 GCF_044745805.1 Kitasatospora sp. NPDC086801
GCGCCTCGAAGAACCTCGCCTTCAGCACCTCGAAATCCACGATCCCCGCAACTCCCTGAACTCCAGGGTGTTGCGGGGATCAATAGAACCCGCCCACCCCGCCGGGCGGGGCGGTGTCGTGTGCGGCGCTATGTCCCGTACGGGCACGCGGCGCTATATCCCGTACACGCAGAGGAAGACGATGAAGGCGACCAGCCCGACGGCCGCGGCGATCCACGGGCCCGGCGCGAACTCCTGTCGGACGTACCCGGCGTCGTGCGTCTGCGACAGGTGCTGGGAGGCCTTCGCCTGCGCGCCGAACGTCGCCGACCTGCGGTAGCCGCAGCTCTCGCAGACCACGCGCCGGGTGTTGCTCCGCCCCGAGACGACCTTCACCGCGTGCTGGTGCCCGTGCGGGTCCTCGCCCGTGAACCGGCTGGTCTCCATGCCTTGGCCCCCTTCGCCTCGCCCCTGTGTGCGCGAGCATCCTTGCACGCACCACCGACAGCCGTACCCCGGTGGGACCGGGATACGCCGGAGCCCCGGACGGTCGTCGACCATCCGGGGCTCCGGGCTGCTCAGGGGCGGGGCCTACTCGCTCTTGATCGCGCCCAGGATGTCCATCCGGGCGGCCCGGTGGGCCGGCCAGAGGGCGGCCAGCAGGCCGATCACCGCGGCCGCGACCAGGAAGCCGACGATCTGCACCGGCGGCACCACGGTGGTGATGTTCTTGAGCGAGTCCGCCATCGTGCGGGTGCCCGCCCAGGCCACCAGGATCCCGAGCCCGATCCCGACCGCGCCGCCGAACAGCGCGATCAGCAGCGACTCCAGCCGGACCATCCGGCGGATGCCGATCCGGTCCAGGCCGATCGCCCGCAGCATGCCGATCTCCCGGCGCCGCTCGAACACCGACATCGCCATGGTGTTGACCACGCCGAGCACCGCGATCACCACGGCCATCCCGAGCAGCCCGTACGTCATGTTCAGCATGCCGGTGATCAGCTGACGGTTCTCCGCCTTGACGTCCTTCTCGCCCTTGACCGCGATCAGCGGGTTTCCGCCGGTCGCGTCGCGCAGCGCCTGCTTCAGCTTCTCGTCCGCGCCGTTGGCGCCCTTCACCAGGACCTTCGCCGGGCCGGAGCCGGGCAGCGCGTGCGGGCCCACCACGTTGTCCGGGGCGACGATGCCCGCCAGCGCGCTGTTGGCCTCCAGCACGGCGCCGACGGTGAGCGAGCCCTTGGTCTTGTCCGGGTAGGTGACGGCCATGGTGTCGCCGACCTTGAAGCCGAGGCGTTCGGCGGTGCCCGAGCTCATCATCAGCTTGCCCTGCTTGAGGGCGTCCGCCGAACCGTCCTTGACCTTGACGGTGGCCAGCTGGCCGATGGTCGCGGCGTCGACGCCCGTCAGGAACTCGTAGTCGGAGTCGCCCTTGTCGGTCGTCACCCGGACTTCACGCATCACGCTCATGGCGCTGACGCCGGGCGCCTTGGCGAGCTGGCCGGCGACCTCGGGGGAGAGCCTCGAGCCGTTCTGCATGGCGACCGTGTAGTCGGCCTTGAGGTCGTTCGTGGTCTCCTCGTCGACGGCCTTGTTCACCGAGGCGCCGACCACGGTCAGTGCGGTGATCAGGGTGACGCCGATGGTCAACGCCGAGGCGGTGGCCGCCGTCCGGCGCGGGTTGCGGATCGCGTTCTCCTGGGCCAGCTTGCCGGGCGTGCCGTACAGCCGGCGCAGCAGCGGGGCGAACAGGGCGATCAGCGGCCGGGACAGCAGCGGGGTCAGTACGAACACGCCGATCAGCAGGGCGCCCGCGCCGAGCCCGACCAGCTTGAACTCCTTGCCGCCCACGCCCGCGGCCAGGGCGCCCGCGCCGGCCAGCGTGAACAGCAGGCCGATCGCGTTGCGCACCCGCAGGCTCTTCTGGGTGGCCGGCTGCTCGACCGAGCTCATCGCCGCCACCGGGGCGATCCGGGCGGCGCGCAGGGCTGGCAGCAGGGCTGACAGCACCGTCACCAGGACGCCGACGGCCAGGGTCACCGCGATGGTGAGCGGCTTGATCACCAGCGAGCCCTGCGGCATGGTGTCGTCCATCGCACTGACCAGCGACTGCATTCCGGCGCCGATCCCGATGCCGGCGAGCAGCCCGGCCGCCGAGGCGAGCAGGCCGACCAGCAGTGCCTCGACCAGCACGGAGCGGGTGATCTGCCTGCGGCTGGCGCCGATCGCTCGCAGCAGTGCGAGTTCCTTGGTGCGCTGGGCGACCAGCATGGTGAAGGTGTTGGCGATGATGAAGATCCCGACGAACAGTGAGATGAAGGCGAAGACCATCAGGAAGGTGCTCAGGACCTTGGTGCCCTGCTGGATCATCCGGTCCTGCTCGGCGGCGAGCTCGCGCCCGGTCTTCGCCTCGATCGAGTCGCCCTGCGGGGCGGTCTGCTTGACGGCGGCGAGCAGCGCGGTGTCGTCCGTGCCCGGCTTGCCCTTGACGTCCAGCTCGGCGTAGCGGCCCGGGCTCAGGTAGAGCTGCTGGGCGGTGGCGGTGTCGAAGGCGGCCAGCGAGCCGCCGGCCAGCACGCGCGGGTCATTGGTGGTCAGGGTGCCGGTGAGCTTGAGCTCCATCACCGGGCCGTTGACGGCGACCCGGATGGTGTCGCCGACCTGGTAGCCGCCCTTCTCGGCGGTCTTGGTGTCCAGTGCGATCTCGCCCGAGCCGTGCGGGCCGCGGCCGTCGACCAGCGGGTAGCGCGGGTCGGTGCCGTCGGCGCCCGGCACGTAGTTGGTGCCGGTGGTGGAGAAACCGTTGCCGATCAGCGCGCCCTTCTTGTCGGCGATGCCGGCGAAGCCGCTGACCACGCCGCGCGCCTCGGCGGCGCCGGGCAGGGCCGCGACCGCCTTGCGGATCTCCTCGGTGAGGGCCGGGCCCTCGGAGTCCTCGCCCGTGTGGTCGTAGGCCTGGCGGGCGGCGTCTCGGTCACTGACCGTGACGGCGATGTCGGTGTAGCTCTTGGAGTTCTGAGTCCTGAGCGCGTTGCCGAAGGTGTCGGAGAAGACCATGGTGCCGGCGACGAAGGCGGTGCCGAGCAGCACGGCGAGCATCGTCATGAGCAGTCGGCTCTTGTGGGCCAGCACGGTGCGCAAAGCGGTGCGGTACATGAGGGGGTGTCAGTCCTGGGGGTTCTCGAAGGTCGGTGGCGCGGGGCTCGCGGAAGGCTCTAGCTGGTGCGGCCCTTGGCGTCGAAGCGGCGCATGCGGTCCAGGACGGTGTCGGCGGTGGGGTGGTGGAGTTCGTCGACGATGCGGCCG
>NZ_JBIVAX010000095.1:0-2779 GCF_044745805.1 Kitasatospora sp. NPDC086801
CTGGACCGGGTGATCATCCGTTTCGCCGGTGACTCGGGTGACGGGATGCAGCTCACCGGTGACCGGTTCACGTCGGAGACGGCGTCGTTCGGCAACGACCTGTCCACACTGCCGAACTTCCCGGCCGAGATCCGGGCGCCCGCCGGGACGCTGCCGGGGGTGTCGTCCTTCCAACTGCACTTCGCGGACCACGACATCCTCACCCCGGGGGACGCGCCGAACGTGCTGGTGGCGATGAACCCGGCGGCACTGAAGGCGAACCTGGCGGACCTGCCGCACGGCGCGCAGATCATCGTGAACACGGACGAGTTCACCAAACGCGCGCTGGCGAAGGTCGGTTACGCGGCGGACCCGCTGGCCGACGGCTCGCTGGAGGGCTTCCAGCTGCACAAGGTGCCGCTGACGACGCTGACCCTGGAGGCGTTGAAGGACAGCGGGCTGGCGCGCAAGGACGCCGAGCGGGCCAAGAACATGTTCGCCCTGGGACTGCTGTCCTGGATGTACCACCGCCCCACCCGCGGCACGGAGACCTTCCTGCGCGGCAAGTTCGCGAAGAAGCCGCAGATCGCGGAGGCGAACATCAGTGCGTTCAAGGCGGGTTGGAACTTCGGTGAGACCACGGAGTCCTTCGCGGTCTCCTACGAGGTGGCGCCGGCCCCGTTGCCGGCCGGGCGCTACCGCAACATCTCCGGGAACCTGGCGCTGTCCTACGGTCTGATCGCCGCCGCGCAGCGGTGCGGGCTGGGGTTGTACCTGGGGTCGTACCCGATCACGCCGGCTTCGGACATCCTGCACGAGCTGTCCCGGCACAAGAACTTCGGGGTGCGCACGTTCCAGGCGGAGGATGAGATCGCGGGGATCGGTGCGGCGCTGGGTGCGGCGTTCGGGGGTGCGTTGGGGGTGACGACGACGTCGGGGCCGGGGGTGGCGCTGAAGTCGGAGACGATCGGGTTGGCGGTGTCGCTGGAGCTGCCGCTGCTGGTGGTGGACATCCAGCGTGGTGGCCCTTCCACGGGGTTGCCGACGAAGACGGAGCAGGCGGACCTGTTGCAGGCGATGTTCGGGCGCAACGGTGAGGCGCCGGTGCCGATCGTGGCGCCGGCCACGCCGGCGGAGTGTTTCGACGCGGCGCTGGAGGCGGCGCGGATCGCGGTGACGTACCGCACGCCGGTGTTCCTGCTCTCGGACGGCTACCTGGCGAACGGCTCGGAGCCGTGGCGCGTCCCCGAGGTGGACGAACTCCCGCGGGTCGAGCCGGACTTCGCGACCGGTCCGAACCGTGAGGACGGATCGTTCTGGCCGTACCTGCGCGACCCCCAGACGCTGGCCAGGCCGTGGGCGCTGCCCGGCACGCCCGGGCTGGAGCACCGGATCGGGGGGATCGAGAAGCAGGACGGGACGGGGAACATCTCCTACGACCCGGCGAACCACGACTTCATGGTCCGTACCCGGCAGGCGAAGATCGACGGGATCGCCGTGCCCGATGTCGAGGTCGACGACCCGGACGGGCGGGCCAGGGTGCTGGTGCTCGGCTGGGGTTCGACGTACGGGCCGATCACCGCGGCGGTGCGGCGGGTGCGGGCGGACGGCGGCCGGGTCGCCCAGGCGCACCTGCGCAACCTCAACCCCTTCCCCGCCAACCTGGGTGCGGTGCTCGGGAGTTACGAGAAGGTCGTCGTGCCGGAGATGAACCTGGGCCAGCTCGCGCTGCTGCTGCGGGCGAAGTACCTGGTGGACGCCCAGTCCTACAACCAGGTGCGCGGACTGCCGTTCAAGGCGGCGCAGTTGGCGGACGTGCTGTCGGCGGCGATCGGCGCCCTGGACGAGGAGGACCACCGATGAGTGAGAGCGGCTTCCCGTCCCTGAACCTGGTGCCCAAGGCCGAAGGGCCGCAGAGCGCCCGGGACTTCAAGACCGATCAGGAGGTGCGTTGGTGTCCCGGTTGCGGGGACTACGCGGTCCTGGCGGCGGTGCAGGGTTTCATGCCGGAGCTCGGCATCAAGCGCGAGAACACCGTGTTCGTCTCCGGCATCGGTTGTTCCTCGCGTTTCCCGTACTACATGAACACCTACGGGGTGCACTCGATCCACGGGCGGGCGCCGGCGATCGCGACCGGGCTGGCGTCCTCGCGGCAGGACCTGAGCGTGTGGGTGGTGACGGGGGACGGTGACGCGCTGTCCATCGGTGGCAACCACCTGATCCACGCGCTGCGGCGCAACGTCAATCTGAAGATCCTGCTGTTCAACAACCGGATCTACGGCCTGACCAAGGGGCAGTACTCGCCGACCAGCGAGCTGGGCAAGATCACCAAGTCGACGCCGATGGGCTCGCTCGACGCGCCGTTCAACCCGCTCTCGCTGGCGATCGGCGCCGAGGCCACCTTCGTCGCCCGCACGATCGACTCGGACCGCCAGCACCTGCAGTCGGTGCTGCGGGCGGCGGCCGCGCACGAGGGCACGGCACTGGTGGAGATCTACCAGAACTGCAACATCTTCAACGACGGCGCGTTCGAGGCTCTGAAGCAGCCCGGTACCCGGGACGAGGCGCTGATCCGGCTGGAGCACGGGCAGCCGATCCGCTTCGGCGCGGACCTGGCCGGCGGCGTGTTCCGCGGCCCGGACGGCGAGCTGTTCACCGCGCCGGTGACGGCGGACAACGAGGCGCAGGTGCTGGTCCACGACGCCCACGCGGCCAACCCGGCCACCGCCTTCGCGCTCTCCCGGATCGCCGACGCCGACACCCTCCACCACACCCCGATCGGCGTCCTGCGCGACGTCCG
>NZ_JBIVAX010000096.1:0-2694 GCF_044745805.1 Kitasatospora sp. NPDC086801
GGGGCCCCGGGGGGGCCCCCGGGGGGGGGGGGGGGGGGGGGGCCCCCGGGGGGGGGGGGGGGGGGGCCCCCCCCCGGGGGGGGCGGGGGGGGGCGGGGGGGGGGGGGGGGGGGGGGGCGGGGGGGGGCCCCCCCCCCCCCCCCACGCCGCTCGCAGGTCAGACCGTGGCGTAGAGGGGGCCATCCGGCGAGCCGGCCGCGACTGCGTCGTCGTCGTCCGAGCCTCGCCCGACGGAGATCTCGAACGCGACCTTGGTTCCCTTGGGGAGGTCGCGGCCGCGAGCGTAGTCGTAGATCATGAAGCTGAGCGTGAAGGTGTGGTCCCCCTCGCATTCGAGGTCCTCGAAGTCGCCCAGATACTTCCACGAGGGCGTCACCTTCCCCGCGTATCCGCCGTAGCTTCCAGGCACCGGGCAGGTGCCGCTCCATACGGACAACCGGTCATAGGACGAAGGCGTCCCCTCCAACCGGTCGAGCTTGATCGACCACTGGGGTGCCCGGTCTGCGGTCGGTGCAGCAGCTTGTGCGGGAACAGCGATGCCGAGGGCAAGTGCTGCTGCAGCCGTGGCACCTGCCGCGCGCCGGAGATGGTTCATCAGGAGATTCCTGTCGACACGGCCCCGACCGTTTCGGGGCGTCACCCACCCCAGCATGATCACTTCGACCCCTGGAACGGCCGGGCAGCGCCACGCTTCACCCCAACGAGTGCCAGCCGCGCCCGCCCGGCACTCCACACCGGCTCACCTGCCCCTCTCCCCACCCACCGTCGCGTCGTGCCGACAGCGCGCGGTGGCCCCGGAGCAGGGCGTCGGCGTCCAGCGCCGGTTTCCGTTCCGATGTTCCTCAACCCCCGGGAGGTCGTAACCGGTCTTGATCCGCAGCATCGAGGTGTAGGCGACGCGGACTGTTGACGCCACGTCCCTGCAGATACGAGGAAGATCATTCCTTAGCGCTAATGACTGCACCGCTACTACTCAAGACCGGACCTCGTCGCCGCGCGGGAGATCGTCGAACTCATCCAGCTGATGCCCCAGCAGCGCCGCCAGGAAGTCGCCTACCTGCGCTACATCGAGGAGTGGGGCTTCAACGAGATCGCCGAGCAGCTCGGCTGCTGCCCGGCAACCGCCCGCGTCCACGCCCTCAACGCGCGAGTCCACTTCGTCGCCACCGCCAACAGCAGCAGCCGCGTTCATCAGGCGGGCCGGGACATGGCCGTCGGCTGGAACAGCATCAGCACTGCCGGTGCCGGCCGCGGATGGCTGGCGGCTCTGCTCGTGCTCGGTTGTGTGCTTGCAGTGGGCTTTCTGGTCGGCTGGTCTTGGGTGCTGGCCGTGGCTGGGAGTGTTGCGGCCGTCGCCCTGGCGGGCTGGGCATGGAGCGCCTGGCGCGCCAGGCGGCGTGGTCCCCGGCAGGGGCGCCGCCGGTTGCGCTGAATGTCCCGTCCCGGTGGGGCTGCTTGCCCGGAGGAGCCAGCCCCAGCGGGACGCTCCGACGAAGGAGTCCTTTCAACATTGGGAGGCGAAATCGGTTGATTCCGCCCCCAGTCGCAGATCCAATCGGATCGGCCCGCCGACCTGCCGGAACCCGCCGCCGATCCAATCGAATCCGGTCCAGTGTTCCGCCTCCCCATTCCGCCCCCGCTAGGGTGGTCCCCGGACACCGCCGGCCCCGCCCGGCCCACCCGGGGAAGGCGAAGAGCATGGCCGACCGGCTCTACCTGCGGCACTCCACCGACAAGCAGACCGACGCCCGCCAGCGCCACGCCCTGGCCCCGCTGCTGGCCGCCGGCGCCCCCGTCTACGAGGACCCCGCCACCTCCACACGGCAGCTCTCGCTCGACCGCGCCGGCTTCACCCGGCTGCTGAACGAGGCCGCCGTCGGCGACACCATCCGCATCGCCGACGCCGCCCGGCTCTTCCGCTCGGTAGCGGACATCCTCGCCCTGCGGCCGGTGCTGATCCGCCGCGGCCTGCACCTGCGGGTCGAGTCCGGGCTGCTGTCCGGGATCGACCTCGCCTCCGACGACCCCGGCACCAAAATGATGGTGAACGTGCTCGCCGCCGTGCTGGAGTTCCAGCGCGACATGATCTCGGAGAACACCCGCGAAGGCGTCGCTGCCGCCGAAGCCGCGGGCAAGACGCTCGGCCGCCCCGCCGCGCTCGACCAGGACCAGGCGGCGAAGGTGGTCGAGGCGTTTGGCGAAGGCACCGCCGTCAAGGCCCTCGCCCGGCAGCACCAGGTCGACCCGAAGACGATCCGCCGCGTCCTGGACGCCGCCGGAGCCCGTGAACTGCCCGAGCAGCTCGACGGCCTCCCGGACCCGGTCGCCGAGCAGCAGCCGCAGCCGGACCCGGTGGTCACCCTCGATCTGCCCGGCCTGCTCGCCGACCACCTGCTCGCCGGCGGCGACGAGACCGTCCGCGCCGCGCTCGCCTCCGGCCGGACCATCCGCCGCGGCCAGGGCCACTCCCTCCGGATCACCGCACCGCTCGAACTCCACCGCACCGCGCTGCAGCAGGCCGCCGCCCTCGCCGCCGACACCGCCAGCTCCGCCGAGCGCAAGGCCCACCGGGTCTACGCCACCCGAATCACGGCCGCGACCTGAGAGGGCGGAATGAGAGATTAAGTCCGTTCTGTCGTCGCCTGAACGTGTGGCCTTGCCGCCTCCGGCAGATCGCGGGGCTGGCGCCGTGCT
>NZ_JBIVAX010000097.1:0-2625 GCF_044745805.1 Kitasatospora sp. NPDC086801
ACCGGCCACACGGCAGCTGCGGCAAGCGCCGCAAACCGCGGAAAGCGTAGGCACCAGCAGCCCAAAGAGCGATCTACAGCTGGAGTACTAGGAGGCTCGCCACCCACCCGCCGGCGGGGAGGCAGACGTTCACCGCCCGTGCCAAGGCGGCGCCGCCCCCTCATTCCGCCGGAGCCTGGCCGAAGTCGAGGAAGTGGTGCGAGGACGGAGCCGAACCGTCACAGCCGAAACGGGGGCTTTACAGGCCCGTGGGCGCTCCAGTGCCCGGCTCGCCCCTGGCGGAGGAGGTGGGGGTCGAACCCACACGGATGCTCATCACGCCCCAACGGTTTTCAAGACCGAGGTCGGCCCCGCGCTCGCGGGGACGGTCCAGGACAGCCGCGAGACGCGTCGGTGGCCGTCCCCGTGCCGCTTGGCATCACAGAGCAGTGTCAGTGGCGGATGGCAGCATCGGGCGCATGACGAATGCGACACCGTTCGACTGGCGGCCGTTCCTGCTCAGATGGAGCGGGGAGTGGTCGGATTCCCTACCCGATGACGAGACGCGAAATCAGGAGGATGAAGCCGCCCGACGGGTTCGGTGGTTGGGGTTCCCGCCCGCGTCCGAGGAACGGATCGTCGCCATGGAGGAGCGCCTCGGTCGACGGATGCCCCCGTCCTACCGGGAGTTCCTCAAGGTCAGCGACGGGTGGCGGCACGCCGGCGGGTTCATCTGGCTGCTGGCGGGGAGCACGGACGCGCGCTGGCACGACAATGAGTCCGGGCTCGCGGACGTGTTCGAGGAACACCTGGACGACGACGCCGGACCCGCCGAGCGGCGGGATGCGGACATCTGGCGGCGCGGGCTCCAGCTCGACGTCGAGTCCGACATCACCCACGTCCTGCTGGATCCCGAAGACGTGGACGAGGACGGCGAGTGGGCCGTGTACACGTGGGCGAGCTGGCTGGCCGCGCCACCCGAGCGGTACGCGAACTTCGTCGAGTTCATGCGGGGCATGTACCGGGAGTTCCACCGCCTGCGGGCACGCCGGGCCGACGGGGAGCCGGAGTTCGCCAACGACTCGACACGAGAGCTGGACGCCCTGGTGGAGCGGGCCCGGCTGGAGGCGCTGCGCGGTGACTGGGAACGGGCCGGGCACGCGCTGGACGAGGCGAGGGAGTACGGCAGGCCGCGGGCCGTCGGGCTGGGTGACCAGATACGCCGCCTGCTCGGACGGACGTACATGGTGTACTTCGAGGACGTGGTGACCGACCCGCGGTATGCGCCCGAGCTGCTGCCGGCGCTGGTCGCCGAGCACGCGGCGCACTCGTACCGGGACGATTCCACGCTGATGTTCCACCTGCGGGGAGCCGGTGACGACGTGGTGTCGCTGGCCTACGCGACGCTGGAGCAGGTGCGCAACGGCACGTACCGGTACACGGCGGCCGGACCGTTCGGGGAAGCGGTCGAACGGGCACGGGAGCTGGCGCGGTGGGGCGACACCGACGGGGCATGGCGGACGCTGATGGACGCTCTGCCGGTATGGCAGCCGCTGGGGCCCGACCACCTGGCGCCTCTGGGGTGGGTGGCCGACCCCCTGCTCGGACCCCTGCTGACCCCGGAACGGGGCCGCGAGCTGCTGTCCACCCCCAGGGGTGGACAGGCGGGTGAGGCACCGAGCCGGGCGGCCGGCCACGACCCGGACGACCTGGCCTGGCTCGCGGACCCGGACGCCCACCACAACCTCACGTCCTACCGGTTCGTCCTGGTCGAAGGCGTGGAGCCGGAGGACCTGCCCGGACGCCTCGCGGACGGGAACGAGGCGGCACTGGACGATCCCATGACCTCCGACGAAGCGCGCCGCCGATTGCTCTGCGGGCAGAGGGAGTTCTCGTCCTACGACGACAAGGCCCTCATGGCGGTCGGCCGGGCCGGTGCCCGTTGGAGCTTCGCCCTCGACCGTGACCCTGCGCACTTCGACCCGCGGCGATTCGTCTCCCCGGCCGCGGCCGCCAGCGCGGGTACCCGCGCGGTGGTCGTGTGGAGCGGCCTGAGGACCTGGCGCGGGGAACCGTTCTTCCACCTTTCCGTGGCGCAGGACGGCGCCGAACAGTACGCCTTCACGTACGCGGACGGAGAGATACACCGAACCGGGCAGATACCACGGGCACTGGACCCGGACCGGTTCTTCGGCTCCCGGGCGGAGGGCACCGAGGCGGAACGCGCACTGCTGGAGGCCGTGACCGGCGAGTTCGGTGTCCACCTGCCGCGCCACGCGATCACGAACGGGCGGCTGCACACGTTCACCACCCGCTCATGGACGCGACCGCCGGGAAACGGGGAGACCTACGCCGTGATCAGCATGAACGGGGATGCCGCACGCTGATTCGGGTTCTTCGCCCGCTGGGCCAAGGACGGCACCCTGCCCAGGATCCTCGACCTGCTACGCCGCCGGAGGCGCCTGCGCGCGGGCCGCAGCGCCTGGCCGGTGGCCCTGGTCGTCGACAGCCAGTCGACCAAGGTCGCCGACACCGTGCCCCGGGCCACTCCCTGAGAGGGCGGAATGAGAGATTAAGTCCGTTCTGTCGTCGCCTGAACGTGTGGCCTTGCCGCCTCCGGCAGATCGCGGGGCTGGCGCCGTGCTG
>NZ_JBIVAX010000098.1:0-2560 GCF_044745805.1 Kitasatospora sp. NPDC086801
CGTGCGACACGAAGTTGCACGAGTTTGAGTGGACTGACCGATTGGAGGGGCGGCTGATGAGGCCGTAGGTGCAGTCACGGGTCTGTGTCCGTATGACCCGTCCCCGCCCTTGACGTGCGACGACGGTAACGGCGTGGTGCGAAGCTCAGGGGAAAGCCCAAGGACTCCCGTTCCATCCGGGAGTTACCGGCAAGGGGAAGACCGGACGGGTGAACGCAAGTGAACTCTCGTTGATGCCTCGTGATCCCAAGCCCCGCCGATGGAAAGTACCAGCGGGGTGCATGGCTGGCCGCTGAGAAGCGGCAGGCGCTGGCCGGTAGAGGTCACTCCGGCCAGGTGGACACCGCCGCCTCGGGGTAAAGGGAGCACCCACCCCGGTCGTATCTCACTCGTGTGGAACGTGGAAACCCCGTTGGGGTCCGGGCCGTCGTGGCCCGGTCGGCCGACCGTGAGGAAGGCTCAACTCCCCAGCGGGAACAGGATGGCCCAAGAAGCCAATGCCGGAAGCCGAAAGGAAGCGGGAACCCGGGGCAGCATGATCGGCCTCTCCGCCGGTCGCCCCGCATAACCGTCCGGATACGGGCGCGCTGCCCGGACCCGAAAGGGTGCTGACGTGGGCCGGGTGAGCCTGTGCGGACTCACTGGACAACGACGACGGAACCGAGGGGCAAGTTGGACACCATGACGGAGGTGGACGGAGCGGTCCCGGCCGTCCCGGTCGCCGCCGCGACGGTGAACGGACCCGAGGGCGAAAATCTGGACTGGGCGTCGATCGACTGGCGCCGGGCCGAGGAGGACGTACGGCGTCTGCGGCAGAGAATCTTCACGGCATCGCAGGCAGGGGACCTCAAGAAGGTCCGCAACTTGCAGAAGCTGATGCTCCGGTCCCGGTCGAACACGCTCCTGAGCGTGCGGCGGGTCACGGAGATCAACGCTGGGCGTGCGACGGCGGGAGTCGATGGGAAGGTGGTGCTGTTTCCCCAGTCAAAGGCCGCGCTGGCCCACTGGGTCCAGCACCAGGCCCGGCCCTGGACTCCCCAGCCCGTCAAGCGGGTGTTCATCCCCAAACCGGGGACGGCGAAGAAGCGCGGCCTCGGGATTCCCGTGATCGTCGATCGGTGCCTTCAGGCTGTGGCACTGGGCGCACTGGAACCCGAGTGGGAAGCGCGGTTCGAGCCGAAGTCGTACGGCTTCCGGCCCGGCCGCGGCTGTCACGACGCGATCGGCGCCATCTACTCCACGCTGAACGGGAAGAACCCGCAGCGTGTGTGGATGCTCGACGCGGACCTGACGGCGGCGTTCGACCGTATCGACCACGACCGGCTGCTGGCCGCGCTCGGCACCTTCCCCGCCCGGGGACTGGTCCGGCAGTGGCTCAAGGCCGGGGTCGTGGATCGAGGTCGGTTCGCCCCGACCGAGGAGGGAACTCCGCAGGGCGGGGTGATCAGCCCGTTGCTCTTCAACGTGGCCCTGCACGGGATGGAGGAAGCCGCAGGGGTCCGCTACTACACCGCCGGCCGAGACGCCGGCAGTGCACAGAGCGGAAGTCCCGTGCTGGTGCGGTACGCAGACGATTTTGTCGCGATGTGCACCAGTCGTGAGCAGGCCGAACAGGTCAAGGAACGGCTGGCCGCATGGCTGACGCCCAGGGGGCTCGCTTTCCACGAGGACAAGACACGCATCGTCCACGCGGAGGTCGGGTTCGATTTCTTGGGGTTCAACGTCCGCCGGTATCACGGCAAACTGCTGATCAAGCCGAGCACAGCGGCACAACGACGGATCCGGGAACGGCTGCACGCCGAGATGCTGGCCCTGCGAGGGGCCAACGCTGCGGCTGTGCTCAAGAAGATCAACCCCATCGTGCGGGGCTGGTCGGCCTACTACCGGACGGTGGTGTCCAGCGAGATCTTCACGGCGCTGGACAACTACATGTGGAAGCTCGCCTACAAGTGGGCCAAGCACAGCCACCCGAACAAGCCGAAGCACTGGGTCTCCAGCAAGTACTTCGGCAGGTTCAACAAGGCCAGGCAGGACCGGTGGGTGTTCGGCGACCGCGACAGCGGCGCCTACCTCCTCAAGTTCTCCTGGACGAAGATCGTCCGGCACCAGCTGGTCAAGGGCAGGGCGTCCCCGGACGACCCCGCCCTGGAGTCGTACTGGGCCGAGCGGCGTCGCAAGGGACCCCCTCCGCCGGTCGACGGCATGACCGTGCGCCTGCTTCAGGCCCAGCACGGTCGCTGCCCGGTCTGCGGAGGGCTCCTGCTGCACGCCGACCACCCGCCGCGAAGCCCCCAGGAATGGGAGGTATGGCGGGCCGTCATCCGGAAGGCGATCTCCAAGCAGTACGTCGCGTTCCTGGGCGGAAGCACGCCGGGCGATCAACGAATCCGTCTTCTCCACACCCAATGTCAACGGCGGAGCGGAGCCGCCGCGTTGACGAGTCCAGCACCTTCGCCTGCCCGCGAGCCCATGGGGCTTGCTTGAGCCGTGTGCGGTGAACAGCTGCTTGCACGGTTCTGAGGGGGGTGCGGCGCAGTAATGCGCCGCACCTACCCGACTG
>NZ_JBIVAX010000099.1:0-2153 GCF_044745805.1 Kitasatospora sp. NPDC086801
TCGGTGTTCGTGGAGGCCAGCGCGCATCCCGTGCTGACGTCGGGGATCGAGGCCACCGCGGAGGACATGGGTGTGCGGGCGTCGGCGCTGGGGACGCTGCGTCGTGATGACGGTGGGTTGTCGCGGTTGCTGGTTTCGGCCGGGCAGTTGTTCGTGCGGGGTGTGGGGCTGGACTGGGCGGAGTTCCTGTCGGGCACCGGCCGGGTCGACCTGCCCACCTACGCCTTCCAACACCAGCGCTACTGGCGGCCTGCCGCGGTGGACGCCGGGGATGTCTCCGGCGTCGGCCAGACCGCAGTCACCCACCCGTTGCTGGGTGCGCTGATCGAACCCGCGGCCGGTGGCCTGTTGTTCACCAGCCGTCTGTCGACGAGTGCGCAGCCGTGGCTGGCCGACCACGCAGTGCGGGACACGGTTCTGGTGCCCGGCGCCGCGTTCGTTGAGATGGCCATCCGCGCCGGCGACGAGGTCGGTTGTTCCACGCTCGAAGAACTCACCCTCGCCGAGCCGTTGGTTCTCACCAGCGGTGTCCAGGTCCAGGTGAGCTTGGACGAGCCGGGTGAGGCCGGTTCGCGCGCGGTGCGGGTGCACTCCCGTCCGGCCGACTCCGATGGGCCCTGGACGCTGCACGCCAGTGGCGTCCTCACGCCGCAGACCCTGCGGCCGGCCTTCGATCTGGGCGAGTGGCCGCCGCGCGGGGCAGTGCCGGTGCCCATGGACGACGCCTACTTGAGGCTGGCGGAACTCGGCTACGGGTACGGGCCGTTGTTCCAGGGACTGCGCGCGGTGTGGCGACAGGGTGACGAGGTGTTCGCCGAGGTCGCCCTGCCGGAACCAGCGCGGCTGGACGCAGATCGGTTCGGCCTCCACCCGGCGTTGCTGGACGCGGCCCTGCACGCCGTCACGCTGGCCGGAGACGACACCGGCCAGGTCGCACTGCCCTTCTCGTGGAACGGGGTCAGTCTGTACGCGGCCGGGGCCACCGACCTGCGGGTCCGCGTGTCATTGACCGGTCGAGGCGGGATCTCCCTCGCCGTCGCGGATAGCGCCGGACAACCGGTGCTGTGGGTGGAGTCGCTGGTGTCCCTGCCGGTCGACGAGGAACGGCTCAACACCGTTCGGCAGGTCTCCGACGCACTGCTCCGGATGACCTGGACCGAGTTGCCGATGCCCGCGACGGATGTCGACGACGGTGTGGTCTGGGCGGAGTGGGGCGAGCTGACCGACGACCGCCCGGTGCCCGAAGCCGTGGTCCTGCCGATTGCCCCCGCCACGGATGCCGAAGCCGTGCGCGCCGCCGTCGACGAGACCCTGGCTGTGCTTCATACCTGGCTGTCCGACCGACGCTACGCCGACGCCAAACTGGTGATCCGAACCAGCCATGCGATCGCCCTCGACGATGAGCAGACAGCTGACCTGGCCGGGGCCGCGGTGTGGGGTCTGGTGCGGTCGGCGCAGTCCGAGGAACCCGGCCGGTTCGTGCTCGTCGACACTGACGGTCCGATCGGCACGGTGCTCCACGCCGTTGTCGCATGCGGGGAACCGCAGGTCGTGGTCCGTGGCGGCGTGTTGCGTGTCGGACGTCTGGCACGTGCGGCCGTGCTGCCGGTTCCGGCCCAGCCCTGGCGGTTGGATATTGCGGAGAAGGGTGAGCTGGGCAATCTGGCGTTGGTGCCGGCCGGTGGGGTGGTGCTGGCTGAGGGCGAGGTTCGGATCGCGGTTCGTGCGGGTGGGTTGAACTTCCGTGATGTGCTCAATGCGTTGGGCATGTATCCCGGTGAGGCGGGCCCGTTGGGTTCGGAGGTTGCCGGTGTGGTTGTCGAGGTCGGGCCCGGGGTGGATGGGGTGGCTGTCGGGGACCGGGTGTTGGGCATGGTGCCTGGTGGGTTCGCTGCTGAGGTGGTTGCTGATGCGCGGATGATCGCGCCGGTGCCTGAGGGTTGGTCGTTCGCTGAGGCGGCGTCGGTTCCGGTGGTGTTCCTTACCGCGTTCTACGGGTTGGTGGATCTGGCCGGGTTGCGGGCTGGGGAGTCGGTGTTGGTGCACGCTGGTGCGGGCGGGGTTGGCATGGCTGCCATCCAGTTGGCTCGGTACTTGGGTGTGGAGGTGTTCGCCACTGCCGGTCCGGGCAAGTGGGAGGTGCTGCGGTCGCT
>NZ_JBIVAX010000100.1:0-2055 GCF_044745805.1 Kitasatospora sp. NPDC086801
CTCCTCGGCACCGTCCACAACCTCAGCAAAATCCTCGCCGGCACCGCAAAATCGCGCTCTTGACTCCCGGACGGGCGAAGTCGTGCGACAGCCTCACTCCTCGCCTGTGACTTCTTCGAAACGGTCACCTTGTCCGGCGCCCGGCTGCATGTGCTCGCGGTGATCGAGCACGCAAGCCGACGGATCCGGATCCTGGGCGCAACCGCTCATCCGACCGCGTCCTGGGTGGCGCAGGCGGCGAAGAACCTCGTCATGGACCTCGAGGACGCCGGCTGCCGGGCGCGCTACATGCTCCGGGACCGGGACGGGAAGTTCCCCGAACTGTTCGACGCCGTCCTCGCCGACGCAGGTATCCAGGTCGTGCTCAGCGGAGTCCGCATGCCGAGGATGAACTCCATCATGGAAAGGTGGGTGCAGACCTGCCGGCGAGAACTGCTGGACCGCACGCTGATCTGGGACCAGCGCCACCTCCTGCGCGCGCTACGCGAGTTCGAGAGGTTCTACAACGACCATAGGCCACACCAGGGCATCGCGAACGCCCGACCTCGCCGCCCCCTTCCCGCACCGATCGACAACCCGGAGCAGATCGCCCGCCTCAACATGCGCCGAACCGACCGACTCGGCGGCCTCCTCCACGATACCGACATGCAGCCTGAACAGGGCGGATGAGGTTTTCGGCAAGGACAGGGTCCCCAGGACGCAACAGTGAACGCCGGCCCGCGAGACATTGTCTCGCGGGCCGGCGTCGGGCAGGGCGGGCCGGGTCAGCGTCGATGGGCAGTAACCCGGAACCGTGCCTCCGGCATCAGCTTGAGCACGAAGCCGAACTGAATGACCACCAGTGGCCACAGCAGCCATCCAGGCCCACTGATCATCAGGATGAACAGCAGCGGCCCTGCCAGTGTGATACCGACGACGGCCCGCAGGTGCGGGAAGAACCGTAGCGGCGAGAGGGCCAGCAGGAGCACCAGGGAGGGCACGCCGAACAGCGGGAAGAAGATGTACCCCAACCCGAGCAGCCCGTAGGGCACTTGGTCGTACGACGGGCGGAACAGCAGGGTGAGCACGCCGGCCAGCACGAACCAGCCCACGGCGAAGGCCAGGATGTACCTGATCGCCGCCCGGAGGAACCAGCGCAGCGCGCCCTCCTCCCGCGCCTCGGCACCCATCAGCAGTTACCGGAGCATTCGAACTTGGCGTCGCGGCCGCCTGCAAGCGGGGGCGACGTGCCCATCCCGTCGTCGATGGGGAAAGAGGTCGCCCTGTCCACACCTAGCATGTTCGGCGCCATCCCTCGACGGTACTGCACCACCTCCATGTCCGGGTACCTGTCCCCCTTGCGCTCCACCGAGACAGAGTGCGTGCCAAGGCTCACCGTCACCGTCGCGTTGGCGGAGAACGCGTCCAGCGAGGCGTTGATCCCGTGGATGTCCATCTTGATCTTGTCCGCGGAGAGTTCGAGCGGGTTGATGTTGTTGTGCCAGGCCAGCGTCGTGTCCTTGCCACTGTACGGGCCGACGTCCAGCGGTCGGGCGGCAATCAGTTTGGAATCGAAGCGCGTGCCGAGGCCGGGGATGGACCACGGATTAGAGGTCGACGGCGCGACGGTGAAGCTGATCTCGCCGGTCGCGGTGTCCCAGAACAGCGCCATCCGGTAGGCGGCCTCAGGGTCGCCGGAGGGGCCGCGGTCGTCACCACGCAATTGGAGGAGCGCTGCGTATTGGGTGTGGATGTAGAAGCGGACCATGATGATGCCGTGGTCCTCCGAGGACTTCGCGGTGGACAGCACCCTGCGCTGCGCCTTCGCCGGTGGGATGCATCCGAAGCCGATCTGGATGGCGTCGTCCACCTTGTCAGCTGGCGGCGTGTACGGGGCGGGCGTCGATGTGGAGGGCGCGGTGTCCGGGCAGCTGTTGACCGCCCATGGGCTGTAGCTGCACGAAGCCGCACCGCCCGAGGAGTTGGTCGCGTTGCAGCCGACCTGGAAGATGCTGCAGGTGGGGCCGCCGCCGCAGACGTCCTTGACGCCGTCGGCGCAGGGTGCGAGTCCGCTCG
>NZ_JBIVAX010000101.1:0-2050 GCF_044745805.1 Kitasatospora sp. NPDC086801
TTTGGACGCTCTGGCTGTTCACCGGCGTGGGCAGGGTCTGCCGGCGCAGTCGCTGGCCTGGGGCCTGTGGGACCAGGCCAGTGGCATGACCGGTGGCCTCAGCAAGGCCGACCGTGTCCGCATGTCGCGCAACGGAGTCCTGCCTTTCCACGTCAGCGAGGGCCTGGCGTTGTTCGACAAGGCGGTGGGCCACGAGGCGGCCATTGTCGTCCCGGTTCGCCTCGACCTCACCGTCCTTGGTGCCAATGAATCACTGCCGCTGTTCCGCGGCCTGGTGCGAGGCCCGTCCCTGCGCAAGGCGGCGAACGCGGACGCGGGTGCGCTTCGGCAGCGACTGGTCGGCGTGTCTAGTGAGGACCGCGAGGCCGCGCTGCTCGATCTGGTCCGCACCCATGCCGCGGCCACCCTCGGGCACGTGGACCCTGCAGTCATCCAGCCGGAGCAGGCATTCAGCGAGCTGGGCTTCGATTCACTGTCCGCTGTGGAGTTCCGCAACTCGGTCAACGTGTCCACCGGACTGCGGCTGTCTTCGACGCTGGTCTTCGACTACCCGAACGCACTGGCCCTGGTCAGGCGGCTGGCTGAGGAACTGGTGCCTGAGGGCGCGGACGACGATGACACGGAGGAGACCGTCCGCCGTGCTCTCGGGTCGATTCCGATTAGCAGGCTCCGGGATGCCGGGATGCTTGCCGGCTTGCTCGAACTCGCCGGGGTCCGAGCGGAGGAGCACGTGCAGGACGATCCCGGCGACGAGCCCTCCATCGACGAGATGGATGCGGACAGCCTGATCAACATGGCACTGCAAAGTGCCGGCCTCGACGATTCAATGCCGGAAGTGTGAGGAACCGATGGTCAATTCCGACGACAAGCTGGTCAACGCGCTTCGCGCATCTCTCAAGGAGACCGAGCGGCTCCGCACGCAGAACCGCAAGCTCACCGAAGCGGCCCGGGAGCCCATCGCGATCGTGGGTATGGCCTGCCGGTTCCCCGGCGGCGTGAAGAATCCGGACGACCTGTGGCGTCTGGTCGTCGACGGGGTCGATGGGGTCTCCGGATTCCCGGAGAACCGCGGCTGGGACCTCGAGAAGCTGTACGACCCTACTGGAACGCGTCCGAACACGACCTATGTCCGGGAAGGGGGCTTCCTGCACGATGCGGCGGACTTCGATCCAGGTTTCTTTGGGATCAGTCCAAGGGAAGCCCTGATCATGGACCCGCAGCAGCGGTTGCTGCTGGAAACATCGTGGGAGGCATTCGAGAACGCCGGGATCGACCCGCGCACTCTCAGGGGCAGCCGGACCGGTGTGTTCGCCGGGATGATGTACCACGACTACACGGGTAACAGCAGCACGGGGTCGATCGCGACGGGCCGGGTGGCATATGCGCTCGGCCTGGAGGGACTTGCGGTCACGGTGGACACGGCGTGTTCGTCGTCGCTGTTGGCATTGCACCTGGCTGCCCAGTCCCTGCGGTCGGGTGAGTGCTCGCTGGCGCTGGCCGGCGGGGTGGCGGTGATGGCCACCGCTGAGACGTTCGTGGAGTTCAGTCGTCAGCGTGGTCTGTCCCGTGATGGGCGGTGCAAGTCGTTCGCGGCTGCTGCGGACGGCACCGGTTGGGGCGAGGGCGTGGGCATGCTGCTGGTCGAGCGGCTGTCGGACGCCCGCCGCAACGGTCATCGGGTGCTCGCGCTGGTGCGTGGCTCTGCCATGAACCAGGATGGTGCGTCGAACGGGTTGACCGCGCCGAATGGTCCGGCGCAGCAGCGGGTGATCCGGCAGGCTCTGGCCAATGCGCAGGTGTCGGCTGCCCAGGTGGACGTTGTAGAGGCCCATGGGACGGGCACGACGTTGGGTGATCCGATCGAGGCGCAGGCGTTGTTGGCGACTTATGGTCAGGAGCGCTCTGATGACCGGCCGTTGTGGTTGGGGTCGTTGAAGTCGAACATCGGCCACGCTCAGGCGGCGGCGGGTGTCGGTGGGATCATCAAGATGGTCATGGCGATGCGGCACGGGGTGCTGCCCATGACGCTGCACGTGGATGAGCCGAGTCC
>NZ_JBIVAX010000102.1:0-1969 GCF_044745805.1 Kitasatospora sp. NPDC086801
CTGCGGGTGAGCGGGTGGCGTCGGCGTATGCGGGGGCCGAGCGGCAGGTCATCGGGGTGCTGAGCGTGCCGAACTGGCAGCCCGGAATGGGGGCGGACGTGCTCCCGGCGGTCTACCGGGACATCGTGGAGGTGGTGGCGGATGCGCCGGGGCCGGTCCGTGCCAAGCAGATCGTGCCCAGGATCGGACTGCCGGCCGAGACCGGGAAGATCGAGGGCACACGGGCGAAGCTGAAGCGGCTGGTGGAGCGGGGCTGGCTGGACGAGAACGCCCCGGGACTGTTCACCCCGGCCGGCCGCCGGACGACTGGTTCGTCCAACTCCGGTGATTAGAAGGGCTCTTCCGCCTACATTCGAAGGTGCGAACCATGTCGGATGCGGGACAGGAAGAGCCCTCGGGATGAAACCGTACGACACTCATGCCACAGCTGACCCCTTTGCCCGCTCCATCAGCGCCTCGAGACGCTGATGGGCACCGTGTCGGGCGGCGATGCGAGCGCGTGGACCCACACCGAGCTGGAAGAACACCTGGAAGTGGCCGGGCGGGAGCTGTTACGGCAGCTGCTGCAGGACCATCTGGACCTGCGCGCCCGGCAGGAGGAAGAAGTGGTCCGCGCCGGCGTGGGGCCGGTCGTGGTGGGGCCGGAGGGGCGGGTGCGGCCGTGGCGGGAGAGCGGTCACGCGCGCTGGCTGGCCAGTGTGTTCGGGCTGGTCCGGGTCACGCGGGCCGCCCACCGGGGCAAAGGCGCGTGCAACGTCCACCCGGCCGACGCCGCGCTGTCCCTGCCGGCGGGCCGGCACTCGATGGGATTGCGGCGGCTCGCGGTCACCGAAGCCGTGCGCGGCTCGTTCGACCAGGCTCAGCAGGCCGTTGAGCGCCGCTGCGGGAGGGTGCTGGGCAAGCGCCGGCTCGAAGAGCTCGTGGTCGCCGCCGCGCTCGACGTCGACGGCTTCTACCGGGCGAGGATCCCCCTACCGTGCAGCCGCGAGATGCCGCTGGTGGTCCAGGTGGACGGCAAGGGCGTGGTCATGCGGCCCGAGGCCCTGCGTGAGGGCACCCGCCGGGCCGCAGTGAAAGCCGCCGCCGCGGGCGGGCATCGCGGCCGGCTCGCGCCGGGCGAGAAGCCGAACCGCAAGCGGATGGCGACCGTGGCCTGCGTCTTCGACACCCGACCGGCCCCCAGACGCCCCCACGACGTGATCCACCCGCCCGGCGGCCGCAGCCGCGAACGACCGGTCCGCCCGGGGCCCAGGGCGGAGAACAAGTGGTGCACCGCCTCCCTCATCCGCCCGCCCGAGCAGGTCATCGCCGACGCCTTCGACCAGGCCCAAGCCCGCGACCCGAAGCACCTGCGGCCCTGGATCGTCCTGGTCGACGGCGCCCGCCACCAGCTCGACCTGATCACCGCCGAGGCCACCCGACGCGGCGTCACGACGCACATCCTGCTGGACTTCGTGCACGTCGCCGAGTACATCTGGGCCGCCGCCCACGCCTTCCACAAACCCGGCACCACCGAGGCCGAAGCCTGGGCCGCCGACCACCTGACCACGATCCTCGCCGGCCAGGCCGCCCGAACCGCCGACGAGATGACCGCCCAGGCCGACCGCGAGCACCTGACGGCCTCCCGGCGCGAGACCGTCGACGCCTGCCACCGCTACCTGACCGGCCACCTCGACCAACTCCGCTACGACACCGCCCTCGCCAACGGCTGGCCGATCGCCACCGGCGCGATCGAGGGCGCCTGCCGCCACCTGATCGCCGACCGCCTCGACATCACCGGCGCCCGCTGGGGCCTGGCCGGAGCCGAAGCCGTCCTGCGACTTCGCACCATCGTCGCCAACGGCGACCTCGACCCCTACTGGCGCTTCCACACCGCCCACGAGCACGAGCGCCTCTATCCCACCCCCGATCAGCAGAACTACACCCTCACTGCTTGATCAGCAGCTTCACTCGAAACGAACCGCACCCA
>NZ_JBIVAX010000103.1:0-1922 GCF_044745805.1 Kitasatospora sp. NPDC086801
ACCGGGTCCCGGTCACCGCGCCTGTGGTGCTGTTGTAGTGGAGCTCGTCGTTGCCGAGGTACACCGTGGTGCCGCTCGGGTCCTGCTTCTCCAGTCGCTTGCCGGCGGCGTCGTAGACGTACGTCACCTTGACCGCCTTCGGCACGCTCGCCGTGCTGTACCCCAAGGACGCGGCGTTCAGCGCCGAGCGTGCGCTCGAACTCGTCCCCGACGCCGCCACCGTCGTCGTCGACCACGGCTACGACATCTACGGCCCAGACCTGTCCGCCATCGACCGCGCCCGCCCCACCCTCGAATACGACCCCAGGTGGTCCGAGCTCACCGTCCGCATCGGCACCCGCCTGCCCTGGTGACCCTCCCAACTGCGCTGCCCCTCCCACCTGAAAGCCTGGCGCCCCGGCGACGAGCCGGTCCCGGTGGAGATCGTCACCTGGCCCTTCTGGGAGCCGCTCGCCGATCGGCAAGTACGACTCGATCAACGCCCACTCCGCGCTCGAAGGACAACGGCCACTCAGATGTGCTGTCGCGTGGAGAGAGCGGAAATTCGCGAACCCGTGGTCCAGGACGCAACGGCGAACGCCGACCAGCGAGATAGTGTCTCGCTGGCCGGCGTCGGGTCGGACCGGCCGGGTCAGCGCCGACGGGTGGTGACCCGGAACCGTGCCTCTGGCATCAGCTTGAGCACGAAGCCGAACTGAATGATCGTCAGTGCCAGCAGCAGCCATCCGGCCCCGCCGGCGACCAGGATCAACAACAGCGGCGCCGCCAGCGCGATACCGCCGAAGGCCCGCAGGTGCGGGAAGAACCGTAGCGGCGATAGGGCCAGCAGTATCACCAGGGAGATCCCGCCGAACAGCGGGAAGAGCAGGTACCCCGCCGCAACCAGCCCGTAAGAATCCTCGTCGCCCGGGTGGGGGACCAGCAGGGTGAGCGCGCCGGCCAGCACGAACCAGCCCACAGCGAAGGCCAGGATGTACCTGATCGCCGCCCGGAGGAACCAGCGCAGTGCGCCCTCCGCCCTCGCCTCAGCAGCCATCAGCAGCTGCCGGGGCAGTTGACCTTGGCGTCCCGGCCACCGTCCCACGGGGGCATCGTGCTCAACCCGTCCTCAGGAGACCACCAAAGATTCTTCATCGGGTCCCTACCTATCATGTTCGGCGCCATCCCTCGACGGTACTGCACCACCTCCATGTCCGGGTACCTGTCCCCCTTGCGCTCCACCGAGACAGAGTGCGTGCCAAGGCTCACCGTCACCGTCGCGTTGGCGGAGAACGCGTCCAGCGAGGCGTTGATCCCGTGGATGTCCATCTTGATCTTGTCCGCGGAGAGTTCGAGCGGGTTGAGGTTGTTGTGCCAGGCCAGCGTGGTGTCCTTGGGGCTGTACGGGCCGACGTCCAGCGGTCGGGCGGGAAGCACCTTGGAATCGAAGTGCTCGCCCAGGAAGGACCACGGCCTAGTGGTCGACGGCGCGACGGTAAAGCTGATCTCGCCGGTCGCGGTATCCCAGAACAGCTCCATCCGATAGGCGGCGCCAGGGTCGTCGGAGGGGCCGCGGTGGTCACCGAGCAGGTTCCAGAACGCTGCGTCGATGTGGTGGATGTAGAAGCGGACCATGATGATGCCGTGGTCCTCCGAGGACTTCGCGGTGGACAGCACCCTGCGCTGCGCGCCCGCCGGTGGGATGCATCCGAAGCCGATCTGGATGGCGTCGTCCACCTTGTCAGCTGGCGGCGTGTACGGGGCGGGCGTCGATGTGGAGGGCGCGGGGTCCGGGCAGCTGTTGACCGCCCACGGGCTGTAGCTGCACGAAGCCGCACCGCCCGAGGCGTTGGTCGCGTTGCAGCCGACCTGGAAGATGCTGCAGGTGGGGCCGCCGCCGCAGACGTCCTTGACGCCGTCGGCGCAGGGTGCGAGTCCGCTCG
>NZ_JBIVAX010000104.1:0-1703 GCF_044745805.1 Kitasatospora sp. NPDC086801
GCGGCCGAAGCCGCTCCCACTGGCCGTCAGTCAGATCACCCCTACTCCCCATAGTCGTATCAACGACTCAAGTGATCGGCAGGACACGGCCTAGTCGTCGCCGCGCAGGATCGCGATCAGGCGCAGCATCTCGACGTAGATCCAGACCAGCGACAGGGTGAGCCCGAAGGCGGCCCGCCAGGCCTCCTTCTGCGGCGCGCCCTGGGCGATGCCCTCCTCGATCGCCGCGAAGTCCAGCGACAGGAAGAAGGCCCCGAGGGCGATGCCGATCAGGCCGACCACGATGCCCAGCGGGCCGGAGCGCAGACCGAGGTCGGCGCCGAACGCCATCGCGATCACGTTGACCAGCATCAGCAGCACGAAGCCCATGGCGATCGCGATGCCGATCCGCGTGTAGCGCGCGGTGACCCGGATCCGGCCGCTCTTGTAGGCGAACAGCATCGCCGCGAAGACCGCCGCCGTGCCCAGCACCGCCTGGATCGCGATGCCCTCGAAGACGGTGTTGAACGCGTGCGTGACCGCGCCGAGCGCGAAGCCCTCAAGGGCCGCGTAGGTCAGGATCAGCGGCGGGCTGACGCTGCGCTTGAAGGAGACCACCAGGCCGACGACCATGGCCACCAGGCTGGCGCCGATCGCGAAGCCGAAGTTCTCGAACGGCAGCGCGAACCAGGCCACCGCGCCGGCGGCGACCAGGGTCAGCAGCGTCATCGCGGTGCGCGCGACCACGTCGTCGAGCGTCATCCGCCCGGTGGCGGCGGGGCCGGCCGACGGCCCGTTGTACATCTCGTACAGCTGCTCGTCGGTCAGCGGGCCCTGCGCCTGCGGCTGCTGGGCGTAAGGGGTCCCCGCGTAGGGGTTGTTGCCGTACTGGCCCCCGGCCTGCGTGGTGGTACCGAACCCCGCGTAGCCGGGCTCGCGGGTGAAGGACCCCTCCCGCGAGAAGACCGGGTTGCTGCTTCTCATTGCACATTCCCTCCGTGGCGGCACTGCACCGCCCAGCTACCAGGGTAATGGCTTGGCAAAAATTCCGGGATACGCCGCGAGGAGGATCAATGAACGACTCCCGGCGGGGACGCCGTCGGCGCCCCCGCGAGTCGAGCGGTGCCCGGAGCCGGACTCGAACCGGCACGGCCTCGCGGCCAAGCAGTTTTAAGCTGCCCGTGTCTGCGTTCCACCATCCGGGCGTCCTGCGGGACGGGCCGCTCCATCGGCCGGAGAAGAAACGCTCCACCCCCGGTGCGGGCCACCCCAGAGCCTAGTCGCCCGCCTCGCCCTTTCGCATGTTCCCAGCCAGGGAAGTTGTCATGTTTCCTTGCCATCTGACGAACAGTTCGCGATTCGGCCACGAAGTGCACGGGTTCCGGCCACCGCTCCGTGCTCAGGGTCGGCGTCATACCCCAGGAGGAGGGTGTCACCTGGCCGTACGCCCAGCGGTGGTCAGGCCAACCGTCCGGCGGAGCGACGAGAAACCATGATCACACAGCGGAGCATGGAGGTACGGCCGGGCGCCCCTGGCGGCCCGGCCGTCCAGACGCCCAGCGCGCCTTCCGCAGCCCGCGACCACCAAGGAGCACCCCCGTGACCACGTCGACCTCAACCGCCGTCCGGACCGGCCTGGCGGCCGCCCGCGCCACCGGCCTCAACAAGGTCTACGGGGACGGGGAGACCCGCGTCGTGGCCCTCGACAACGTCAGCGTCACCTT
>NZ_JBIVAX010000105.1:0-1657 GCF_044745805.1 Kitasatospora sp. NPDC086801
GTGCTTACACGGCCGGAGTCCCGGTGGACTGGCCTGCCTACTTCGCCGGCAGCCACGCCCGACACACCGACCTGCCCACCTACGCCTTCCAGCACGAGCACTACTGGCAGGCGCCGGATGCGGACTCGGGCGATGTGTCCAGTGTGGGGCAGACACCGGTCGGACATCCGTTGCTCCGCGCGCTCGTCAAACCTGCCATCGGTGGCTTGCTGTTCACCAGCCGGCTGTCGCTGAGTACACAACCGTGGCTGGCCGGACATGCGGTGCAGGGCACGGTTCTGCTGCCCGGCACCGCATTCGTTGAGATGGCCATCCGCGCCGGGGACGAGGTCGGCTGTGGGGCCATCGAGGATCTGACCCTTGCGGCACCCCTGATCCTGCCCGAGCACGGAGCGGTCGTGCTCCAGGTCGCCGTGGGTGAGGACGAGGGGGGCCGTCGGTCGGTGACCGTACATTCCCATGCTGAGGACAGCGCTGGGCCGTGGCTGCACCACGCAACCGGCACACTGGTGCCTCAGGCGTCGGGGCAGCCGTTCGAGCTGACCGAGTGGCCGCCTGCCGGTGCCACCCTGGTGGAAGCCGGCGACGCCTACGAAACCCTTGGCGCGCTCGGGTTCGACTACGGTTCGGTGTTCCGTGGCCTGCGTGCTGTATGGCGGCGAGGGGACGACCTGTTCGCCGAAGTCGCCCTGCCGGTGGGCGGAGCGCCCGAGGCGGAGCGTTTCGGCCTGCACCCAGCGCTGATGGACGCGGCCCTGCACGCCATCGTGCTCGCTAACCCCGATGACGAGCCGTCGCTGCCGTTCTCATGGTCCGACGTCACGTTGACCGCCACGGGCGCCACTGTCCTGCGGGTACGGATCACCTCGTCCGAACGTGACACCTTCGCCATCCAGGCGGCAGACGAGTCCGGGCAGCCCGTGCTCTCGGTCGGATCGCTGCTCGCCCGGCCGATCGTGACGGAAGCCGGTCAGATCGAACCGACCGGCGCACATGACGACTTGCTGCGGATGGACTGGCTTCCCCTGACGCCGGTAACGCCCGCCGACCCACTGCGGTGCGCGGTGACGGCAGACGCCGATCCGCTCGTCGCCGAGCTGGAGGCCTCCGGGCACACTGTCACGGTCTGGCCGGACCTGGCTGCAGCGGCCGAGTCGTCGATGGTCGACGTGGTGGTCGTGCCGGTGACCACGACCGGTGAGGGCAGCGAGGTCGACCGGACGCACATCGCTGTGGCCTCTACACTCGGTCAGATCCAGGCCGTGCTGTCGGACCGCCAGTTCGATGCGACCAAGGTCGTATTCGTGACGCGGGGTGCGATCGCGGCCGGCCTGGGCGATGTGCCCGGCGACGTGGTGGGTGCTGCGGTGTGGGGTCTGGTGCGGTCGGCGCAGTCCGAGGAACCGGGCCGGTTCGTGCTCGTCGATGTGGTCGGTGCCGCCGGTGCGGTGCTGGCTGACCTGGTGGCCAGCGGTGAACCCCAGGCGCTGGTGCGCGACGGCGTCGCCCGTGTGGGCCGCCTGGTGCGCGTCGGCACTGGGTCGGGCCTGCTGACACCCTCGCAGCCCTGGCGGTTGGATATTGCGGAGAAGGGTGAGCTGGGCAATCTGGCGTTGGTGCCGGCCGGTGGGGTGGTGCTGGCTGAGGGCGAGGTTCG
>NZ_JBIVAX010000106.1:0-1578 GCF_044745805.1 Kitasatospora sp. NPDC086801
AATCTGCACGAGTTGACCCGTGGGCTGGACCTGTCCGCGTTCGTGCTGTTCTCCTCGGCGGCGGGTGTTTTCGGTACGCCGGGTCAGGGCAACTACGCGGCTGCCAATGCCTATTTGGACGCTCTGGCTGTTCACCGGCGTGGGCAGGGTCTGCCGGCGCAGTCGCTGGCCTGGGGCCTGTGGGACCAGGCCAGTGGCATGACCGGTGACCTCAGCAAGGCCGACCGGGCGAGGCTCGGCCGTACAGGCGCGATACCACTGTCCACTGAGGACGGCTTGGCGCTGTTCGACCTCGCCCCGGCGGTCTCCCACCCGGCTGTGGTGGCTGTCCGGCTGGACATCGCTGCGCTGCGTCGCCAGGGCAGCGATCTGCCGCCGTTGTTCCGCGTCCTTGCCCCGTCGGCAAGACGCTCGGCAGTGAGCGCGATGACCGGGCCGAGCATGCTCCGGCAGCACCTGGCCGAACTGGACGAACAGGAGCGGGAGGCCTGGCTGGTCGACCTTGTCCGGTCCCGCACCGCCGTGGCGCTCGGCTATTCCGGACCAGCCGCGATCGATCCCGAACGGGCGTTCCGTGACCTGGGTATCGATTCGCTTGCGGCGGTCGAACTCCGAAACGGGCTGGGCGAGGAGCTCGGGCTCCGACTGCCGACCACACTGATATTCGATTATCCGTCCCCCCTTGTGCTGTCGCGGTTCCTGTTGAATGAGGCGGTCGGCAATGGGACGGCCGGCGCAGCGGCGGTCAGCCGGGTGGTGACCGACGAACCGATCGCGATCGTGGGCATGGCCTGCCGTTACCCGGGTGGGATTGACTCGCCGGAGGACCTGTGGCGACTGGTTGCCGAGGGGCGGGACGCGATCGACGAGTTCCCGGCGAACCGAGGCTGGGACACTGCCCGGATCTACGACCCGGAGCCTGGAAAGCCTGGTAAGTCCTACGTCCGCGAGGGTGGTTTCCTCTACGAGGCGGGCGAGTTCGACCCCGAGTTCTTCGGGATCAGCCCGAACGAGGCGCTCATCATGGATCCGCAGCAGCGGTTGTTGCTGGAGACGTCGTGGGAGGCATTCGAGAGTGCCGGGATCGACCCCCGGACGCTGAAGGGCAGCTCGACCGGTGTGTTCGCCGGGATGATGTACCACGACTACACGGCCAACAACGGCACCGGCGCGATCGCTTCGGGGCGGGTGTCCTACACCTTCGGGTTCGAGGGGCCCGCGGTCACCGTCGACACCGCATGCTCGTCCTCCTCGGTGGCACTGCACCTGGCAGTTCAGTCCCTGCGCTCGGGCGAGTGCTCGATGGCGCTGGCCGGCGGGGTGGCGGTGATGGCAACCCCTGAGGTTTTCGTGGAGTTCAGTCGTCAGCGTGGTCTTGCCTCGGATGGTCGGTGCAAGTCGTTCGCGGCTGCTGCGGACGGCACCGGTTGGGGTGAGGGTGTTGGCGTGCTGGTGGTGGAGCGGCTGTCGGATGCCCGTCGTCACGGGCATCGGGTGTTGGCGGTGGTCGCGGGTACGGCGGTGAACCAGGATGGTGCGTCGAACGGGTTGACCGCGCCGAATGGTCCGGCGCAGCAG
>NZ_JBIVAX010000107.1:0-1571 GCF_044745805.1 Kitasatospora sp. NPDC086801
GGAGTCCCGGTGGACTGGCCTGCCTACTTCGCCGGCAGCCACGCCCGACACACCGACCTGCCCACCTACGCCTTCCAGCACACCAAGTACTGGCTCGATGTCCAGGACTATTGGCCCGAGTCATGGGCAGGCATTCGTGTCGGACAGGGCGACGTCAGCGCCGCCGGACTGCGAGCGGCTGACCACCCGTTGCTCAGCGCCATTGTTACGACTGCCGGATCCGACGGCGTCGTGTTGACCGGCCGACTGTCCGTGAACAGCCAGGAATGGCTTGCTGACCACGTCGTCTTCGGGTCGGTGGTCGTGGCCGGTGCTGCCTTGGTGGACCTGGTCATTCGCGCAGCCGACGAGGTGGGCTGTGACACCGTCGAGGAACTGACTTTTGTGGCACCGCTCGTGCTGCCTGAGCACGGCGGCATCCAGGTGCAGGTCGTGGTTGGCGGGGACGTCGACGGCATCCGTTCGGTCAGCGTGTACTCGCGAGCGGAGAACACCGCCCCCGACATGCCGTGGGCCCGACACGCCACGGGAAGTCTGGCGGTCGCGACTGACCGGGGAGTGCCGTTGCTCGAATGGCCGCCAACCGGCGCGAAGCCGGTTGGCCTGGATGGTTTCTACGATGCCATGGCCGAGGCCGGTCTGGTCTACGGTCCGGCGTTCCAGGGGTTGCGTGCTGCCTGGCGGTCCGGCGACGAGATCTTGGCCGAGGTCGCGTTGCCCGACGGTGTGGCTGTCGACCGGTTCGGCCTGCATCCTGCGTTGTTGGACGCCGCCCTGCACGCGATCGCGTTGTCCGTCGGGGAAAGCGGCCAGACCATGGTCCCGTTCGCCTGGTCGGGCGTGCGCCTGCATGCCACAGGTGCGTCGGCGCTGCGGGTCCGAGTTCGCCCGGCGGACCGCGACAGCACCGTGAGCGTGGATCTCGCCGACGCCGAGGGTGCACCGGTGGCCTCGGTTGCAGCATTGAGCGTGATGCCGCTTTCGTCCGAGCAGCTTTCGGAGGCGGAGCCAAGTGCGAACGAAAACCTTTTTGAGGTGCGGTGGCCGCCTGTGGCCTCGGTGCCGGGTGAACCGGTGGTCACGGGGACTTGGGGTGAGTTGGGTGATGGGGTGGTGCCTGGTGTGGTGGTGTTGCCTGTGGAGCCGGGGGTGGATGCCGGGGCGGTGCGGGCGGCTGTTCGTGCTGCGTTGGGTGTGGTCCAGCAGTGGGTGGGTGAGGAGCGTTTCCGTGAGTCCACGTTGGTGGTGTGTACGCGGGGTGCGGTGGCTGTCGATGGTGAGTCGGTGACGGATCTGGCCGGTGCCGCGGTGTGGGGTCTGGTGCGGTCGGCGCAGTCGGAGAATCCTGGTCGGTTCGTACTGGCTGATGTCGATGGTGAGCTGGATGCGGCTGTGCTGGTGGGTGGTGATGAGCCTCAGGTAGCGGTTCGTGGTGGGGCGTTGTATGCGCCGCGGCTGGTTCGGGCGCGGGCAGTGGCCTCGTCGGGTGGGTTCGGGCCGGGTGGGACGGTGCTGGTCACTGGTGCGACGGGCACGCTGGGTGGGTTGGTGGCGCGGCATTTGGTGGCTGT
>NZ_JBIVAX010000108.1:0-1553 GCF_044745805.1 Kitasatospora sp. NPDC086801
ACCATCGCGACCAGGAGGTAGGCGCGCAGGGCGCCCATGCCGACCTTGCGGGCGGTGGACATGACCGGCTTGCCGAGGGTCTCCAGCGGGGGCATCCGCCATTCCTCGCGGCCGGTGCGGTCGATCGGGTCCTCCTTGGTGGCGGTGCGGCCGAAGGTGAAGAAGTACCCGGCGACCAGCACGCCGGCCACGCCGCAGCCGGCCATGATCCACAGGATCGCCCGCGAGCTGATGTCGGGCCAGACCACGGCGGCGGTCAGGATCAGCGACAGCATCACCAGGACCCCGACCACGGCGGAGGTGAAGGCGTTGGTCTTGGGCCCGTTGACCCACGGCCCCAGGACGGCCCTGTCGTTGCAGAGCAGCAGCAGGAACACCGTCGCCGAGGGCAGCAGCACACCGGCCAGCACCTGGACGAACTGGGTCATCAGGCCCTGGGTGTAGTCGGTGGACAGCAGCGTGATCGCGGCCGCCGCGACCACCAGGCCGGCGTAGATCGCGTAGAAGCCCTTGGCGCCCTTGACGCCCCGGTGCAGCGAGTGCCTGATGCCGAACACGTCGCCGATCGCGTAGGCGGTGGACAGGGAGACGGCGAAGGCGCCGATGATCGAGGCGTCCAGCAGCGCGATGGCGAACAGCACGCCCACCACGTGCCCGGCCTTGTCCTCAAGGCCCTTGGCGACGGCGGCCGCGTCGGAGAACTGGCCGAAGCCGTCGGTGCCGGCGAAGGCCGCGGCGGTGAAGCCCATCATCGCGGCGGCGCCGATGATGACGATGGCGATCCCGATCCACAGGTCGACCTTCTCGTACTTCATGAACCGCGGCGTGATCCGCTTGTCGATGACGTACGACTGCTGGAAGAACAGCTGCCACGGGGCGACGGTGGTGCCCACGATGGAGACGATCACCAGCATCACGGCCGCCAGCTGGCCCGAGCCGCCCGGCATGCTGGGCACCACGAAGTCGTGCGCCATCCGCGAGGTCTTCGGGTGGACCATGAAGTAGATCGGCACCAGCAGCAGCGAGCCCACGCACAGCGTGACCGCGACGCGCTCGAAACGCTGGAACGAGCCGGTGAACGCCGAGGCGATGATCACCACCGCCGCCAGGACGACCGAGGCCACCTTCGGCAGGCCCAGGTACCCGGCCGCCAGCGTGACGCCGATGAACTCGGTCACCAGGGTCAGCGCGTTCAGCAGGAACAGGTCGATGACGCTGAACGCGCCCCAGAACTTGCCGAAGCGCTCCAGGATGAGGCGGGCGTGGCCCACCCCGGTGACGGCGCCCAGGCGCAGCACCATCTCCTGGTTCACGTACAGCACCGGGACGAGCATCAGCAGCGTCCACAGCAGCTGGGTGCCGTAGTTCTGCCCCGCCTGTCCGTACGTCGAGAAGGCGCCCGCGTCGTTGTCGCCGACCATCACGATCAGGCCGGGGCCGACGATCGCCAGCAGCGTCTTGAGCCTTGCGGACAGGCCGTGACGCGGGGTGGTGTCATCGAGCCGGATGGTGCCGAGCGCACCCTTGATGTCGCCGACGTGGGCGTCGTCCAG
>NZ_JBIVAX010000109.1:0-1470 GCF_044745805.1 Kitasatospora sp. NPDC086801
GGGACTATCACGATCTAGGTGTACGACACCCGGTTGGACTAGGTGTTGATCTTGCTGTCTGGCGTGGGCCGGGTGGCCTACGCCCGTCCGGCTGACAGGCGTCCGTCGAAGGTGATGTCGAAGGCGTTGAGGGCGGCCATCCAGCGGTTGCTCCAGCGTTGGCGGCCACGGCCGGTGGGGTCGAGCGCGAGGGTGGCCAGGTAGAGCCGTTTGAGGGCGGCCTGCTCGTTGGGGAAGTGGCCGCAGGCGCCGGCGGCCCTGCGGTAGCGGGAGTTGAGACTCTCGATGGCGTTGGTCGTGCAGATGATCTTTCGGATCTCGGCGTCGAACGCCAGGAAGGGCACCATCTCGGACCAGGCCCGCTCCCACAGTCGCACGACGGCCGGGTAGGACGCTTCCCAGGCGGCGGCGAACTCGGCGAACCGCTCCAGGGCCGCGGCCTCGTTCGGCGCGGTGTAGACGGGCTTGAGGTCGCGGGCGACCGCCGCCCAGTCCCGCTTGGAGGTGTAGCGAAAGGAGTTGCGCAGCAGGTGGACGATGCACGTCTGCACCACGGTCTGCGGCCAGACCTGGGCGACCGCGTCGGGCAGCCCGGCCAGGCCGTCGCAGATGAGGATCAGGCAGTCCTTGACGCCCCTGTTCTTGATCTCGGTGAGCACGGACTGCCAGTACTTGGCGCCCTCGCCGCCGCTGGAGGTCCACAGGCCCAGGATGTCCCGGTAGCCGTCCGCCGTGACGCCGAGGACGACGTAGACGGGCCGGTTGGCGACCTGACCGTCGCGGACCTTGATGTTCACGGCGTCCACGAACAGCACCGGATAGACCGGGTCGAGGGGACGCGTGCGCCAGTCGGCCATGCTCTCCAGGACCCGGTCGGTGATCGTGGAGACGGTCTCCTTGCTGGTGGTCATGCCGTAGACCTCGGCCAGGTGCGCGACGATCTCCCCGGAGGTCAGGCCCTTCGCGGTCAGGGAGATGACCAGGTTGTCCAGGCCTTCGGTCCGGCGGGCGTGCCGGGGCACGACCTTCGGTGTGAACGTGCCGGCCCGGTCCCGCGGGACCTCGAGCGTGACCGGCCCGGCCTCGGTCATCACGGTCTTCATCCGGTAGCCGTTGCGCGCGTTGCCGCCTTTGCGCGCCGAGCGGCCCTGCCCCGCGGTCGAGGCCAGGTGCTCGTCCATCTCGGCCTCCAGCGCTTCCTGGAGCAGGTGCCGGGTCAGCTGCTGCAGCAGTCCGCCCTCGCCGAGCAGCTGCATCCCGCCGGCCCTGGCCTGCTCGGCCGCCAGCTCGGCGACCGACGCCACCACATCCGACGCACCCGTGTTCTTCCTCGGACCCATGCCCAAGGCATCGGCAGTTTCCGGCTCCGACGAAACCGACCCGTCAGGAACCGACCCGATCTGGTGATCCGTCAGCGAGCTCATCAGTGTCTCCCTTGATCAGGGTGTCCACCTGATTCATGACACTCCC
>NZ_JBIVAX010000110.1:0-1421 GCF_044745805.1 Kitasatospora sp. NPDC086801
AGAGGGCGGAACGTAAGCTGATGTCCGTTTCGCCGTAGCGGAGGATGTGGCCGCGCCGGACGGCTACGGTCGCGGCAGGGTGAACAATCCCGGTTCGGTCTCGGCCAGGATGTTGCGCCCGGTCAGGCGCTTGAGCTTCAAACGGACGTTGTTGATGTTGTTCGGAACCGGGTCCAGGTCCATCGCCTCGCACACGCCCCGTGCCCGCAGCGGACCGTCTGCCTGGGCGAACACCACCATGATTTCCTGGTAGGCCGCCCCGTCCGGCAGCTTCGGGGCGGACACCAACGGCGCGGGCGGGTCCGGGTCGGGCAGCTCCAGCAGCGTCTTGCGGGTGATCCGCACTTCCTCGGCGGCCCGGCCGAGCTCGTCCAGCACGGCGGTGAGCCGCGTGATCTGCTCGCGGGTCTCTTCGGCCTGCGCGGCGATCTCCCGCTCGCGCTCCTCCAGCCGTACCAGCACCGCCCCCAGGGTCAGGTCCCCGCTGGTCACGCGCCGCGCCATGACGTCGCGCCGCCGGTCAGCCGACGTACCATCACGTCGCTTATCGCCCAGTAGACCCGGGACTCGGCCGAGGCGGGGCGGTGCTCGTAGTCGCGTACCAGCCGCCGATGCAGCATCAAGATCCCGTTCGTCTGCTCCACTCGCCAGCGGATCGGCTGCGGGACGAACCCGGTCTCGGCCGGTTTGCGCTCGACGACTTCGACGTCGATGCCCACTTGCTGGCCGTGGTCCACGACGGTCTTCTTGAACCCCTGGTCCACCAGAGCCTTCGTCACGGTGCCGCCACTGCCTGCTGCGACCTTGTCGAGCAGAGCGGTGCCGAAGGCGTTGTCGTGGACGGAGGCCGCCAGCACGACCACGGCGATCACCAGGCCAAGCACGTCCACGGCGAGTCCCCGCTTGCGACCGGGCACCTTCTTCGCCGCGTCGCGTCCCGTCGTCTCGGCCGGCACCCCGGCCGCCGCGTGCAGGCTCTGGGTGTCGAGCACCACCAGGCTGGGGTCGGCTAATCGGCCCCTCTTCTCGCGGACCTGCCAGCGCAGCAGGTCGTGAATGACCTGGTCGGTGCCGTCATTGCGCCATGTGTAGAAGTAGTACTTCACCGCACCGGCGGGTGGAAGGTCGTGTGGGAGGTAGTCCCACTGGCAGCCGGTCCGGGACTGGTAGAGCAGGGCGTTGACGATCTCCCGCATCTCGTAGCGGCCTTCGTGGCCGCTGACCGAGGGATGCTGGACCTTCCACGAGGTGATCACCGGCTCGATCAGCGCCCAGCGTTCGTCGGATAAGTCGCTCTTGTAGGGCTTGCGGTCACTCACGCAGTCACCTCAGCACGGCGCCAGCCCCGCGATCTGCCGGAGGCGGCAAGGCCACACGTTCAGGCGACGACAGAACGGACTTAATCTCTCATTCCGCCCTCT
>NZ_JBIVAX010000111.1:0-1381 GCF_044745805.1 Kitasatospora sp. NPDC086801
AGCGGCCGAAGCCGCTCCCACTGGCCGTCAGTCAGATCACCCCTACTCCCCATAGTCGCATCAACGACTCAAGTGATCGGCAGGACACGGCCTAGAGGTTGGGACTGATCGGGCGGTCGCTGTCCGAGTGCTGCCAGTCGAGGGCCTGGGTCTCCCCCATGCTCGCGTTGCGTCCCAGCGTCCAGAGCTCGTAGGAGGACCTCGGGCCCTGGTTGTTGGTGAAGGTCAGGCAGGCGCCGACGGCGTTGCACACGCTGCGGTCGGTGTTGAAGGTCCAGCGCTGGTTCGGGTCGCCGGCGTTGCACCCCACGGCCGTGGCGCCCGGACTGTCGCCCGGACCGCTCGGGACGTGGCCCCACAGACAGCGGCCGTCGTTGGTGCTGTGGATGAGGCCGTCCTGCGAGACGAACCAGAACTGGTTCCAGGAGCCGATGCACGGACGGAGGACGACCGGCCGGCCGTCACCGTTGGTCTGCCGGTACTCGTCCATGCAGTAGTAGTCGCCGTTGGGGCCGCCGCTGGCCGGGCGGGCGAACGACACGAGGTAACCGTAGGCGTAGGGCTGCGGATTGACCGGGTCCGCCTGCGCGGCGGCGACGGGCAACGAGATGCTCAGGCCGATCGAGAGTGCCAGGGCTGAGATGATCCTTCGGGCGGACTTCACGAGGTCCGACACCTTCCTCTCTGACGTTGCGTCATATTGTTCGGGAGCGGCCATCCTGGCAGCGGGGGTACGGGCCGGGGCCAGCATTCCGAACGATCCCGAACAAGCGGGGGTGTATGGATCCCGCCATTTGATTCACCTCAGTTGACATCACCCCTCCGGCGCGAAGAGGCTGTTCACGCAGGCCCGGTGCAGGGAGGACGGCGTTGTGACCTGGTCACCCATGCGCACGGCGGCGATCCCGTGCACGTGTCGGGCCTCGGAGGCCAATTCCTTGACGGGACCCGAACGTTCGCATTCCCTGGACGCGCTGACCGAGTTCCTCACCCTGCTCAGGCGGGAGGCCGGCAGTCCCTCCTTCTCGACCATCGTCCGACGGATCGGCTCCATCCGGGCCGCCCGTGGCGTACCGGCCGAGGAGCGCACCCCGGGACGGATCACGGTGTACGACTGCTTCCGCAGCGGACGCCAGCGCCTGGACGTCGAACTGCTCTCGACATCGTCCAGGCCCTGGGTGCGGGCCCGGCCCTCCGGCGCCGCACCTACCGCGCCGCCGCCGACCCGTCGCCCTTCCGCCCGGCCTCGCGGCGACCGGACCCGACACCCGGCCGACCGGACGGCGTCTAGGTTCTGTCCGCGCGATCATGAGCGGAGCCAGATGGCCAGTGCGGCGACCGTGACTGTGCCGAGAAAGACGTACACGCGTTTGTCGTACCT
>NZ_JBIVAX010000112.1:0-1258 GCF_044745805.1 Kitasatospora sp. NPDC086801
GGTTCGACTCGTTGACCGCAGTGGAGTTCCGCAACCGGCTCAACAAGGAGACCGGACTGCGGCTGCCCGCGACCATGGCGTTCGACTACCCGACAACGGCGGCGCTGGTCGAACACCTGCGTGGCGAGTTGGTCGGCTCGGCCGACGACGACGTTCCGGTGGAGCCGGTGGCCGTGGCGGCCCCCGACGACCCGATTGCCATCGTCGGTATGGCCTGCCGTTACCCGGGTGGGGTCTTCTCGCCAGAAGACCTGTGGGAGCTGGTGGGTTCCGGCAAGGACGGCATGTCCGCGTTCCCGGTGGACCGGGGATGGAACGTCGAGGATGCGGACTACGCACTCCAGGGCGGTTTCCTCTACGAGGCGGGCGAGTTCGACCCCGAGTTCTTCGGGATCAGCCCCAACGAAGCCCTGGCGATGGACCCCCAGCACCGCCTCCTGCTGGAGACGTCGTGGGAGGCATTCGAGAGTGCCGGGATCGACCCCCGGACGCTGACGGGCAGCGCGACCGGCGTGTTCGCCGGGATGATGTGCAGTGACTATCTCCTCGACACCAGCGCGGGCGCGATCGCTTCGGGGCGGGTGTCCTACACCTTCGGGTTCGAGGGGCCCGCAGTCACCGTCGACACCGCGTGCTCGTCGTCGGCTGTCGCGCTCCATCTCGCGGTCCAGTCGCTGCGCTCGGGCGAGTGCTCGATGGCGCTGGCGGGTGGCGTAACCGTGATGGCCACGTCGGGCACGTTCGTGGAGTTCAGTCGTCAGCGTGGTCTTGCCTCGGATGGTCGGTGCAAGTCGTTCGCGGCTGCTGCCGATGGCACCGGTTGGGGTGAGGGTGTTGGCATGCTGCTGGTGGAGCGGCTGTCGGATGCCCGTCGTCACGGGCATCGGGTGTTGGCGGTGGTCGCGGGCACGGCGGTGAACCAGGATGGTGCGTCGAACGGGCTGACCGCGCCGAATGGTCCGGCGCAGCAGCGGGTGATCCGGCAGGCTCTGGCCAATGCCGGCCTGTCGGGTGCGGATGTCGATGTCGTGGAGGCGCACGGCACTGGAACGACGTTGGGTGATCCGATCGAGGCGCAGGCGCTGCTGGCGACTTATGGTCAGGAGCGCTCTGATGACCGGCCGCTGTGGCTGGGGTCGATCAAGTCGAACATCGGCCACACGCAGGCGGCGGCCGGTGTGGCGGGCGTGATCAAGATGGTCATGGCGATGCGGCACGGGGTGCTGCCCATGACGCTGCACGTGGATGAGCCGAGTCC
>NZ_JBIVAX010000113.1:0-1225 GCF_044745805.1 Kitasatospora sp. NPDC086801
GGGGAGTTCCGGCGACCGTCCGCCGGAGTTCCCCGTCCACCATCACACCCGCCTGGAGCCACAGCCGCAGCAGCTTGAGCACCCTGCGGTCCGACACCCGCCGCCCCACCTCCGCGAGGAGCCGACCGTGGTCGATCTCGCCGAAGAAGTTGCGGATGTCGAACTCCACGACGACACAGCGGCCCTCGATGAAGCCCGTCCGAAGACGCTCCATCGCCTGCAACGCCGACCGTTTGGGCCGGTATCCGTACGAGGACGGCAGGAAATCCGCCTCGAACACCGGCTCCAGCACGATCTTCGCCGCCTGCTGGGCCACCCTGTCGCGCACCGTGGGAATACCCAGCGGCCGTTTGCCACCCTGTGGTTTCGGGATGTCCACACGCCTGACCGGCGCGGGACGATACGTACCTGAGCGGAGAGATTGCTGGAGTTCGCCGAGCATCCGACGAACCCCGTACTCCTTCTCCACGAACTCCAGGGTGACCCGATCCACCCCGGCGCTCCCTCTGTTGGCCCGGACCCGCTCCCACGCCTCCCACAGGACGTCACCCCGGTGGACACGGTCGTACAGGGCGTGGAAACGCCGCTCCGGAGACTGCTTGGCCGCAGCCCATAGCCCGCGTTGAAGTTTTCGCACTTTCAGGACGGACGCACGCCCGTCCACTACGACAGGGTCTCCCCCGCCGGGGTAGTTGACCGGTCTCTCTCCGGCCATGCCCTCGCGCTTACCTCCGCCACGAACGTGATCAAAGTTGGGGCCCTTCCCTCCCGGCGCGTTGTGCTGCACGCCGATCAGCGGTACTACGACCCCATCGGACTCCCGCTGCCCTCCGGACGACTTCACCATCGGCTTATACGTCCGGTCTCTTGCCCGACGAAAGGCTTGGTCAGACGGGTCTCTCCTGTTCCGGCCCAGACTGTGCACACGTGCCGCCCTCCATACCCCGGGAGAACCCCGAGGGCTGACCCCGGAACAGGGCCCCCAGGACATGGCCTTCGCCCGGACATGAGGGGCTCGGCTTCTCCGTTGTTGGTGTGACGAGGCTGCAAGGTTCGCTTGATGCTACGGCCCGCGTGCTTGCTCCCTCCGAAGAGGCTCTTGACATCCCGCTCAGCCCGCCGCGTCTCCACGACGAACCGGGACCTGCTACCGGGCACTCCGGTGTCTACCCGGACGGGACTTCCACCCGCGAGCCTGGACCAGCTTTCAGGACGCAACATGGCC
>NZ_JBIVAX010000114.1:0-1185 GCF_044745805.1 Kitasatospora sp. NPDC086801
GCCGTCGGTGCCTCGGCGGTGCGGGTGCGGATCGTCCGGCTCGGCGATGGCGGGCTGCGGCTCGACCTCGCCGACCCGGCCGGCGGCCCGGTGCTGGCCGTGGCCTCGATGGTGGGCCGAGCGGTCTCGGCGGAGCAGCTGGGCTCGGTCGACCCGCTGTACGGGATCGAGTGGTCGGAGCTGCCCGACTCGGCTGCTGCGGTTGACTCCTCGGCGCGGTGGCAGGACGTCTCGCAGTCCTCGGAGGCGGCGCCGGACGTGGTCGTCCTCGACTGCGGCACCTTCGTGAGCCCCGAGGACGATGTCCCGGCGGCCGTGCGCGAGGTGACGCAGCACGTGCTGCGCGCGGTGCAGGCGTGGCTGGTGGAGGAGCGGTTTGCGGTGTCGCGTCTGGTGGTGGTGACGCGGGGTGCGGTGGCGGTGGGTGAGGGTGAGCCGGTGGATCTGGTGCAGGCTCCGGTGTGGGGTCTGGTGCGGGCGGCGCAGGCGGAGAATCCGGGGCGTTTCGTCCTGCTGGACACGGACGGGGAGGTGGTCGTCACCTCTGAGCCGGAGTCGGCGGTGCGTGCCGGCGCCGTCTATGTTCCGCGTCTGGTCCGGCTCCCGGGGTCGGAGGGGCCGTTGCCGATGGGGGTGGGTGACACGGTGCTGGTCACGGGTGGTACGGGTGGTCTGGGGGCTGTGGTGGCGCGGTACCTGGTGTCCGAGTGCGGTGTTCGGAGTCTGGTGCTGACGGGCCGTCGTGGTCTGGAGGCGCCGGGGGCGGTGGGGCTGGTGGCGGAGCTGTCCGCCCTGGGTGCTGTTGTTGAGGTCCGTGCGTGTGACATGGGGGACCGTGAGGCCGTGGCGGCTTTGGTCGATGCGATCCCGGGTCTGTCGGCCGTGGTGCACGCCGCCGGTGTCGGTGACAACGGTCTGGTCGGTGCGCTCACGCCCGCCCGGATGGACGCCGTTCTGGCGCCGAAGGCCGACGGGGCGTGGTACCTGCACGAGCTGACGAGTCACCTCGATCTGACCGCTTTCGTGTTGTTCTCCTCCGCCGGTGGTCTGGTCCTGACCGCTGGCCAGGGCAACTACGCGGCCGCGAACGTCTTCCTCGACGCCCTCGCCGCCCACCGTCGGGCCGCCGGCCTGCCCGCGACCTCGATGGCCTACGGCATGTGGGACGTCGGCGCCGGCCTCGGC
>NZ_JBIVAX010000115.1:0-1155 GCF_044745805.1 Kitasatospora sp. NPDC086801
GCCAGTTCGGGCTTGGTGGCGAACTCGGTGTCCGGGTCGAGTCCGGCGGCCTGGCAGCGGTCGGGCTGGTCGGTCCACGAGCGCGGGATGTACAGCTCCCGGTCCAGTGCAGCGTGTCCGTGCTGGCCTGCGTAGGCGAGGTAGACGGCGACTTGGGAGTTTTCGATTCTGCCTGCCGTGCCGGTGTATTGGCGCTGGACGCCGACGGTGTGCACGCCCTTCTTCACGTCGCCGGTCTCGTCGACCACGAGCACCGCCTGGTCGTCCTGCAGGTGCTCGACCACGTAGTCGCGCAGGTCGTCGCGGATGGCGTCGGCGTCCCACTTGGCGCGGCTCAGCAGGTGCTGCATGGCATCCGGAGTCGCCTCCCCGGCCCATTCGGCGATGGTCCAGCAGTTCTTCCGCGGCAGGTCCGCGAGCAGTCCCAGCACCAGGTGCCGTATTCGCCGGCGGGGCTCGACCCGGGCGAACCTGCCCGCGATGCGGTCCATCAGGCCCTCGAACGCTTCCTGCCAGCGGGCAGCGTCTACGCTGTGACCTGCGGCCACCGCGTGATCGTTTGTCTTCACACACCGATGATCAACGGTGGCCGCACCTGCCAGTGCCAGCGGATGGAAGGCTCGTCGAAGGAGACGCAGTGCTGGGATTGCTGGGCTTCTACGACGAACTGGACAACCGCTCCGGCCAGCCGAACGGATCGATACGCGATGCCGTCCAGCCCGTCGGCGAGCCGGATGAGATGGACCTGGTGGCCTACCTGGACGCCGGCCACGTCCTGATCGACGTCATGGAAGCCGGACACGACGTCATCACCGGCAACGCCCACCGGCACTCTCCGGGATGCTCATCCCTGGTGACCGACGGTACCTGGTTGTGGCGCCAGGACTTCCCGCACTACCTGGAAACGCACCACGTCTCGCTGCCCGAGACGTTCCTCGAACACGTCCGCGGCCTGAACTACCAGATGCCCACCATCACCATCGCGCAGTTCGCTTCGCACTACGACGAGACTATGCCTCTGGTCGGCTGGGCCTCGGCTGTCCCGTGGCGATCGACGGCGACCACGCTCGTGCCTGAACCACGAGCAGTGACCAGCAAAGCCCAGTTCGACGCGACGATGCTGGAGCAGGACCGGAACCGGCCACACGGCAGCTG
>NZ_JBIVAX010000116.1:0-1150 GCF_044745805.1 Kitasatospora sp. NPDC086801
TGCCGGTGGTGCCGTGGGTGTTGTCGGCGAAGTCGCCGGAGGCGTTGCGGGGGCAGGCTGTTCGGTTGGGGGGGTGGTTGGCTGATCGGCCGGGTGGCTCGGTGGCGGATGTGGCGTGTTCGCTGGTGTCCACGCGGGCGGTGTTCGCGCACCGGGCGGTGGTGGTCGGCAGTGACCGGGAGGGTCTGCTGGGTGCGTTGGCCGGGGTGGCTGATGGTGTCGAGGTCCCTGGTGTGGTGATCGGCCAGGCGGTTCAGGGCTCGGCGGGTGTGGTGATGGTTTTCCCGGGGCAGGGTTCGCAGTGGGTGGGCATGGCCCGGGAGCTGATGGATCACTCGCCGGTGTTCGCGGAGTGGATGCGTCGGTGCGAGCAGGCGTTGGCCGAGTGGACCGATTGGTCGTTGTTGGATGTGCTTGACCAGGAGCACATGCTGGCGCGGGTGGACGTGGTTCAGCCCGTGTTGTGGGCGGTGATGGTCTCGCTGGCCCAGGTGTGGCGGTCGGTGGGTGTGGAGCCGGCTGCGGTGGTGGGCCATTCCCAGGGTGAGATCGCCGCGGTGTGTGTGGCCGGTGGGCTGTCGTTGGGGGATGCCGCCCGGGTGGTGGCGCTGCGCAGCCGGTTGATAGCCGAGGAGCTCGCTGGTGGGGGCGGGATGGTTGCGGTGGAGGCCACGGCGGAGGAGGTGGCCGAGCGGATTGCTCGGTGGCGGGGCAGGGTCTCGGTCGCGGCGGTCAACGGGGTGCGTTCCACGGTGGTTTCCGGTGAGGACGCGGCGTTGGAGGAGATGATTGCCGCGTGTGAGGTGGCGGGGTTGAGAACGCGTCGGGTGCCGGTGGACTATGCGTCGCATTCCGCGTCGGTGGAGACGATCCGGGAGCGGTTGCTGGCGGTGTTGGAGGGGATCCGGCCGCGTGCTTCGGCGGTTCCGGTGTACTCCACGGTGGAGGCTGCGGTGATGGATACCGCGGTGATGGACGGGGAGTACTGGTACCGGAATCTGCGGGAGACGGTGCGGTTCGCCGAGACCACGCGGGTGCTGTTGGATGCTGGGTTCTCGGTGTTCGTGGAGGCCAGCGCGCATCCCGTGCTGACGTCGGGGATCGAGGCCACCGCGGAGGACATGGGTGTGCGGGCGTCGGCGCTGGGGAC
>NZ_JBIVAX010000117.1:0-1095 GCF_044745805.1 Kitasatospora sp. NPDC086801
TGGAGACGTCGTCATCAAGCCCGTTCCCAGGCCAGTCACTACAGACGCCAAGCCGCGACCCAAGCATGATCGTGATCTACAGCTGGAGTATTAGCCTGTCCTCGTCGCCGGCCAGATATCCGCACCAGCCTCTGTCGGCCTGGGTTCGGGGCATCTGGTAGAGCTTGGACTCATGGACCTGTGCGAATTCCTGAGGTGTCGTGTTCACCCGGGCGTCCTGTTCCGTGAAACCGGGCAGTGCGAACAGCGGCGGGCGGGCGGGGCTCGAAGCGTGCTCGGCTCGGAGAGCCCGCACCCGCCCGCACCCGCCCGCCGCCGAATCGCGCCAGTCGGTCAGCCAGGGAGAATCGTGAAGTCGTAGGGCGGCTTGCTCGCGCCGGACTTGTTCGTGGCAGTGACCGTGGCGGGGCCGGCGTTCAGCCCCACCGGCACGACGACCTCAAGCTCGTCGTTGGACTTCACGGTGAAAGTGGCGTCCTTCGCGTGGCTGTCGCGGTCCGTGAACGTGATCTTGGTGACGCCGCCCAGGTGCTTTCCGTAGACCGCGACCTTCTGGCCACCCTTCGCGGCCTCCGGGTCGATGTTGTCGATGCCGGGCCGGTCGATCTTCGCTGCTGTCTCGGTCATTATTCCTCCGAATGTCGTGGTGGATGATGCTGACCCGGGCGGGGGTGCCTGGACTGTTCGCCCGGGAGTATGTGGACCGGATCCTTCGATTTCCTGGCGCATTCCCGGCGCATTCCTGGGGCGGGAGCGCAGGGGCGATCGCGATCCGGTTGTTCTGGCGGGGTCCGTTCACCCTGGGACCATGACGGGCGGACTCTTCGAAGAAGGGTCGATACGGCGACGGCGAATCCCGAGTCGTGATCTCGGGGTTCGATGCACGTTCTTCTCGCGGTGTGTCCGCGGCGCGGGTATCGGGCGGAATCGCCTCTGGACGAGACCGTACCATCAGGAAGTTCGTGCAACTCCTATCTGGTCAAGGGTCAACGCGGGCGGGCTAATACTCCAGCTGTAGATCGCTCTTTGGGCTGCTGGTGCCTACGCTTTCCGCGGTTTGCGGCGCTTGCCCCAGCTGCCGTGTGGCCGGTTCCG
>NZ_JBIVAX010000118.1:0-1064 GCF_044745805.1 Kitasatospora sp. NPDC086801
CGCCCGGTTACATTCCGAACCCGGAAGCTAAGCCTTACAGCGCCGATGGTACTGCAGGGGGGACCCTGTGGGAGAGTAGGACGCCGCCGAACAATTATTCAAGGCCGCGGCCCCAGCGATTCGCTGGGGCCGCGGCCTTTTTGTGTTTTGCGAACGAGCAGTACCCCGGCAGGCCGGGACCTCCGCCCAGGCGCGGAGTGTTCCGGGATGTCGGACAATGGAGATGGTGCGCGGCCAGGAGGCCGGCGCCGAAACCGCGTGACGGCAGCCGAGTTGCTCAGTCCGCGCGGTGGAGCTGAAGCAGCAGAAGGAGTCACCACGATGTCGAACCAGCCCCAGGACCGTCCCGAGCGTCGATCGGACGACGGCCGAGGCTACGAGCCCCGGTCCCGTGGGGGCTCGTCCAACGACCGTGGCGGCGCCCGTCGGGACGACCGTCAGGGCGGCGGTGGCTACCGTCGCGATGACCGTGACGACCGTCCGCGTCGTGACGACCGCCCCTCCGGTGGCGGTTTCAACCGTGACCGTGGCGACCGCCCCTCGGGCGGCTTCAACCGTGACGACCGTGGCGACCGTGGCGGTTTCCGTCGCGATGACCGTCCGTCCGGTGGTGGCTTCCGTCGTGACGACCGCCCCTCCGGTGGCGGTTTCCGTCGTGACGACCGTCCGTCCGGTGGTGGCGGTTTCCGTCGTGACGACCGTCCGTCCGGTGGTGGCGGTTTCCGTCGTGATGACCGCCCGGGTGGCTTCAACCGTGACCGTGACGACCGTCCGCGTCGTGACGACCGCCCCTCCGGCGGCTTCAACCGCGACGACCGTGGCGACCGCGGTGGCTTCCGTCGTGACGACCGCCCCTCCGGTGGTGGCTTCAACCGTGACCGTGGTGACCGCCCCTCGGGTGGTTTCAACCGCGATGACCGTGGCGACCGTGGCGGTTTCCGTCGCGATGACCGTCCGTCCGGTGGTGGCTTCCGTCGTGACGACCGCCCCTCCGGTGGCGGTTTCAACCGTGACCGTGGCGACCGCCCCTCGGGTGGTTTCAACCGTGACGACCGTCCGTCCGG
>NZ_JBIVAX010000119.1:0-1031 GCF_044745805.1 Kitasatospora sp. NPDC086801
AACCGGGATTGTTCACCCTGCCGCGACCGTAGCCGTCCGGCGCGGCCACATCCTCCGCTACGGCGAAACGGACATCAGCTTACGTTCCGCCCTCTGAGCATCAGGGGCTTACCGCTAACCACGTCCTGATTGATCCCCGAAGCCGTACACACACGCCGCGATCTACCCCGACACCATCGAACTCGCCGCGGCAATACTCGCCAAGCATCCTCACGATCCAGCAAGATCCACTGGCGAGAACTCTCCGCACCTCCGAACGCTGACGCCCGTGAGTCATGGTCGCTTCGCCACTCAAGATTCCTCGTCGCAGGTCAGAACGACCGCGTCAGGGACGACTCGGTGACACAGAACAACTCCCGGATGAGTGAACTCGTTCGAAAAGCGCGCGTGATCGTGACACCATGGACCGCGTGATGACGAACCGAAAGGTCCATGCCGCGTAGACGGCCGACGGACGTCCGGACCAGCCTCCCCCCACACCGGGCACAGGCTTCGAGACCCGCGATCGACGGTGTCTCCTCGCGGGCACTCTCCGAGGTAGTCCGTCTCGAACGCACCCGGAACTACCTGCAACCAGGGGATGTCACCGTCGCTGTGCGCCTGTGGCGGGACCACGTTCGCCGCTCCAAGCGGCAGCACTGGCACGACTACGAGCTGGGCAACGTGCACTGGTACTGCTGCGGCAACCCCTTGGAGGCTCGCGCCCTCCTCGACACGGTGATGCACGCAATGTCACCACGGGCCGCCCGCGAACTCCGGAAGATCATCGACAGGCTTGACGCCGCCTACAGCATCCCTCTGCCGCCGCATGACGGCGAAGGAGCATAGAGCACAAGCAGACCATCTGGAGACCCTCCCCCTCCGGGACCAGCACGGCCCCGCAACTACGCGGGCGGCACCTCGCCGACCTCCCCCGCCACATGCCAGGCCCCTTCTGGCTCTGTCGCTGATTGAGGGGTCTTGGCTGGTTGGTCATGGTGATAGGAGGATGCGGCGGCGTAGGAGGTCGAAGTTGGCCCGGCCGTACATCT
>NZ_JBIVAX010000120.1:0-1011 GCF_044745805.1 Kitasatospora sp. NPDC086801
AGTGGGGGTTTTGGGATCTCTGATCCCATAAATGGCTTATGGTCACGTCGCTTTGATTACGCTATGCCCGATAGATGAACAACATCCATCCTTTGGCCAGGGGATCGGCTGCCCGTATTGCCCGTATCTGTGCCCTGTAGTCCGTCTGGTTTGAAGAAGTCATAGAAACGCCGATCTGGTAGTGGAACGGGATCCTCCGCCCCATCAGTGCTGACGCTGTGTCATGACCGAGCGCAAGCCGTACCCGAGCGATCTGTCCGACGCCCGATGGGCCCTGATCGAGCCGGTTCTGACGGCATGGAGAAAGGCCCGACTTGACCGTCGGCCGACCGGCCAGCCGGCGAAGGTCGAACTGCGCGACGTGTTCAATGCGATCCTCTACGTCAACCGCACCGGAATCCCCTGGAAGTACCTCCCGCACGACTTTCCGAACCACGGCACCGTCTACGCCTACTACGCTGCCTGGCGCGATGAGGGGCTCTTCGCCCAACTCAACTACGACCTCACTGGATTGGCCCGAGTAAAGGAAGGACGCAAGCCCGAGCCGACCGCCTCGGTGATCGACACCCAGAGCGTCAAGACCTCCACCAACGTGCCCCTGGCCAGCCAGGGAACCGACGCCGCGAAGAAAATCGTCGGCCGCAAGCGAGGCATCCTCACCGACACCATCGGACTCATCCTCGTCGTCACCGTCGCCGCCGCGAGCCTGTCCGAGAATGCCCTGGGAATACGCCTCCTCGACCAGGCCAAGAAGACCTATCCCAGCATCTCCAAGAGCTGGGTCGACACCGGCTTCAAGAACGCCATGATCGAGCACGGCGCAAGCCTGGGCATCGACGTCGAGGTCGTTCACCGGAAGTCCGACGTCCCCGGATTCCACGTGGTGAAAAGGCGGTGGGTGGTCGAACGAAGCCTGGGGTGGATCATGCAGCGCCGCCGGTTGGCCCGCGACTACGAGACCCTGCCGACCAGCTCCGAAGCCATGATCCACATCGCATCGATCGACAACCT
>NZ_JBIVAX010000121.1:0-1011 GCF_044745805.1 Kitasatospora sp. NPDC086801
GGGCTTCCTTCATCCAACTCGCCGGTGTCTTCTGCGGCTTGACGCCCCGTCCGACGTTTCAAACTCTAGCCGATCCCTGCTCCGAAAAGCGAATCCGCCGCAATCCAATAAAACGAGCACGCCGAAATAAGAACCAAGCCGCGACAAAACGCGACCCAGCCCAGACCGGGAAGTGGTGTTTCAAAAGGATTGGCCGCCCCGGGACCGTCCGCGCAGATGCGTGTCCGGTGCTCCCTGTCAAGCGACTAGAGAACACTACCCCTGTCCGGCGTCTCGGGCAAACCGCTGCCGGGGACGGTCCGGGTGCAGAGTGCGCGGCCGGCTTTCACGTACTCGCCGTTGGGGTGGTCGTTGCCGGTCACCCAGTGGCGGGCGGTGGCCTCGTCGCGGCCGCCGTCGCGGTGGCGGCGGAGCAGGCGCTCCTCGCGGAGGGCGTCATCGGTGTCCACGTACCAGAGTTCACGCAGCAGGCGGCGGGCTTCCGGCCACGGGGTGTCGGTGGAGGCGAGGTAGTTGCCCTCGGTGATGACGAGGCGGGTGTGCGGGCGGACGACGTGGCGGGCGGCGACCGGTTCGTCGAGGGTGCGGTCGAAGTCGGGGACGTAGATGTCCTGGAAGCGGTCGGCGGCGATGCGGCGCAGCAGGGCGACGTAGCCGTGGGCGTCGAAGGTGGCGGGGGCACCCTTGCGGTGGGTCAGGGCGAGGCGGTCCAGCTGGGCGGCGGACAGGTGGAAGCCGTCGAGCGGGACGTACGCGGCGCTGCCGGGGCCTTCGGCGCGTTCGATCTCGGTGACCAGGCACCGGGCCAGGGTGGACTTGCCGGCGGCGGGCGGGCCGGCAAGTCCGAGGATCGTACGGGCGTTGCTGCCCGGGCCCCGGAGGAAGCCGAGGGCGAGGGCGGTGAGGCGGTCCTCGTTCATTGGTAGTTGGAGGCGCAGTGCCCTCGCGGGCCTGGTTCCTCCGTCCCCTTTCAATCCGTGCGTGCGGTTTTCCCGCACACGGCTTACCGAT